>JBBSCN010000077.1:0-13317 GCA_038250265.1 Cytophagales bacterium | reverse complement strand
CTTGGGTAAATTGATGTAGAGACAACAATCAACGCGATGGAGGGTATACTAAATACGAGTGCAAACAAATCATTTCGCTCCAGCGCGTGGTTGTGTACGCTGTGGTGCGATTGATGCCATGTCCACAGAAAACCGTGCATTACATACTTGTGAGTAAACCACGCCACGCCTTCCATAAATAGAAACGTGCCGACACAGATCAGTGAACAAACTAAAAACGTGATCAAATCCATCTATTTCTTAAAATACTCTTCCAACACCTTGTACCGATGCTCAAAAATACGTTTTACCTCTTTGCCAACAAAGATGGCATGCGCCATCTGCCCGAGAATTCCCATTGGAATAGCGTAGTTTACTTCATCCGTCATCTCCACTCCGCCCGGCACTTCTTTAAAATGATGTTGGTGGTGCCAAAGTGCATACGGGCCAAACCGTTGCTCATCTATGAAATGCGATGGCTCCTTTACTTGGGTGATCTCCGTTACCCAATGCACCTTAATACCCGGCAAAATACTGACATGATAGCGAATGATCTGCCCTGCATAGGCCTTGTCGCCTCCAGAAATGTACAAAATCTTAAAGCCCATCTCTTCCGGGGTGATCTTGGAAAGATTCTTGGGCGTAGAGAAGAACTCCCAAGCCTCTTGTAATGAAATGGGCAAAACCTGAGTGCGTTTGAGATTATATATCTTCATGTTAGTTAAACACTTTTAACGCTAAAGGGTTCCCAACAGTATTACTTAATCATCTGCAATGCCGCATCGGCCGCATATACTACATCTTTGTTGCGGTTGATTTTTAAAACACGTTCAATCGATTTCTCTGCGGGTGCGGCATCGGTGCCGATCTTCCCTGACATTTGTGTCAAGTATCGTCTCCCGCCTCGGTGACGATACGCATGAAAAAGGATTTTTTATTGAAGATTCTGGGCGGCTGTCGCGAGGCGCGCCACCGGGCTTTTCGTTTCAATCCACGCGAGGCGCGTGGGATTTCCACTGCAATCCCTGCCGCGTGTGCAGACTCGATTATGACTTTTTGTTGGCGCATCGTCCCCGAGGCGGG
The DNA here is from genome assembly GCA_038250265.1 of Cytophagales bacterium. GTDB lineage: Bacteria > Bacteroidota > Bacteroidia > Cytophagales > Cyclobacteriaceae > ELB16-189. The sequence goes on along the minus strand of JBBSCN010000077.1, from coordinate 12,255 downwards.
AGACGATGCTTGACATAAAGATTAAAGTACACAGATTGTCCCACGGTCCTTGCCAAATTCTCCAATACCCAAGTGGTGGATCGAATTAATTTTGGTAAATAGCAACTAGGATTGATTTAACACTTTGCTCGATGATAATTTTTCTCAAAAGCAATCTGGCGTATTTGATAATATTTGCCATCTGCGGAGCCGGCTCCTTATTCCTTATTAACCTGATCCGGAAGCACCCCACTAAATATGGTTTTGAGAAAAGTTTGAAGAGTTTTTATTGGTTGCCGGGCTTAGCCCCACTAGTACTTTTTATCGTCCTTATCATAACAAATAGGGTTGAGGATATCAGCTTCGCCAATTCGTTGAATGTGCATCAAAATACTGTTGTTGTGCATGGGGTTGTTGAAACCGTTCGTGAAAGACCTGTTGACCAAGTATTGGAATCCATTTATACGAACAAAACCTATTTTTTGAATAAGGAGACTGGCACTGAACTATTCAGATTGGAAGGCCTTGAACCACTCTATGCTGTCGGAAACAAAATAATGATGCGTGGAGTTAACTATCAGGCCATTGATCTCACTACTAGCGATGTTGAAGCTGTATTTACTGAAGGTCAAATAAAATCGCGCGCTGAAGAGCACGGTGAGAAAATTTTTTCTATGGAAATCGACTATGGTGATAATGCCTTTGCCATGCGTACAGTAAAAGATAAAACGTTCTATTATGATCCCATCGAACGAAAAGAAAATCCCACAGAAAGCCAGTCGCTATTGAAAGAAGGCCGGGCATCTTTCCCTTCATATACGCCAAAGAATGAAAATTTATTTCAACCGGAATTGGTAGGCACAACACAAGCAGGCATCGCTATTGTATTAAGCTATCAAGATTTAAATCATGATTACTTTATGCTCCATGGATTCAATCCTGATGGTGATTTGCTTTGGACGAAGCGTGATTCTGAAATTTCATCTTTACTGAAGGGTGAACTATTTTCCTATGAGGGCAAAACAACGACAACAGCTACAGATGAAAAGAATTTTTACTTTGCCAACAAGTACCGCATCGTTTGCATTTCAGCTGACACGGGTAAAACTAGTTGGGTTGTAAAAATTTAAAACATCAATTAAAGCGGAACATCTTTGGTTCAGCATCGTCTTCGGCTAAGGGGCGATGCGTGCTAAGTCACCTCGTTCTCTTTGCGAGCCTATGGACGCGAAGTAGGATTTAACTGGACTTACCACCCTTCGCTTTCATCGCTTGGTAATTTTCCATCAATTCACTCATTTGATTTTTGGGCAGTGTGAATAGATTTTGAAGTTCCTTGTAGCTATTGGTGAATCCAACCAATTTATCTTTTACAGAATCCTCGGCAAGGCCGATCATGGCAGATGCTTCTTTGCCTAAAAAATAGCGGATTTGTGAGGAGGCGAAGAGCGCCTGTGGCTTGGGCAACACGCTTTCGTAATAGTTGACCAACTCTTTGGTGAGAACAATTCCTTCCTCTGTCTTTTTGAAATTTCTCTTTTTGATCTTTTCTGAAAGTAGTCGGGCCTCTTGAAAATTATTGGGCAAGAGTGTTTCATCAATTCCCAATTGATAGCCGATGTATTTCCACACAAATAGAAAATCTTCTTTTTCTCGATCAGATAAAACATGACCCGACAATTGCAGCCCCAGCAAGATCACGTACGAAAACGCCATGTTGGTGCCGGCCATATCTTCTTGATTGATGGGCACTCCCCATGAAATGTCCCAAGTACCTTTTTGCAAATAGTATCTGGCCATCGCGTGGATCAATCGAGTTTTATTGATTTGAAACAAGCCACTTTTTCCGGCTTCTAAGTTGCCACTTTGTTGAACTGTTAAAGTAAATTCTCCCGTCTCGGCCAATCGCTTTCCAGGCGACTTGCGCATTTTTTCTGTTAAGTAAAGTGCTTTGTTGCCGGGCGAGGCTGCATAGCAATAGGGTAGGGACATTAATCCAAGTAGCGTCATGATGGGCATGGCATAGTTTTCAAAAACTCTTTGCCCGCTCAAAATTCTCCTTTCATCATACCAAATAGGTATTGGCTTTGGAGACAGTAAAAACTCTTTGCCCGGATGATCGCTTTTTAAATTTGAAATTTCTTTCTCTGACAAACTGAAGAGTTTGTAGAATTCAGCTTGTTGGTTCTTTTTGTAGATGTTTGAGATTGTGTCATCTGCGGCTGCATCGCCTACTTGACGTTGTAGGTCTAACAACTCGTTACTCCAATTCATTTTTGATACGGCCTGTTTCATAGAAAATATTTAATTTAAACTATCCACAATACTCTTCGCCATCTTCGGAAAAATTAATCCGTGAAAGGGTAGTACCGAGTACCAGTACAATCGTCCCCATAAACCGAGCGGACGATAGGTAGCGGTTTGATACAAAATCTTTTTGCTGCCATCTTCTTTAATTTTAAACTCGAGCCATGCTTCACCCGGTAATTTCATTTCGGCATACAGCAATAATCTACCATTGGGTCTATCTGCCACCAACACGCGCCAAAAGTCCAAGGCATCCCCCGCCTTTAAATCAGTATCGCTGCGCCTGCCTCTGCGCAATCCCACACCGCCTACCAGTTTGTCCATCACTCCGCGAATGCGCCACATCCAATTGCCAAAATACCAACCGCGGTTGCCGCCAATCGACCAAATGTTTTCGATCACCTCTTCTTTTTCCCGGATGAATGAAACAGAACGCTTGTCAGTGAACACCCCATGTTCTGGCACTTGTACATAGTCGAGGAAGTTTTTTTGCATTGTGCTCAGTGAAATCGAATCTTTCCAACTTGAGATTACATTTTTCTGACTAATTTTATCAAAGGCCAATTGCAACGCTTCTGTGTAGTTGAACAAATGGATCGGTACGATGTCTAAAATTCTTTTGTCGTTGCACACCACTTCGTTTTTCATGCTGCTCACTAAATTCCGCGCCAGCGAGAACGTAGTGGAGGTGACAAGCATCAGCCAAAGCGATGAAAGTTTGGGCGTCAATACGGGAACGGTAAGAATGAAACGTTTTAATCCGCGCACCTTGGCAAAGCCCAGCAGCATTTGTTTGTACGTGAGAATTTCCGTTCCACCAATGTCAAACGTTTGATTATAAACTGCGGGCTTAAGCATAATCCCACTCAGGTATTCAATCACGTTGCGTATGCCAATCGGCTGACATTTTGTTTTCAGCCACTTCGGGGCTACCATCACGGGAAGTTTTTCTACCAAGTCGCGGATAATTTCAAAGGAGGCACTGCCCGAGCCGATGATAATGGCAGCACGTAAAACGGTAAGAGGTGCTTTCGCTTGTCGCAATAGATCTTCTACATTTTTTCTTGAAAGCAAATGATCGGAGAGATCGGCATCGTTCACAATTCCACTCAAGTAAATGATTTGTTGGCAGGAAGTTCTGTCGATGTGTTGAACAAAGTTCTGTGCCGACCTCGCCTCTAAATCGGTAAAGTTCTCATTGGAAGAACTCATCGAGTGTACCAGGTAGAATGCAACGTCAATATCGGCTGGAAGCTCCTTAAATGAATCAGCATCATTCAAATCAACTTCCACTACCGAAACCTGTTTTAAAAAATCTTCTGAAAAATCATCCCAATCAAATCTGCGTTGGTCGCGTACCAAACAGACTACGTGATGACCCGCTTCTACCAACACGGGGAGCAACCTTCGACCAATGTAGCCAGTAGAACCAGTGAGTAGGATTTTCATATTGTTGAGTGATGAAGTTGCTTCTCACATTTTTTCCAAAATGAAAAAAAAGAAGGATAGTAGCCTGTGACAGTTGGGTATATCCAATCGCGACTGTCTTTAGTGCCGGGGTAATGCGTAAAGGCGGGATGTTCTTTAGAGATCAACGCTGCATCCCCTAACTCAGAGCCTTGATACATTCCTTTAAGTTCCGCTACTTCGCCCACCATGGTGTGAATTTCGGAAATATTGGCCGATAAACGTAATACAAAGTCCAATACCTTTTTGTCGACAGGGAATTTTTGAAAGTGAGAAGGCTCTAAGAGCAACACCCGGTTTACATCTTCTTCTTTTCGCCACAGCGGATCTAAGTTGTAGGAGTTGTAAATCAACGTAGGCTTGGTGACATCGATAGTAGGAGTTGCTACATTCGGTAGATCTGATGTGAATGATGGTTTACTTATATTTCTCAACTGATCGGGAACCGATATTTCTGAAAGGGCTTCCACGGGCCTATCTAAAAATGTATGATGTTGGGAGGAGTGGGTATAGCGGTTGATATTCTCTTGATTGCAATAGTATTTTTTTGACGAAAAGGCACCAGCAACCCACTGCCAACTACATGTGTTGCTGGCGACATCACCATCTAGCAAATGATAATACATCCATTGTGACGGAGTAGACCAATGTGCACCACCGATATTGCAAGCCATACTGGCCACATACATGCGCACATGATTGTGCAGGTAGCCCGTTTCATAAAATTCAATAATCAAATCATCAATGGAAGTAATGCCAGTTTTTGCTTGTTCAATCGAATCGATCATTTCGTAATGCAGTATGTTGGCCTGTGGCTGCTTCATATCGCTCAACAATTCGTCACCTTTGGCTTGCCACACCCGTTGAAAATATTCGCGCCAAGCTAATTCTTGCAAGAACTTTTCACTATTTCCTCGATGATACCCTTTACGAAGAACCGATTCTTGAATTTGCTTTACACTGATTACCCCTCTTGAAATGTAAGGAGACAAATAGGTAACGGCTCCATCAACAAAGTTTCGCGTCTTCCCATATTGAATCGGGTCGATTTCTTCTATCCGCTGGAGAATAGAATGAAAGTCGGTAGGGAATGAAATAAATGACATCACTTGTAAAACAACTAATAGCTGAATGTGTTTTACAGTAATTTTGTAATAACGCAGTTGGCTTTAAATGCCCCATTTCGAGAGATATTGGTAAGCACAAATGACTAAAGTACGGACACTGGTTTAAAAACCGGAATTAGCTATTGGTGGTTCGATTTAGCTTCTCATACTGATTGTGGATGCTCAATATGGCTACTCCGATCAATACCGCCACAACTGTTAAGATCGTGTTTAATAGACCATCTATCCCAAAGGATATTTTTATCAAAATTGTTGATATGATAAATCCCGAATTTCTGATCACCTGATTGAATTTATCTGTGTGTAAAAAGGAGATTAGAAGCAACAGCACATCAACGAGGATCAATACTGTAAAAAATTCATCAAAAAATATCTTGTTACTATCTTTAAATGAATCTACCAGTCGGCCTATTGAAAAGAAGTTTATATGCACCCACTGACTTAAATTGTAAACAGCTAGTACAACAAGTACAGGAACTAAGCAGGTAGCAATAACCTTTTTTGTTTTAATAAACTTCACCATTTCCAGCGATAATGTACGACCCCTTTCCTCGTCTTCTTTCTTTTCATTAAGCCGATAGAAAATAAAAATCAGAAAAAACAAAATAATAGCTGCGATAATATCATATGTAAATTGTAAGTCACTTTTTACTCTAAACCAGTCGGAGGTAAATTCCAGCCGGGATAGGTCGTTGTAAATTCTTCTGATTACGATCAACGTAATGATTTCATACTGCTTCCCAATATATTTACTGATTGACTTTGGGAGGTAGTACACAAGTAAATACACCTCGTAAATCAATATGAATGAGAAGGGCGTATAAATGGCTACCAACGGATTCCTAAACAATTCGGAATAATCATTGAGCTGTACAATATCAAAATGGACTAACCCAATTAGTAACAGGTGGAGAAGGAAACCGAAGATGGCAACAAGAATGATAACCAATTCGCTTCTTTTCTTTGCTTTCTCAGAAAGAAGTTTTGAATAGAATAGATTGAGGATGTTCTCGTATTTGCTCATAGCGACAAGTAAGGTAATGGGTAACTATTTATACGCGACAGTCAGTTCTTATTTTATTTTCTTCTTGATTTAACAAACAAAGCATTTTATTGTTTATGGCTAATTTTATTAGGTTAAAAGTGCCCGTATTAAGTATTCTCTCAAATCCTAGGAAATTCACCGTCCTCGAAACAGGAAGTGATGCTTGATTTAAATCACCTTTTACTGATATTGTTGCGAGAGATTGCTTTTTGCCTCGAACACTTAAACCGATTAATCTCATCACCCCTCAAACTTGCGTGCTTAGTAGTTTGGCCGTTGGTGCGGGTGCGCCATGATTTAAAGCTGGTGGGCTTCAATTCTCTTCGCATTAATTTAATCACATCCGCTTGCTTCAACCCAAATTGCAATTCAATGGCTTCAAAAGTTGTACGGTCCTCCCACGCCATTTGAATGATGCGGTCAATATCTGTTTCGAGTAGGGGTTCTTTCATAATTCTAGTTGAAGTGTTTTCTCCTTTTCCGTTTTTCGGTTTGTATGAAGTTTTAAAATCCGCCTATTTTCCTTTTGTACTTCTTTTGATTTTTTTGTCTGCCAAAGCTTTTCCCTCGCATGCCGAGCAGTTTCGGAAATGGAAACTATGGGGTAGGGATAGTCGCTCCCAATTTTTACTTGATACAATTGTTGCTCCAACTCAGTCATCTTCCATGGTTGATGAATATGGGTTGCAGGAACTGGGCTCAATATTGGTATCCATTTTTTAATAAAAGCTCCTTGCGGGTCGTGATCCATACTCTGTTTGACTGGATTATAAATGCGGATTGTGTTTACACCCATGGTGCCTGCCTGCATTTGAAACTGCGGATAGTGAATGCCGGGCTCATAATCTAGAAACTGTCTTGCTAGAAAGTGAGCACCAGCTTGCCACGGTTGCCAGAGATGATGAGTGAAGAAAGAAACTAATAAGCTCCGCATCCTAAAATTTAAATAGCCAGTGTTCTTAACACATTGAATGCAAGCATCAACCAATGGGTAACCAGTCCGGCCGGCCTCCCAAGCGGCCACTAGATTGCCATCGGCTTTATTCCTAATTTCGTTAAATCCCTCGTTCAGGTTTTCAAATTCTAGGCGACATTCGCTTTCAAATTTTTGAATGAAGTGGCAATGCCAATGGAGGCGATTGCCAAAAAATTGAAGATTTCTCTTATCACCGGTTTTTGAAATAGCTTCCAGAGTAGCTTGATATACCTGTTTCATACTAAGGTTGCCCCACGCCAAGTAGGGTGACAGACGACTGCAACTTTTGCGGCTTTCTTCCGGCTTTGAAATGTGTTTGTTATAGTTGGATTTGCGTTGATACAGAAAACTTAACAAATACTGATTTGCAGCTGCAGGACCACCCGGTTGAAATTGAGGATTGGATTGAAACAGAGTGGTGTAAGATGGCAATAAATCAACAGGTAAGTGAATGCTAGTTAGATTCTTCAAGTCCACCGAATAAAGCGGTGAGCTCATGGTGCGCATCCAATTTTGGCTGAATAATTTCCGGTTGCTAAGTCCCCTAACGACTCCATTCGTGGGGGACTCTTTCCACATGATATTTTTTTCCTTACAAAAGGTAGCTACGGATCGGTCGCGCGCATACGTCAAATTATTCCCTATCTCCTCATGCGAGAAGATGGTTTTGACTTCAAATACCTCCGCCAATTTCCGGAAGGCAGCCAACGCTTCTCCATGAACCGTATAGATATGATGACCCCACTCAGCAAGTGTCTTATTCAACTCAGTGAGTGACTGCTGGACAAATCGCCAATGTCGTTCATCACTATCGGCAAAACTCATTACCGAGGGTTCATAGAAATAGATCAGGAGAGTAGGAAGATCACTTTCACGCGCTCGGAGCAAAGGCTGATGGTCAATTAAGCGCAAATCTCTTTTGAACCAAACAATATTTATACGTTGATTACTCACCTAGTTGTGCGATAGCTGTTTTAAAAACTCTTCTGCACGCTGGATGTGTACCTGCTGCTTTTCAGCAGGCATTTTATCAAACGTTTTCACCAACATTCCCAATCTCGGATTTTTCAAAAAGAAATCGCGATGCGTGTGCATGAATCGCCAGAATAGCCCGTCCCATGTCGGTTGCCAGTCACCTTTTTGGTAATCGCCCATTTTCATTAGGTAATTGCTTCCGCTGATATAGGGCTTGGTGGCCATCAGTCCGCCATCGGCAAACTGACTCATGCCATACACGTTAGGCACCATCACCCAATCGTAAGAATCGATGAACAGTTCCATAAACCATTTGTAAACTTCATCGGGGTCAAACTCGCAGAGCAGCATAAAATTTCCCATCACCATCAACCGCTCGATGTGATGGCAATAGCCAGTGGCCAACACTTTTTTAATAGTACTATCTATAGGCAATATCCCCGTAGTTCCATTCCAAAACGATTCTGGGATCTTTCGAGTAAACTTCCAATAGTTAGTTGTACGTTCTTGGGGCCCTTTGTGTATGTACACGCCTCTAATAAATTCACGCCACCCTAAGATCTGGCGAACAAATCCTTCGCAGGAGTTTATTGGAATGTTGTTTTTGTTGGTGAAGGCAACGGCTTCGTCAATAATTTCTTTGGGTGTCAGCAAACCCACATTCAACATAGGCGTCAATACGCTGTGGTGCAAGATACTTTCGTTGATAACTAACGCGTCTTCGTAAGCGCCAAATTCTTCAAAGCGATTTTTTAGAAATTGCTTAAGCCACGCACGACTTTCAGCAAAGGTGGTTGGGTAGATAAACGAGTTATTTATTTCGCCATAGTGATCAGCAAAGTTTTTGTCCACATATTCGATGGCCTCTTTCCAATAGTTGTTCTGTGTAGGAAATTGTACGGTGGGGGGCTTTTTGTTTTTCGGATATTTTAATCGGTTCTCGGTATCGAATGTCCATTTACCGCCTTCTGGCTGTAATTTATCATCCACTAATATTTTAAAATGCGTGCGCTGATGTTTATAAAAATCTGTTTGGTAAAATCTTTTCTTTCCAGAGAAGTATCCGTCCACCTGCTCATTGTTCAGCAAGAATAATGGAGAGTCATGCCAGACTTTTTCTAACTGACAAGATTTTGCTTGCTGCGTGATTCTTTTCTCCAACCAATTATCAACAGTATCGCAATAATGGATTTCATCAACACCTTTCTCTTTTAAATGGACAAGTAACTTTCGGATATCAGCTTTTTTATCTTTAACCTCAATGTAGGTTACTTCATATCCTTTATCTTTCAAAAAATCCTGATACGCCCTCATACTAGCACGATGAAAGACAAGTTTCTGTTTGTGAAACTTATAGTGAGTGAAGAAGAGCGGTTCTTCAACTAAATAAACAGGCTGACTCTTTTTAAGTACAGGATTTTTTTCAAATAGTTGATGTGGAAAAATAATGGAGGCGGCACTCATCTCAGTTCTTTGATTTATTCATCCGGCATCTATCGCTGCAATACTTTACTTCATCCCATACTTTTTCCCACTTCTTGCGCCATGCAAAGGGCCGTGCACAGACCACGCAGGTTTTACTTGGCAGATTTTGCTTTTTCTGCATTTTCATACCTAGATGCGAACCAATTTATTTTCTCTTAAATCGTCTAGCATTAATAGATTGTTGTGATTGGTTTTGAATCCATTTACGTCAAACAAGAAAATAGTATGATCTCCCGCCTCTTTCGCCCATCGTTTTTCTAGTTTTACCCAGGCTGCGCAATTGGATAGAACAAGCTTGTCATCCCAGATTTCGAGTTGTTTCCTTTTGGTAAGATACTTTTCTTTGTTATAATTTTTTCCGCTTTTCTTGCCCAATACATTAACTAGCCCGAGGTGCTGTTTGCCTAATAGTTGAAGAACTGCTGTATCACTTTGCTCAATGTTATTAAGTGATTGCGTATTGTGATATATGGCTACCATATATCTTTTGGGTGACATACTCACGGCTGAGACGTATGTGCAAATATTCATATTCACTTGCCCGCCATCATAGGTGGCCAAACTATACACCGGAATGTTCGCGAGATTCCAGGGGCGCTTCATTGCTAACTACACTTTTAAGCTCGACATGCCGCCATCAGCATGAAGTACTTGCCCGGTGATCCAACTTGATTTTTCAGATAATAAAAATTCTGCAAGGTTGGCCAAGTCTTCAGGCTTGCCTATTTTCTTGAGTGGATGGCGTTGCGCATTCGCTTCTTTCTTTTCTTCTGTGTTCAGAAGAGTTCCGGCAAGTGGAGTGTCAGTAATGGAGGGAGCAATACAGTTAACTCTGATCTTGGGCGCAAACTCAGCTGCTAGTGCTTTGGTCAGTCCTTCCACTGCTCCCTTGGAAGAGGCCACTAACGAATGAAAATTAAATCCTGTCTGCACCGCAATTGTAGAAAATAACACGATTGATGGGCTAACGGCATTTTTTAATTTTGGCAAACACGCTTGGATTACCTTAACCGCCCCGACTAATTGCAATTGGTAGTCAGAAATAAAGTCTTCGGGCTTAAAGCGAGCAAAAGGTTTTAAATTCACAGCACCCGGGCAATAAACCACCCCATCCAATGTATCGGGTACAAAACTTAGGTCTAAACTGTCATCCAACACATTAAGCGACTGGTACGCTGCAAAACCTAAAGCGGGTTGAGTGGTTTTGTTAAAGGTTCCAACTACCTGATGGCCAGACGCAATTAGCTGTTTTGCCAAAGCCGAACCAATGCCAGAAGAGGCTCCTACGATTAAAATGTTTGCCATACGATTAAAACCAATATCAGGTGATTTTGTTTAAGATAGACTGCGTGAATGGATCGCCAGGCATGAACTGTATGTCAAGTATCATCTCCCGCCTTCAGGACGGTACGCATAATTGATACCCGCCTTAATTTGAATCTCTAATTTTACACTACATCCACTAACCTAACTCAAGAGGTGAAAAATTGAACATTTTGAAAGCATCGTCCGCGAGGCGAGAGAAGATGCTTGATATAAGATGCCTTTAGGAGGAACCTACGGTTAAAATGTTTGCCATATTTTGAGAAACCATTATTTGTTAAAATGTTTGCAGCCACTGTGTATGCTAAAAGTAGGAACGAAAGATTATTGCAATGCATCCTTATTAGTCTTCAACACGCGCTCTTTGGCAATCCAAACAATTTGGTTTTAGACTATGAAGGTATTGTCAAGCTGCACCCTTTCTGCTAATGGTTTAGTTTTGGCTGCTTTTCGATTGTAATTCCAAATCGTTAGGCTGATGAGGGGTTGACCAATAGCGATAGGAAGGATGAGCAATAGAACTTGAGGTAGAAAAGGAAATAATTTTGAGTTGTTGACCAGAAAGGCAGTAATCGCTGCAATAAATCCGTGCGACATTCTGAAAATATGGATGAAGAGCCAATAGTATTTATTGCTTGGTCTTTTTACATAGTTATAAAAATCAACACCTGTGCAATACAATCCTATAGTGGAGAAGGCAAAAAGCACTATCGAAAAGAAGAGATCGGTATCTAAGTTAATTATACCTAAAAAGATAAATACGTTTGATGTCACAAACATTCCAATCGACAAAGCCCAATCTACCCAAGCAGGTTTTTGTTCTTTGTGAAGTGTTTTTATAAACAAGATTCTGTAGCCCGAGGCTGCTTGATAGAAACTAATGATGGCTATGGGAATAAAAATGTGAAGTTCAGGTCTGAAAATTCCCGCATTCAATCCCAACAATGTGGTAACGGTCATTGACCAGAAAAATACCTTACCAGCAGTTCGGTGAGTAGTTTGCCCTTTCGTAGCTGTCATGGCAATAAGGCCACTAATCAATGTTAGGCTACCTGCGATGATGTGAATGGGTTTTAGGATTTGTAGGATACTCATGAATTGCTTAAATTTTCGCTAGATTTTTTTTTCACCCAATGCTTCTTTGTAAGTTTTCAACACTCGCTCTCTCGCAAACTTATGCTCCACAATTGGTTTGGGATAACTAGCCGTTCCAAACTCTGATACCCATTTTTTGATGTATTCTAACTTCGGATCGAATTTTTCTGTTTGTAATTCAGGATTGAACACACGAAAGTAAGGAGCCGCATCGCAGCCCGAACTGGCCGCCCATTGCCAGCCGCCATTGTTAGCGGCTAAGTCGAAGTCCAGTAATTTTTTAGCGAAGTAAGCCTCACCCCATCGCCAGTCGATCAATAAATGTTTGGTCAAGAAACTGGCCACAATCATACGCACGCGATTGTGCATAAACCCAGTAGTATTGAGTTCACGCATACCCGCATCGACAATGGGGTAGCCCGTCTTTCCTTCGCACCAAGCTGCAAATTCCGTTTCATTATTTCTCCACTTTATTT
>JBBSCN010000076.1:0-14105 GCA_038250265.1 Cytophagales bacterium | reverse complement strand
TATGCGCTAGGGGATTGCAACGGCAAAGGAGCATTTACCCATACAGCATATAATGATTATGAAATCATTGCAGAAAATAAATTTGAGGGAAAAAACCGAAAAGTTTCTGATCGAATTTTAACCTACGGCTTGTTTGTAGATCCGCCACTTGGCAGAGTGGGTATTACCATGAAAGAGGCAAAGGAAAAGGGATTAAATATTTTGGTTGGTCATCGGCCATTTAGCAAAATTTCTAGGGCCAAAGAAAAAGGTGAAACCTACGGCTATATGAGTGTAGTGGTTGACGCGGAAACTAAAAAAATACTAGGAGCCACCGTTTTAGGCGTTGGTGGCGATGAAGTCATTAGTAGTTTTATAAATATGATGTATGCAGATGCAAGTTATGAAGTGGTAAGAGACACTGTATTGCCTCACCCCACTGTTTCAGAATTAATTCCCACTATGTTAGAATCTTTAACCAAACCATAATATGAAAGCAATTTGGAACAACGAAATTATAGCTGAAAGCGACAACACCATTGAGGTGGAAGGAATTCATCATTTATAACATTATAGTGGTCATAAAATATTTTTGAAACTAGGCAAAACCCACCTCCTGCCCGTGGAAAGGCGAAGCTAGTTATAAATTACTTTCTGTAAATGGGGAGAAGAATTAGCCATAACAGAAAGTCACGCTAAAAAAATACCGCAAACTTTTTTAAGTGGCGTATGCAAATGGAAGGCGAAGAGGATATGAAAGGCATGATCTCTCAAGATAATTCTTTTCGGAATATCATGAATAACAGAATCATTTCTTTGTTGTAAATGATCTCAATAGCCTGGATTTTAGTAATAGAAATTTTAAAGATGACGAGGACTGTTCAGTAAGCCTTCAGTATTTTCTTGTAAGAAATATTTTATTGACCGTAAGTTATAAAAATCGATTTGGTGTTGGTGGCGGATTGTCAAGGAGATTTTAACGAACTAAAGGGTTTCGATCTTTACGATTTGTAACTAAAGTTTATACCAATTACATACTATCTGTAAAAGATCAAATATGAGAATTTAGCTAATTAGACGCTGTTGAACGACAGTATTTGTTTTCCACTCCTGCCTGTGGTTCTACCTGAAATATTTGTTTTTTGTAACTTTTTCATAAAAATCTGTAACATATTTTGTGTTGAATGCTTCCACCTTGCAGCAGAATTTAATCAAAAAAACCAACCACAGTTTAACAACTAAAAATTTAACCAATACTAAAATGAAAAATATAACGCATTCGCTAAAATCAGGGTTCCAGAGGTTTTCTGTCCTATCATTTACACTATTTTTAATGGCGGTGGCATTTTTACCCTCCTGTGATAATTCGAAATCTAAAGATACCGAAGAGGTAGCCGAAGATCAAAACGAGGCAAAATTTGACCGTCCAAAAGAGAACGATGCGGAGTTTTTAGTGGCCGCGGCAGCAATAAATTTGGAGCAAATTAAATTAGGGCAATTGGCACAATTGAGAGGGACAATGGCCGATGTCAAGGAATTGGGTAAATCAATGGAATCAGGGCATACGAAGGCACTAAATGAATTAAAAACGCTTGCTGCACAAAAGCAAATTACCATACCCACATCCCTTACTGAAGATGGACAGGATGCCGAAAATAAATTGACTAAGCAGTCTGGAAAAGATTTTGATAAAGACTATTGCGATAGGATGGTGAATGGTCACAAAGATGCCATTGATAAATTCGAGAATGCATCTACTGAAGCCAATGACGAGGATATACGCAATTGGGCAAGCTCCGTGTTACCGGATCTTCGGGCACATCTCAATCATTCTCGCATTTGCCAAGAGAAATGCAGTAAAATGTAGCAATTAAATTATCCAAACCTATTAAGGGCATCTCTAAAAACTCCGCTCACCCTTCTTTCCCGATAGCTATTGGGATGGAGAAGGAAAAGGGTCGAGGTGAAGAAAACAAAGGTTTTTAGAGATGCTTTTAATTATAGTCAGACAACTAAAACATAAAGAAAATGAAAAATACAGCAACTCTTTCTAAACAAAACGGTAGTACAAACGCCCTGAAGGCCAAATCTGATGCCGCGCAAGGACTGCGTAAATTATTTGAAGATCAGCTAAAGGATATTTATTGGGCAGAGAAGGCGCTTACGAAAGCACTGCCTAAGATGATCAAAAACGCTACGAATAGCGAACTGGTGGAAGCCCTTACAGGACATTTGGCAGAAACGAAAGAACATGTTACACGGTTAGAAGATGTTTTCTCTGCGATTGGCGCGAAAGCGATAGCCAAAAAATGTGAGGCAATGGCAGGGCTTACCAAAGAAGCTGAAGAAATAATGGAAGCTACCAAAAAAGGAGTGGTTCGGGATGCGGGAATTATTTTGGCTGGACAAAAAGTAGAGCATTATGAAATTGCAACTTACGGCACGCTGCGCGCCTTTGCAAAAGCGTTGAGTGAAGACAAAGCTGCCTCCCTATTATATGAATCCCTTACCGAAGAAAAGGAAGCTGACAAAAAGCTATCGGACATTTCTGATTCGATAAATATTGATGCAGTGGAGGAGGAGATGGATGATGATAAATAAGTTGACCGATCGCAAATAGACTATTCATTTAGTTTTAGTAATTCGATCATGAATAATATTTTCAAAGGCCTTTTGGCTGGTTATGGTGCAAAAAAATTGGGCGGAGGATGTTTTGGCACCGTGATAGTATTTGTGATCATTTGGGTTGTATTAGGGCAGTGTAGTTAACTATAATTCTTAATTCGGACCTATGAAATATGTTAGTAATCTCTTTCCGCGAATTATTTTATTCTTTCCAATTCTTTTTATAACAACGAGCTGCGCTGCCGTTGGAGAAATATTCAAAGTTGGGATAAGCGTTGGGATATTTTTTGCGGTGGTGATTATTGGGCTTGTGATTTTCATCATTAGCCGCTTTGGTAAAAGCAAGCAGTAATATAGATTGATTCAATGGTATGTTAAATAAATTTAATCGATCAACATGAATTACATAGAAACCGGGACAGGTGACCATGGGAACGTAGTAAAAATTTACTATAACGATTATGGAAAAGGCAGACCCGTGATTCTCATACATGGTTGGCCCTTGAGTAATGAAATGTGGGAATATCAAATAGATAATTTGGTTGAAAGTGGGCATCGGGTAATTACCTATGATAGGCGCGGATTTGGGAAATCCTCTCAGCCTTGGGATGGGTATAACTATGATACACTCGCCGATGATTTAAAAGCGTTGATAGTCCAACTTGAACTGAAGGACATCACATTAGTTGGGTTTTCTATGGGAGGTGGTGAGGTAGTCCGGTATTTCAGCAGGCATGGAGGAAAAGATGTTGCGAAGGTCGTATTGATTTCATCTGTAACCCCTTACATGTTGAAAACAGATAGTAACCCGGAAGGGGTGCCAATGGAAGAATTTGACGGCATGATGAAAAAAATGAAACAGGATAGAATTGGTTTTCTGGAAGATTTCGGAAAAATATTTTTTGGCGTCTCTCATCTGAGTAGACCCATCAGTAACCCTTTACTTGAATATTATCGCTCGCTCTGCGCGGTAGCTTCACCAAGGGCTACATTAGAATGTGTTAGAGCTTTTGCCACTACAGATTTTAGGGAAGAAATGAGATTAATTAATGTTCCCACACTAATTATTCATGGAGATACAGATAAAACTGTCCCTATCGAACCTACTGGCAAGCAATCGGCAAAAGATATTTTTCAAAATACATTCTTAGTGTATAAAGGCGCACCCCACGGATTATTTTATACCGAGCGAGAGAAATTGAACACGGACTTGTTAGATTTTATTACCAATCAAGATTTCAGCCATTATCGCGTTGAAGAAAAGATAAGTGAGGCAATTGTCTGAGCAGAAAGGCTTGAGTTAGGTAATCTTGAAGAATCAAGTTGGAGTTAAGAGTGCACAATAAATAGTAAATAATATAGAAGTATTAACATGAATTTAGCTCGGTGGGTTTTCACCATATATCAGGTTGGAATAATGGGCATCAAAAACACTGTGATTTCTCCAACTTTCTAACAGTGACCAACGAAAAGGTAGGCGAGTTTGTAACCCATTTATAGTGAAGTTCCCGCTGAGCAAATTCGTTTTTAGAGTATAGTGGCTAATGTTAAACAAGTAATAGTTCTTATTCCAAATGATACAACAATTAAAAGACACACCCAACACGATGGTAGGATTCAGAGCCACAAGTGAGGTGACGAAAGAAGACTTCGATAAAATTGTTCTCCCCGCGGTAGATGAATTAGTGAAGCGTATAGATAAACTCAATTACCTACTAGTAGTTGATACCCCGCTGAAAAATTTCACGATTGGTGCTTGGATGAAGGACGCTATGCTGGGTTTAAATAATCTAAACAAATGGAATAGGGCGGCTATCGTCTCTGATTCGGACGGCATTAAAAATTTAACGGCAATATTAACCAAAGTAGTTCCTGGAGAATTTAGGGCCTTTGAACACGATGAATTGGACACTGCCATTCAATGGGTAGGGGAACAAGAGAGTGCTACTGTCCATCAAGTATTTCAAGAAGAAGGCGATTCTAAGGATTAGAAATTCAATATTTAATGCAAAAAAATTTATAAATCAAGTGCTTGGCGGGTGAGTGCAACGAAAAAATAATAGTAATGAATAATTCTATACGAAATACTTTTGGCGTTTCAGTTTTTTTAACCCTCCTCTTACCGTTAATTTCCTATTCTCAACCTCTACAGGCTGTTTCATCGGTTGACTTAAATAAGTACTCCGGAAAATGGTATGAGATAGCTTCGTTTCCTCAAAGGTTTCAAAAAGATTGTCATTGTACAACTGCCGAGTATGCCGTTAACAAAAAAGGGTATGTAGAAGTAGTGAACCGATGTAAAAAAGGAAGTGTAAACGGAGCGGAAAAAGTGGCAAAAGCAAAAGCATTTGTCGAAAAAAATTCTAACAATGCAAAATTGAAAGTACAATTCTTTTGGCCGTTTACCGGCAAATATTGGATTATCGATTTGGCAGACGATTACAGCTATGCGGTGGTCAGCCACCCAAACAGAAAATATTTATGGATTCTTTCTAGAACCAGTCAGTTAGATATTGAAACCTATAAAAAAGTAATTACCCGGCTTCAAATACGTGGATTGGATACATCCAAGCTTAAGCTGACAGACCAAAACTGCAAATAGAATAAGGCATGATATATTTAATTGAGCGTTTTAATCAGTGGCTAGTAAGGGTGCAATGCCGCGAACGGACATGTAGACCAGTGCGGTTTGTAAAACGGGAAGAGTTCATACTTTTCGTGTTGGCCAAATTTATTTTGAAGATCAAAAAATATAATAATTTAACGAAACATTTTCCAATTCAATAAATGGCAACCAAGACAAAATCAGCGGCTAAAAAAACTGCGAACCCTTGCTGGAAGGGATATAAAAAAATTGGGTCAAAAACAAAAGGAGGAAAAAAAGTACCTAATTGTGTGCCTAAGTAGTTCGTTTCCGGTCTGTCATTCTTTGTGACTTTGGTGCTACACTGTATGCGTTCCCTCTACACCTTCGCTCAGGGTTTTGCCGATTACAGCAGATGCTAGAAACTTGAACATGGAAATAAGTTTTCCGTTTTTTGTATCCCAATAGAAACCTTCTTCAGGGGTAATTTTAATCACGGATATTCTTGGATCTTCCTTTCCTTCCGTAAACCAAGCTTTGGCGATCGGTGTCCAAAGTTCATTTATCTTTTCCTGATCATCAGAGATAGTCGCCATTCCATAGACAGACAAAAACTCATAATCAGATGTATTTGAAAAGAATAGTTGAACTCTTGAATCTGCTGCAATTTCTTCGTTCTTATTGCTATACTTATCGCTCAAGAACCAAAAGTTTCCTTCGTCACACACCTTTTGTGCACTCATCGGCCTTGTGGTGAGCGGTAGTTTGGATAAGTTGGTAGTGAAGAGACATACCGTGTTATGGTCTACCAGTAACTTACATTTTTCAATTGCTTCTTGTTCAGATAGATTTTGAATATCGCCACTTTCATTTTTAGTTGACTGTTTCATAGTATAATTATTTCAAAGATTTGGGTCACAAAAAGTATCCCATACTAATCAGATCGCTTTCGATTAGAAATATTTAAAAAAAGATGCCTTAGGGTAGGAACAGGATGAAACGAATCCGATAAACTATTTCTACATGTGTAGAGAAACGGAAACAAGAAGCCACGCTGATTTACTTGTACGAGTCCAGTATTTTTTTCAGATTCTCAAGGGTGTCAGCTTCTTCTACTGGTTTATCTTTTCTCCAATGCAGCATGCGGGGGAAGCGCACGGCAATTCCGGATTTATGCCGTGGTGAAACAGCAATGCCTTCAAAGCCGATTTCGAAAACCAATGTTGGCTTTACCGTACGTACGGGTCCGAATTTTTCCAACGTATTTTGTTTCACAAATCTATCTACTTCTTTTATTTCGGCATCTGTAAGCCCAGAATACGCCTTGGCAAATGGAACAAGTTTATCGTTATCCCAAACGGCAAAAGTGTAGTCGCTGTAAAACTCCGCTCTTCGTCCGTGTCCTTTTTGCGCATAAATCAAAACGGCATCAATGCTTAACGGATCAACCTTCCATTTCCACCAATCGCCTTTCTTACGTCCTGTTTGGTAGGCTGCTTCTTTTCGTTTGATCATAAAACCTTCAGCAACATGTTCACGCGAAAGCGCATGCAGTTGCCTCAAATCGTCCCAGGAGTTGAACTCAATTAATTCCGATAAATAGAAAACGGGTAGATTTTGTGCTTGACTGAAAATTTCTGTGAGCAACATCCTTCTTTTCGCTTGGGGCTCTGTGCGCACATCTTTATAATTATACTCCAGTATGTCGTATGCAATAAATACAACGGGAGCTTCTTGCAGGATTTTCTTCGTCACGTTTTTTCTTCCGATCCGGGTTTGAAGTACATTGAAGGGCATTGGCTTGCCATTGCGGAAACAGACGATTTCCCCATCGAGCACAGTCCCATCTGGTAACTGATGCGTAAATTCTTGCAGCTCAGGAAATTTATCTGTCACCAGCTCTTCGCCTCTCGACCAAATGTAAAGTTGATTTTGTCGAAAGATAATTTGCGCGCGGATGCCGTCCCATTTCCATTCGGTAAACCACTCTTCTTCTTTTCCCAACTCTTCCACCGTTCCCTCGATAGCGTAAGCAAGATAAAACGGATAAGGCTTCGACACTTGATCGCTTGCATTCTCCGAGTGAATTAATTCGTTGAAAGAAATTGTAAAAGGGTTCCACTGGCCCATTACCCGATGGGTAATTAGTGCAGCCTCTTGATTGGTAGCTTCTCCTATCGATCGTATCACGAGCGTTTGAGATACCCCAATGCGAAAGCTGCCCATCATCAACTTATTAAATACAAATGTTTCGAAAGGTGAGAGTTGATGCCACGCAGCTAAAATAAAATCCTTCTTTGTTGCCTCATCAGCTTTCGTTATTCCGGCTAGGGCATAAAACCATTCACTTAATGATTTATTAGAAGACGAAGATGATACGGGCAAAAGCAACGAAATAGTTTCGGCCATATCGCCCACAGCATTATAACTTTCGCGGTACAACCAAAGTGGAATACCTGCCAGCTCCATCGCCCAGCTCTGTAGTTGGGCTGCCTTAATGGGTCTCGGTGGGCGCCTGCCTGTGAACAACGCCAACGCCCAAATTTTATCTTCTTCTGGTGCCAACAGAAAATAGTTTTTTAGCAACGCCACTTTTTCATTTGTTTTGTTGGTGCGATCGAGCTGCTGAAAAAGTTGAGTGAATTGTTTCATGGTTGTTTTTCTTCTGCCGCTACTTCTTCTCCGCCATAGTTTGTTTTAACCTCCGCAGCTTCTACACCTTGTTCATTCAGCCATTGCGCATAGGTGTCGGTATATCCGTGGGTAACGAACACTTTTTCTGCACCAGTCTCTGCCACAGCTGTGTTCAGCTCGTTCCAATCGGCATGATCGGATAACACAAAGCCACGATCCACCGCGCGGCTGTTTTTTGCCCCGCGCACGGCCATCCAACCTGAACAATAGCCGGTGGAGTAGGGCTCAAATCTTTTTAGCCACGGTGTGTTGAGCGAGGCGGGCGTGGCGAAGATTAACGCACCGCGATATAGTTTTTTATCAATGTCGTTAGTAACTAGGGGAATAGAGGGAAGGTCAAAGCCTGCCGCACGCAATCGTTCGTTTACATTGAAGATAGCGCCATGTGCGAAAACAGGTTGCTCGAATGGTTGAAGATTTTTAATCAGCCGTTGCATTTTACCCAATGCATAGCCCATCAATACAGAAGCCTTCCCTTGTTGTTGGTTTTCGTGCCACCAATTTCTTATCTCGTCCATTACCTCCAGTTGCGGCCGCCATTTGTAAACAGGCAGCCCAAAGGTGGATTCCGTGATAAAAGTGTGGCAGGCAACTGGCTCGAAGGGCTTACAGAAATGATCGTCTTGGGTTTTGTAATCGCCACCGGCCACCCACACTTCACCGTTGTGTTCAACCCTAATTTGGGCAGAGCCAATCACATGCCCGGCAGGGTGTAGGGAAAACTGAATGCCCTTGATAAAAATCTTTTCCCCATATGCTACGGTTTGTAACGAAATAGTTTCGCCCAACCGTAACCGTAGAATACTCTCCGAGTCTTTGTGCGCCAGATAGTGCTTACACCCGGCTGTTGCATGGTCGCTGTGCGCATGGGTAATGATGGCGTAGTCAACAGGTTTCCATGGGTCGATATGGATATCGGCTGATTCACAATAAATACTAGATGGTGAGAAGGACAACAGCATATTTTTTTACATACCGTCACGAAACGAAGTAGTCAAAGCTAGCAAAATCTCTAAGCCATAAAAAGACATCTTTTGGCTATAAAACTTGAGGCGTTTTAGTTTTAAGATACCTGCCTAAGTATTCGGGTTCTGTTTTCAAATCTGGTTAAATTAAATCTGCGAAATAAATGGAAACTCTGAAGGCGTCTCTCAGTTGCTGAAGTACACAATTTTTTTTTGTTGTCACAACGAATAATTTGAGAAATTTGAATTAAAATCAAAAAGGAACTGGCTAATTCCTTTTTGATTCAAAACACATTAAACAAATTTAGCAATAGCTTTTGATGCGGTGGTCAGGGCTTTCCCCAAATGTTTAATTTTGGTTGCTTCTGCACCCTCTGCTTCATCCGCAGCTTTCGTAGTTTGCTCACCCAACGTTTCCAGCAGAGATACTATTTTCTCAGAATCTTTACTTTCAACAGCTTCTTTTAATTTGTTTAAGTTGGAGGCTATCGTTTTCAAACCTTTATGGTCTTCTAAAACGTCAATCCATTTGTTGATTGCACCTGCCACACCTGAGGTCGATTTTTTTTCTACATGATCCTCAATGGTTTTTACAGTTGAGTCAATCTGTGATCCGTAATTTTTTTCTGTTGTTTTTTCTTTTGTTTCCATTTTAATATTTATTTAGTTTATTTATAGTGCAAATGAATTGAATCCTAAATGTATAGGTTTACACGACCATAGCAATTTGTTACAGATTTATTATGTTGTTTAGACTATTTAGTATTACTGTGTTCAACTTGTGAACAGATAAAGATACAGCACGAACTGAGATTAGTAAATTTTGCCTTTGCCGTAAATGACCTAATCCGTTTTTGAACGCTTTCACTTTCTAGTGATAATCACTTTGCCCAATGGCGTTTCCAAATCAATGGTTATCAGTTTTCCATTTTTATAAGAATAAATTGAAACTTTTTTGTCCGGGGAAGTCACTTTGTATTTCCCTTCGGCTATTAATTTAATTTTGACGAATTCTCCGTACATATTGGAAAACACAAGTAGTCTATTTTTTGGCTCTCTAAAATAGAGATCTACCACACAATAATCAATACGTTTTCCTTCAAGGGTGGTTAATTTTTTATTTCGCAGCACTTGGTATTTTTTATCCGCAACTTTCGTTATTTTAGAATGGATATTCTCGCTTCCGCGATTTGCTTGGCGATAGGCTACTCCGTTTACTAATGATCCATTTTCGTACAGCGCGTCAATTTCAGATTCAACGTGTAACGTGACAATCAATACTTTGGTGTGGGTAGTTGTTTTTAACTCCTTGTGGGCGTTACTGCCTGTTGTTTGCTCAACTGCCTTAACAACGCCAATTACTTTGCCTTTATAGCTTACCTGAAAATTTATTTCATTTGGTTGACCGAAACCCGGTAGGGCGGTGATAAAGAGTATTGCAACGAGTAAGTTCTTCATTTGTCGAACGATGTTAATCACCGACCGGTGTTTCTTTGTTTGTTGGATTACTCCCCGTTGAATTGCTTCTTATTTCCGAATGCCTTATATCGCCACCAGAAGTACCGGTATTTTTTACATAAAATAAGACTACTAAACAGAACACACCAGTTAAAATAGATAACCCACTTGCATAAGATTTTCTTTTCCAACTTGCAAGCAGACTCGCCAATGCAATACCTCCCAGCACATACGATAATATTGCTAATACATCGGCAGTCTCTTCGTGCACTTCTATTAACGGCTCATCAATTCCTTGAATATTTTCAATTGCTTCTTCAGCACTTTCCCCCGATAAAAATGCGGGAAATGTACAAAGCTCGCCCAAAATAAATAGAGAATAGGTGGTTCTTTTTATAATCATTGTGCAGAAAGTAAACCCGGCCAGTAGTACTACCAATGATAGTATTGGAATAATGATGGGAAAGTGATTAAGTAATACGTGTAAATGGGCATTCATGGCTCTGGATAACAAGATCAATTTTTACTCAGTTGTTTTTCCATCAAATGGAATTCCTTTTGTGTCTGCTTCTTTCTTAGTTGACCTAACTAGTTTATCTTCGTGATTGGGTGGCGCGTAGATGGTGTAGAGTTTTAATTCTAACACATCATCTGTGTTTATAACATTATGGGTTGCACCTGCCGGAACAATGATAATGTCACCGGCCTTTACAACGTATTCGGTGCTATCGATCGTACACTTTCCGTTGCCTGTTTCAAAGCGAAAAAACTGATCTATGTCGCTGTGTGTTTCCGAACCTATTTCTTCATGCGGTTTCAGGCTCATTAGCACCAACTGCATGTGTTTGGATGTGTACAACACCTGACGATAATCGGTGTTATTGAGTGTGCTTTCTTCAATGTTATTTGTAAAACCTTTCATAGTATTAATTGGGGAGTTAGTTTCGGAACTTGCGGACATCACCCAAAGTGACAGCAGCAAGCTGAGTGTAGTCAAACCTTTTTAATAAACAAAGATCACGACTAAACTAGAAAAATAGGTTACAGATCTACGTGAGATTATTGCATGTTTTTCTGATCACTGCAATCAACTATCGAGACTTTTAAGAAAATAGGAAGGAGCGAGTTGATAACAGGGATTTCAAGTCTGCCGCCTTCACAAGCTCTATTTTCTCTTTTTTTATATTTTGCCTGGATTGGCGTTTCGCTACATAATAAGTTTTTACCATTGCCCTCTAGGATCGTCTGTTTTGATAAAATTGACAACAATGAAGGTGGTAGTGATACCCGCGAAAATACCCTGTATCCATATTATCATACTGGTCACGTAAATGTTTAGAACTCCGCCCAGCGGTTCATGCTCTACTACTTTGATAAAGAGAGGTTGATCGATTGTAAGTACAATAAAAAGAAGTAAAACAAAAAATGTTACCCCTATGAAGACCGAGGCGAGGCCTACCCCGACCGCCCTAAAAAAATTGATCTTATCTTGATGCGCAAGTTTAAATTGACGCATTGCCAGATAGACGCCTACTGCTAAGATCGCAAGATTGAACAATCTTAAATAGGTAAGATGAGCAACACCAAGAAAATGGCAGATAAGAAAGTATGCCATCATAGCCATCGCCATGGATATGCCGTAGATTAGTAGAATTCTTTTCGGATAGTCGGATATTTTCATATAATTTATTGATCTCAATCAATAGTTAAAATTAGGCGCTTTCAGCGCAAGACTTTCGACTTCTAAAAATGTATTAACCATGAACCTGCCTGCGTTAGGCAGGTTAGTAGCAAAATTATTTTTTACAAGATGTAACTCGTCAGGCCATTTGCTTCGCTACTTCATCCCAGTCAACCACATTCCACCAATTGGCGATGTACTCGTTTCGCTTGTTTTGGTATTTCAAATAGTAGGCATGTTCCCATAGGTCAAGACCCAATAAGGGAGTGCCTTTTAATTCGGAAAGATCCATCAATGGATTATCTTGATTGGGTGTAGAACCAATTTTCAATTTCTTGTTATCGATAACGAGCCACGCCCAGCCCGAGCCAAAACGTGCCATCGAAGCGGTGGTAAATTGCTCTTTAAACTTCTCCAAAGAACCAAAGGCTCCATTTATGCTATCTGCAACCTTACCATTTGGCTTTCCACCATCAGGCTTCATGGCCTTCCAGAAAAAATTATGATTCCAAACGCCACCACTATTGTTGCGAATTTTGGGCGAAAGCTTTGAAGCATTCGCAAAAAACTCCGCCTCAGATGCATAGTTCAAATTTTCCGCAATAATTGCCTCGTTTACATTTTTCACGTAGGCGGCATGATGCTTGTTATAATGAATGTCCATTGTTACCGCATCGATAGCTGGCTCTAGCGCATTGTAGCCATACCGTATGGGTTCTTGTGAAAATTTATAGGTAGCACCCTTTCTGATAGCTCCTGTAGCGTTGGTTACGAGCGATGTCCCGATGGCTGTTGCCACGGTTGCCTTAGCACTGTCTTCAACAAATTTTCTACGTGTTATTTTTTCCATAATTGTTCATTGATTATTTATTCATAAAAATCTATTTACTCAACACTATTTGGGACTTCGCGGCCTCAAAGATGAATGCCTTTGGTTAGAAAAATATTACACATTGAATTCAGATAGTTACAAAAATCACGGGTTTTGAATCCGCTGGGGAAATAAGTGAATTATGTAACATCGATCGATAGGTATGTAACTAGTTGGCGGCTAAAAGCACCTACCTATGTAATCTATTTACGCCTAGCCGACATGACAAACACAAAACCCACTTACACCACCCGAGAGATCAATTCTATCATTAAAGATTGTTTACAATTAAAAGAGTTAGACGAAATAAAGGCTCATCTTTTGGAAGAGATCAACCGTTACACACCGTCCGACCAAGCATTTTTGCTATGTACGTTGGGTATCACAATGATGAAGATGGCAGATCCACAACAAGGCAGTTGGATGTTGGATCGACTCGCAGTATATCGTCAGAAAGAAGCATGTTAAGCCGATGGAGTGAAAATCAGCATCGGCAGAATATGTAACATTTAATGAATTTTATGTAAGCCAATTCCATCATCGTTTTCGCTACTTGCGTTTGAACAACCCAATCTATACTAGACTGTACTATATGAAAGACACCAAAGAATGTATTGCGGCTTGCCAAGAGTGCCTAGTCGCTTGCGAGATCTGCTTCACCGAAAACATAAGGCTTTCTAGCGCATCGATGCTAGCATGCATTTTACTTTGCCGCGATTGCGCAGACATTTGTGCTTTGTGCATTAAGTTTTGCGCACGTAACTCTTCCTATTCTGAAGCGGTGTGTAAGCTATGCGTTGAAGTTTGTAGAGCTTGCGCGGCCGAGTGTGAAAAACATGTGGCCCATCATGACCATTGCAAACGATGCGCAGAAGCTTGTAGGAAATGTGTCGAAGTTTGCGCTTGATTGTTTTATAGTATCGCTAGTTTTTCTTCGCAGAGTCTAGGCCTCGGAACCCCGCTTACTTATTTATTGCCCCGCTTTTCTACTTTCCATCTATTCCTTCCTTCAGAGTCCCCAAACGGGAGACTCCGCACGGAGTTAAAAACTGCTACAAGTTTCTCTTATCTTCTACGGCTCCCATCGGACACTTTACCGCCACCTACTTTTTTAATCACAGGAAAATAAATGTTGAAGGCTGCGCCCTTGCCTTCTTCTCCCTCAGCCTCTATAAATCCATCATGCGTTTCTGCAATTTTCTGGCAGATTGAAAGACCAATTCCGGTTCCACTATATTGTTGGCCATG
>JBBSCN010000075.1:0-14219 GCA_038250265.1 Cytophagales bacterium | reverse complement strand
CAAATCGA
Organism: Cytophagales bacterium; assembly: GCA_038250265.1. Classification (GTDB taxonomy): domain Bacteria; phylum Bacteroidota; class Bacteroidia; order Cytophagales; family Cyclobacteriaceae; genus ELB16-189. Next base: position 14,211 of record JBBSCN010000075.1, on the reverse strand, counting down.
TTGAAGATCATATCACCTCATTGTGGAAAACACTTACCCGGTTGCCAGTAAATGAAACTGGCTCGCTCATCCCACTTCCCAATTCATATGTGGTACCCGGGGGTCGCTTTCGTGAAATTTATTATTGGGACAGCTATTTTACCATGTTAGGGTTGCGGTGTTCAAAGCGCATCGACTTGATCGAAGAAATGGTAGCAAACTTTGTCTTCTTAATTGAAAAGATCGGCTACATCCCAAATGGCAACCGAACCTACTACATCGGTCGATCGCAGCCGCCTTTCTTTTCCCTGATGGTTGAACTCTTGGTGAGTGAAGATAAAAAAGAAACAGTAGACAAATACCTACCGGCACTCGAGAAAGAATATCAGTTTTGGATGAAAGGAAAAGATGAGCTAAACACCGCGGCACATTTGCGTGTAGTAAAAATGCCCGATGGTTCGCTCCTCAATCGCTATTGGGATGACCATAACACACCTCGTCCCGAATCGTACAAAGAAGACGTAGAACTATCGCACCATTCAAAACAAAAGCCAGAAGATCTTTTTAGAAATATCAGAGCAGCAGCGGAGTCGGGCTGGGATTTTAGCTGCCGATGGTTTAAATCGGCCAAAGACTTTGGCAGTATTCATACTACAGAGATTGTACCCATCGATTTAAACTGTTTACTCTATCATTTGGAAAATGTGCTTTCCGATGCCTATCGAGTGGTGGGTGACAACCAAAAAGCCTCCACCTATTTTCAACTTAGTCAGCAGCGAAAGAATACAATGCTCAAATACTGTTGGAACGAAGAAAAGAAATTTTTCTTTGACTATGATTTTGTTGCACAAAAACAAAAAGAAGTTTTTTCTTTGGCAGCCAGCTTTCCATTATTTTTTGAAATGGCTACCGCAACTCAAGCACTTGGTGTAAGTGAGGTTTTTAAAAAAGAGTTTTTAAAAAATGGAGGTTTCACTACCACATTGATTAAAAGTGGGCAACAGTGGGATGCGCCAAACGGATGGGCACCGCTACAATGGATAACCTATTGTGGTTTGAAAAACTATGGATTGGATGAATTGGCCAACGAAGGAAAAAATAGATGGCTTACCATCAATCAAAAAGTGTACAAAGCCACCGGCAAGATGACGGAGAAGTACGATGTGTGGAACGAACATGGAGAAGCCAGCGGTGGCGAGTATCCCAATCAAGATGGCTTCGGTTGGACCAATGGAGTTTACTTGGCGATGTCTTTTTAGACTTTACTATCCTTTCTGAACTGGAAATAGGTTTGCAATACCATTTGAGGCAACTCTATTTGCAAAAACCGCTTGCGCTGGAAAGCGTTAAAAGTACCAAAACTGCTGTAAACAAGCATTCAAAATAATTGAATGAAGTAAGGAGTGTTTCATGGGTAACTTATTCAGTTTATAAATTTAGTATCTTTGGTAGTGTATCTCTACTATTAAAAACATCCACGGTTTTTGGTATGTTGGTTGCTAATTTTGATCAGTACGCGTAAGCAATTTTTTTTATCTTTGCAAAAACCAGTTTCATCATGTATCGTCAACTCATTGTGCCTACCGAAAAAGACCATACCATTTCTCTGCCGCCACATTTATTTGGTAAACAGGTAGAAGTGGTAATAAATGAAGTTGAGGAAATATCGACAAATTTGTCGTTGCCGTCTACGTTAAATGATCCTGCATTTTGGGCCGATATCCCTTTTGATCCTTCTTTTCCATCCATTACCGAAATACGGAATACTGCTTGGCCTTTGCGCTGATGGTAATACTTGATACCAATATTTTGATTGAGATTGTCCGTAGGAATGGTGAAGTTATTAGTCGGTGTGATGCTTTGGGAACCCGTAACCTTACCATTACCACCATTACCCGCAACGAATTTCTTTTGGGAAGTAGAGACAAAGAAAGCTTTGTCAACGATGTGAGCTTTGTTAACAAGTTCGGCTTGCTCGCCTTGAGCGAACCCATTGATACCATTTTTTCGCAACTGTGCGAAACCTATGCCCTTAGCCATCGGCCTAGCGTGCCCGATATGCTTATTGCCGCTGCTGCCCTCTCCCATAACTGTGAACTCTACACCCTCAACATCAAAGACTTTCGTTTTATTAAAGGTCTCAAGTTGATTTTGTAGTTTATTCCAGCTGTGGCTAATCTGGATTGTAGACCCTGCTTCAATAGTTGTTCGCAACGATCTTACGCAAGAAGTACCTAATACGATGCTGAGTAAACATGACTAACAAGTTTGAAGATTGATGAGATTTATGAATCCCCTATCATAAAAATTATACTACTTCAGTTTGAACCCCAACGAAACCTCCAACTTCTCCCAATAGACTACAATCTCTCCCGCTGTGCTTGAATCTACTTCAACCACATAGCGTAGTCGCTCTTGGTTCTTATCTTCTGTCTCAGGTTTTACTTTTATGCGAACCACATCTTCTTTTTCATCGTATCGATCAGTAAGATGTTGTCTCCAATTTTTATTTAGAATGATTGTCCAGTCTTCCTTGCCGGGAATACTGAAGAATGCATACTTGCCAGCGGGAACAGTTTTATCCCCAATCACTAAATCGCGATTAAACTCAATACTCGTGGACGAATGTGCGCCCGTCACCCAAACTTTGTCGAACGGAACCAAGCCACCCCAAATAATTCTGCCCCGAACAGCTGGTGAGTAATATGATATTTTAATTTCTACATCGCCTATTTTTCCAATTGCTTGTGATTTGATACTTCCCTTGATCGAATCTGGTTTATACTGCACTTGAATAGTTGCCGCTTCTTCTTTCTCCGGTGCAGCGGCTATCGAATCTTTTAAAGAGTTATTCTCTGATGTTTTTTTAGGATTGCATCCTACCAAGCAAGCCACTACTGCCCATACCAATACAATTTGTTTTTTCATTTCCTTCGTTTCTTAGGGTGAATATCTGCTACAAAACTGAATAAAAATTTGTAACTATTCTTATCCTAAATTCGGTCTAGGTATCAATTACCTTTTGGAATAGGGCTACCGCATTCGATTTAGTTACCGTCCATAAGATTAAACCAGTACTTATTCTGCTTCTGTCGGTCATTTCTCTGTTATTTTCTAAAATAACCTTTATCTTGATGAGTCAATCTTAAAAGATCATCTCATGTCCATCAAAGTTGCGATCCGTCATCAAATGAGTTATGAGTATGATCGCGCAGTAAATCTGTCTCCGCATACGTTTCGGTTGCGACCTGCGCCACACTGCCGCACACCTATTCTCTCGTACTCGCTCAAGATCAAACCAGAAAATCATTTCATCAACTGGCAGCAAGACCCGTTTGGCAACATGCTAGCGCGGGTAGTTTTCCCTGCAAAGACTACTCAACTACATTTTGAAGTAGAAGTAATTGCCGACATGATTGTAATCAATCCGTTTGACTTTTTTGTTGAAAAATATGCAGACGACTTTCCATTTACCTATGATGATCAACTGAAGAAAGAGCTACTCCCCTATTTCGAAATCAGTGAGAACGGCCCACTATTGCAAGCGTGGGTAAAATCAATTGACAACTCCAAAAAGAAACGCATCATCGATTTTTTGGTGGAGATGAACCAACTCGTTTGGAAAAATACACAGTACACCGTGCGATTGGAACCCGGCATTCAAACGTGTGAGCAAACATTGAATTTAAAGAGTGGCTCGTGCCGAGATTCAGGCTGGCTGCTCGTTCAAATACTTCGTCATCTCGGGCTGGCCGCTCGTTTTGCATCCGGCTACCTCATTCAATTGAAGGCAGATGTAAAAGCGCTGGACGGCCCATCGGGCACTGAAAAAGATTTTACTGATCTCCATGCGTGGGCAGAGGTCTTTATCCCCGGAGCCGGTTGGGTTGGGCTTGATCCCACTTCCGGATTGTTTGCAGGCGAAGGACACATTCCTCTTTGTTGCACGCCCGACTCCGTGAGTGCTGCGCCCGTCACCGGCCTTACCGATGTGTGCGAAGTAACCTTTAGTTTTAAAAATGAAATCGCGCGACTGCACGAAGACCCGCGCGTAACGCAACCGTATACCGAAGAACAATGGGCGACCATCATCGCACTCGGAAATAAAGTGGATGAAGAATTGCAACGAGGCGATATGCGTTTGACGATGGGAGGTGAACCTACTTTTGTTTCTATTGATGACATGGAAGCGAAAGAGTGGAACACGGCTGCGGATGGTCCACAGAAGAGAAAACTCGGTGCGGAGTTAATACAGCGTTTGAAAACTGCTTTTGCACCTAAGGGTTATATTCATAAAGGTCAAGGCAAATGGTATCCGGGCGAGCCACTGCCGCGCTGGCAATATTCGGCTTACTGGCGAAATGATGGAAAGGCTATCTGGAAAAACAATTCGTTACAGGATATCGGAGAGGCAAAATCAACTTACACCGCTGATGATGCAAAAAGGCTAACACAAGAATTAACTAAGTTTTTAAATATTCCCGAAAGTCACATTCATCCGGCAATGGAAGATGCGTTTTATTTTCTGTGGGAAGAAAATAAAGTGCCCGTCAATCTCGATCCATACAAAGCAAACTTAAATGATCCCTTAGAGCGGCAAAAATTGGCTGAGCTACTTACAAAAGGGTTGGGTAATCCCGTTGGGTATGTGATTCCTATGGAGTGGAATCATTGGAACAACCGGTGGATTTCATGCGCGTGGCCATTTAGAAACGATCGTCTTATTTTGATACCGGGCGACTCGGCAATTGGTTTGCGCTTGCCGTTGAAATCGCTTGCCTATATCAACGAAACCAAAACACAACGAAAAGTTGAGCGAAGTACATTTGAAGAACTTTCACCGCTCGAAAACTTTCACTCAAAAGCAGATTTGCGTTATAACCAACCCATAGCAGCGGAAGATTTGCCAGAAGAATTTTATCAACAGCATTATCCTGATGAGGAAGAAATAGAAGACAAACACAATCCAAAAACTATCACCAAACAGAAAAAAGAAGAGAAAGAAAAAATCGAGCCTGCATTTGAAGTCTATACTATAAAGACGGCTTTATGTGTTGAAGTGCGCGATGGTAAAATCTATTTCTTCATGCCCCCGCTTACGTATGTGGAACATTATTTCGATTTACTAGCTTGTATTGAAAAGGCTGCCGAAAAACTCAATCTAAAAGTAGTGATAGAAGGCTACGAGCCTCCACACGATAACCGCGTAACCAAACTTTCGCTTTCGCCTGATCCCGGTGTTCTGGAGGTGAACATCCATCCGGCCAAAAGTTGGAAAGAGTTGGTGAATAACTACGATCTCCTGTTTGAACAAGCACGCCTAAGTAGGCTAAGCACCGAAAAATTTAATCTTGATGGAAAACATACCGGCACAGGCGGTGGAAACCATATTACGATTGGAGGAAGCAAGCCATCAGATAGTCCGTTGCTACGAAGACCCGATTTACTAAGAAGTTTGATTACCTACTGGCAACATCATCCTGGGCTATCTTATCTCTTTTCTTCTTCGTTTGTCGGGCCAACCAGCCAGGCGCCACGCGTGGATGAGGGTCGACAAGAAATTCTATATGAACTAGAAATTGCCTTCAGTCAATTGCCTGAAACCGGAGACATTCCGTTTTGGGTGGTGGATCGGATTTTCAGAAATTTATTGATCGACATTACGGGCAATACGCACCGGGCAGAATTTTGTATTGATAAATTATATTCTCCTGATAGCTCTACCGGAAGGTTAGGGTTGTTGGAATTTCGGGGCTTCGATATGCCGCCCAATAAACACATGTGCATTGTACAGCTATTGCTGATTCGCTGCTTATTGGCAAAGTTTTGGAAGACACCTTACAAACACAAACTTACGCGATGGGGTACGGAGTTGTATGATAAATTTATGCTGCCACATTATGTGGAACAAGATTTGGCCGAAGTGGTAAACGATTTGCAAGAAGCGGGCTATCCCTTTCAACTGCAATGGCTGCAAACTTTTTTTGAATTTCGATTTCCGCTATACGGAAAAATTAATGTGCAAGACATGGAGCTGCTGATGCGCATGGGCATCGAGCCGTGGCATGTGTTAGGAGAAGAAACTTCGAGTTCTGCAACAGCGCGTTTTGTAGATTCATCCGTTGAACGCGTAGAAATTAAAGTGAAAAACTTTAATCACGAGCGTTACCTTATTACTTGCAACGGTGCACCCGTTCCTTTGCAAGCCACATTGACGAAAGGAGAATACGTAGCAGGGGTACGCTACCGTGCTTGGACACCACCCTCCGCGCTGCACCCCACGTTGGGCAAAGATGTGCCATTGGTTTTTGACGTGATCGACACATGGAACCATCGCGCCATTGGCGGATGCACCTACCATGTCGCACATCCGGGTGGTAGAAACTACGATACCTTCCCAGTAAATTCTTACGAAGCAGAAGGAAGAAGGATCAGCCGCTTCTGGACACAAGGTCATACGCAAGGCGCGTTTACGCCTTCCGAAAGTTATGGAACCATTGCGCGCTATGTGGAGCCCAATCAAGCTCCTAAAAATTTCGATCCTCCTCCATTAGTAGTTAGTCCCGAATATCCACGAACTTTAGACCTAAGACAGAAAAAATAATTGGAATGCCACGGAGCATTCTCATCAAAAATTTAAGCATGGATAACATCTTTCAAAATAATTCTATCAACGCCCTCACTACGGATTATCTCACTAACCAAAAAATGTTGGACGAGTGTTTTGGTCAGAACGAAGAACCGAAATACTATTGGCGACAGTTGCTCACAAATATTGAAAATTTAGGAAGCGATGAATTAAAAAAGCGCGAACAGGAATTATTGAAGCTTCTTCAAGAGAACGGTGTAACTTATAATTGGCATGGCGACACAAACGGAACGAACCGACCGTGGCTGTTGGATTCCATTCCGCTTGTTATTGCTAGTGACGAGTGGCGCAGCATAGAAAACGGCATGAAGCAACGTGCCTACGTGCTAAATAAAATTTTAGAAGACCTGTATGGAGATCGTGTACTACTAAAAAAGGGAATCATCCCAGCCGAACTGATCTACGCACATCCCGGGTTTTTGCGCGCATGCGATCAGATTAAGCTGCCGGGCGAATTTCAATTGCCCATTTACGCAGCCGATCTTTCGCGAGGACCCGATGGTAAAGTATGGGTGATCAAAGATCGGGCGCAGGCACCCTCGGGTATGGGCTACGCACTGGAAAACAGAAATGCCCTGAGCCGCGTGATCCCCGAATTATTTCAAAACCATCACGTAGCAAAGCTCGGAAGTTTTTTCAGCAGCATGATGCACGCGCTGATTCAGATTGCCCCGCAAGGCAAAGAAAATCCCCGCATGGTATTGCTCACACCCGGGCCGCGCAACGAAACCTATTTTGAACACGCCTTTCTTGCTTCCTACCTCGGCATCACATTGGTGCAAGGAGAAGACTTGCTCATGCGCGATAGTTTTGTGTGGATCAAAACGGTAGAAGGCCTAGAAAAAGTAGATATCATTTTGCGCAGAGTGGACGACACCTTCTGCGATCCGCTTGAGCTGCGTGAAGATTCTCAACTCGGCATTCCTGGATTATTGCAAGCCGTACGCAAAGGCAACGTAGCCGTAGTGAATCCATTGGGCAGTAGCATCCTGGAAAATACCGGACTGATGGCTTTCATGCACGGGGCGTTCAAGCATTTTCTAAATGAAGAGCCCATCATCCCAATGATCGCCACGTGGTGGTGCGGCCAGAAAAAAGAAATGGACTACGTGATCGAGCACATCGATACGCTTGTGATCAAAGGTATTGAGCGCATGAGCAGCTTTAAAACGGTAATGGGAAGTCACCTTTCCAAATCTCAAAAAGAAGAGCTGATTCGAAAAATAAAATTTGAACCCTTTAAGTATGTTGGGCAAGAAGAAGTGGCGTTCTCCACGTCACCTGTGTTCAACAAAGAAAAACTAGAGCCGCGCTTCACTGTTCTTCGTTCATATTTAGTTGCTAGCAAAGGTGGGTATCAAATGATGAAGGGCGGGCTCACCCGCTGCTCGCCCGAAAAAGGAAGTTTTCTGATTTCAAATCAAGATGGAGGAATCTCAAAAGATACCTGGGTAGAAGGGCTGACGGACAAAAACTTACAGGTTGCTCCACCACACCGCACACCCGATATGAACCGGAAAGCAGTGTTGCCTAGCCGGGCGGCAGAAAATTTGTTTTGGGTCGGTCGTTACACACAGCGTGTCATTCGCACCACGCGCTTTATCCGCAATGTATTGCGAATACTCACAGAGAAAAATTATTCATACGAGAGCAGTGAATCTGATTACATCAAAATATTGTTAAGAACGGTAACGGAAATTACTGATACCTATCCTGGCTTTATCGAGGATGATGAACAGAAACTGAAAAACCCGTTGCCCGAAATTCATCAATTGATTTGCAATCCCGAACGAGTGGGTAGTGTTCTGTTCACACTAAATAATCTGTTGAAAACGATGTACGCAGCACGCGACCGCTGGACCACCGACAGCTGGCGAATTATTGATGAAATTGAAAATGTCAGAAGAAGGATTGAAGCAGTTGAACAAGATGGTATCCGATATATTAATTCATTGCTTTATCAACTACAAGGCGGGCTACTTGCCTTTTCAGAGATGACGCGCCAAAGTATGTATCGCAGCGATGGGCGCACCATGTATCGGATGGGGCAATTGCTGGAAGAAATTTTGATGGAGGTTGGTCAATACAAACCCGTTCTATCTTACCAATATGATGAAAGTACGCAGTTTCAATTGCTAGAAGCATTGTTGATTAGCAATCAAAATCTTTCTTCTTATCGGTCGGTGTATCGTACTACGTTGGATGTTGCTCCAACGGTAGATTTGTTGTTCCTCAACAGTCAAAATCCTACTTCTATATTTTCACAACTAGAAGGGTTGCTCAAGTATTCTAAAAATCTGGCACAAAAAGACGGTCGCCTTGGAGACAATGAAATTTCGTTGTTGGTGTTTGAATGTTATAGTCAGGTGCGATTGATGAATATTCCTCTTTTGCTAGAGGCCGACCCAGAAACGGGTCACCGAAAATCCTTTGATGAATTTTGTACTACCTTACAAAAACAGATTTGGAGTTTATCTGCTAAACTAAGTGCTCATTATTTTAGTCACTCATCGTATCAGCAGCAGGGTGGAAAAGAGGGATTTCAATTTGAAGTATAATGCGCTACGCTATCAAACATATTACTGAATACACTTATCAAGATGTGGTAAGCACAGGGCACAATCGCTTGTGCTTGGTGCCGCTCAACTTGCCTGAGCAAAAATGCATTTCTTCGGATGTCAAAATTACGCCTACACCCGATGAGATTACGTATCGCACCGATTTTTTTGGCAATACGTTATTGTTCATCTCTATTTACAAAGAGCATTCGCAGTTAGAAATCATTTCTGAAAGCATCGTTGATATTGAAAACAGATTGAATCCCGCCAAGGCAATTCAATCATCCATTAGATGGGTTAATAGCATTGCCAACATTGCGCAAGGAGCACTCTATGCCGACATCATCCAATACACTGAGCCATCGAACTATATTCCGTACAGCGAGCAAATCAAAAATTTTGCACTGGATTGTTTTCCTGAAGATGCTACGCTTTGGAATAGTTGCCAGGCGCTAATGCAAAAGATTTTTAAGTCGATAGAATTCAAGCCGGGCTTCACAACCGTCAACACACCCGTAGAGGAAGTCGTTATCTCCCGCAAAGGCGTGTGCCAAGATTTTGCCCATTTGATGATTGCCTGCCTACGCAATATGGGTTTGCCAGCTCGGTATGTCAGTGGCTACATTGAAACCATTCCACTACCCGGAAAAGAAAAGCTAGTGGGTTCAGATGCCTCGCACGCATGGGTAGCGGTTTACTTTCCCGGAGTTGGTTGGGTTGAGTTTGATCCTACCAATAATTTACTTCCCTCTTCCAACCATATTGTTGTGGCCTTCGGCAGAGATTATTTTGATGTCGCTCCCATCAAAGGAATTATTTTCAGTTCTGGCAAACAAAATATTGACGTAAAAGTAGATGTCACCCGTATTGATAGCTGAAAAAATATCTGGAGTTTTAAAAGAGTTTGCTCAACGATGAATTACGATTCGTTGCTTCTGATTAACACCAACATCCACCACATATAAACCCACAGGCAGATCACCTACAAACACCGAGGCATGAGTTGAATTTTGAGTAACCGAAAGCACCATTGCACGCCCCATCACATCTTGAATAGTAATGGTCGACTTCTCAAGTTTATCAAAATAAATCCAATCGGTGGCGGGGTTAGGATACGGCTGCGGTGAAGATTGATTTTCTATACCTAGCACTAAAGAAAACACTGCGGTGTAGGTGGTATTTGTGGATGGAGTGGCGATCGTATGCTCTGATCCGCCTCCGTGTTTCCACGATTCAAACTTGTATTCTTTATTTTCGAATTGCTGTGGCGAGACCACACCAATGTTTCGTAAAATACCTTGCACACTGACTACGGTTTTAGGTGAAGCAAACGGTTGTCCATCCATCGTAACCTGCAGACCGGGTGGCTCTGTTGCAAGTGTGATGTTCGCTTTGCGCGGATAAACATCTACAGAGTCCTTTCCAGCTAAGCCTTGTGCATCTCGAACGGCCAGAATAATACGGTACCAAACATTATCGGATGTTTCCCCCAGAGTTGGAATAGTAAACGAAGATTGCTTGACGCCCGTGACGGGAGGTTCATCGTGAAAATGAGTATCATGATGAAAATTAATTTGCCAGCTAAATGCGCTGGCGAGCAAATCGCCTTGCTCTGGATCAGTGCCTAGTCCCGAAAAAATAATGGACGTACCCGCAGTATAAAGTGTATTTTTTGCGGGTGTCAAAATGGTGGCTATTGGCTTTTGGTTGGGCGCGGTGACAGTAAGAACAACCGTGTTGCTGGTAACACTATTGGCGCTATTGGTCACGATCACTTGGTAATTTCCGGCATCGGCCAGTTGTGTTTGAGCAATACTAAATGTAGATTGAGTTGCTCCCGGAATATTCACGCCTCCCTTTTGCCATTGATAGGTGAGTAGTGGCGTACCGTTTGCCACCACGGAAAAACTTGCGGGCTGACCAACGCTAACCGAATTAGATGTTGGTTGTTGAACAATGGATGGTGCCACTGTAGGTGGCGTGTACTTGATGCGGTACAACCGTTGCGCAGCACGGCTTAAATAATATAAGTTACCATCGGTACCTGTCATAATGCTGAGCGATGTCCCGCCAACATTTGCCCCAAACAATATAGGTGTTGTCGATGCTTGAATTGGGTCGATGTAGTAAATCCAATTGCTACAATAATCCTGAAAATAAAATTTATTGATATAGGTGGCTGGATAATTGGTAGTGGATGCATTGAGAAACCCTCCCCCTGTAATGGCGCACCCAGTAGGTGTTCCGCTGGTATGACTATAAGCATAGAACGGAGTTGCAAACAGTGGATTGGTCGTGGGCCCTTCCGTAGTAGGCCAACCGAAATTTCTTCCAGGCGTAGAGGCGTCATTGATTTCTTCCCATGCATTCTGTCCTACGTCATTCACAAAAATTTTCCCGGTAACGGGTTGAATGGAGAATGTGTACGGATTGCGCAACCCAAACGCCCAAATTCTTTTGCGCTGCTCGCTTGCTGCGGGTGAGAAAAATGGATTGTCAATGGGTGCACTTCCATCTTTGTTGATGCGTAAAATCTTACCGTGGTACGTATCCAAATTTTGAGGAAATGTAGTGTTGGCATTGTCACCCACTGCTACGTACAGTTTACCATCTATTCCGAAAGCGAGCGCCCCGCCATTGTGATTAGTTGCTGAACTCAGGTTGTCCAACTCCAGCACGAGTTGTTCGCTACCCGCGACAGCCACATCACCATTAGCTGTAAAACGACTGATCCTATTTTTTAACGGAGCAACATTGACAGTATAATACAAGTAAACAAAATTATTGGTGGCAAAGTCCGGATCGAAGGCGATTCCTATGAGTCCACGTTCACCGCTAGAATTAACTGTCAGTGAAATAAAGGGCGTGGTCAACTGTACACCGTTCTTGATCAACAGCAAAGTCCCCGTTTGCTGCGCCACAAAAATCCGTCCATCGGGTGCAAAGGCCATGACAGTAGGTGAACCGATCGTGCCGCCTACTTGCTCGCGCGTAAAGTTGGCTGGAAAGGTTTGACACCAAGCGGGAAGCGAAAGTGAAATTCCGCCAATGAATAGTAGAAGGCGTATCATAAAGTCTTTTGATACTACAGACTAGGAAAAAGTAAATACCAACCGACAAAAAACAGATGAATCGCGGATAAATCAGTTCAAGGGGAATCAGTTTAGTCATTTATTCCAGTACAAAAATACGTGCATCTGGCACGTGCAAGTTAAAGTAGCCCAGCCCTCCCACTACATTGCTATTATAATTCAATGGCTCGGAGGCAAAAGCACCCGCGCTGTACCTTCTTTCAAACCGGGCTTTCAAAAATTGATAATACTCTTTGCTGATGCTGGCCATGGTAACAGCTACGGTATCGCCCAGTTTATATCTTCTAAAAAGAACTTTGAATTCTTCTTCCCAGATTTTTCCATTAAAAGCGCTGTCGCTAAGCAAGTGCGTGAATATTCGTGGGTTCAATAATGAGTTTATATTTTGGGCCTGCGAAAACTTTTGGATGTTGACCATGTACCAATTAGCACCGACCGGATCTTGCAGACTATAACGTACACTGGCCGTAGAATCAAATTGCGATTTGTAAAGTGTGGCTTGCACCGTACGAAAAGGTATGAACGGTTTTGCTTGCGTGATAGAATACACTTCTCCCAACTCTGGCGATTTTACTTTCAACATATAATCTCGATTGGGTTGTAAGTCAAGATTGATATTGCCGTATAGGCCCGTCCCCAAATTGGGCAACGGAACAGTAGCATCGCCTACCGTAATGGAAACTTCTGCATCGCTGATAGCCGCCTTTGCGATTATATCCTCTGGATTTGAACCCCAGCCCGCTTCTAACGCACTCACGCTTTTTGTCACCAGCACTACCAACGCTCCGCCCGGCACGAGTTGAGAGGACACAACAATCTTTGGTTGCAACTTGGGAATGTCATCAATTGGCAATGGCTCGGGAATGCAGGCAACCACAAAAATTGAAATCATGATCCCCGACAAAAAATTAAAAACCATCTTCATATTTTATCAAATTTTAAATCCGTAACTCACAAAAGGTAACAACCCAAAAAGTCCCGGTTGCTCATACCGAAACGAGCCATCGCCATTAGGACGAATGACAATACCAATAGGAGCAGCACGATTATAAACATTGTACACACCCACAAACCATTCGCCTTGTAATTTTTTGTCTTGTCGCGTCCGATATTTAATTCCTACATCTAACCGATGTGTGTCTGCCAATCTCACTGAATTGATAGAAGCATATACGGGAATCAAATCCACTCCACCAAACGAGGGCGATGGCACCACGTATTGGGCGATAATGGGCGTGAAACGGGAACCAGAAATAAATTCAAAAACCGAACTTACTGACCAGCGCTTGGATAGTTGATAGTTCATGACCACCGCCAAATTATGTCTGCGGTCGTAGCGCGCTAAAAACCATTCGCCTCCATTCACTTCATCGTATTGGCGCTCGGCTTTCGCTAATGTATAGCTGATCCAGCCCGTCAGCTTTCCGCTTTCCTTTTTAATCAATACTTCCAATCCATACGCTACTCCTTTGCCTTGCACCAATTGGTTTTCAAAATTAGTATTGAGCAAAAGACTTGCTCCTTCTTTGTAGCCGATCAAGTCATTCATCCATTTATAGTAGCCTTCTACACTTACAAATAAGTTTTGTTTGGGAAATGTGCGCTGCATGCCCAACGCCACTTGATCAGCAGTCTGCGGCCTTACCCGAGACGTGACCGGATACCAAATATCAGTAGGGAAAGCAATGGCCGCACTGGATACACGATGTAGGTATTGGGCCATGCGCGAGTAACTCGCCTTGATGGCAGTGGTAGAGTCAACAGAATACCGAATGGCCACACGCGGCTCAGGGTTGATGTAAAATGTTTTGTCTACGTAGGCAGAAGAGAGTCGCGCCCCTGCACTCCAGCGAACGCGCGGGATCATGGAACCATCTACTTGAAAAAATGCACTGGTTTCCGTAGCTACTTGTGGTGTAGTGGCACCTGATTT
>JBBSCN010000074.1:0-14664 GCA_038250265.1 Cytophagales bacterium | reverse complement strand
TGTGTCAATTTCTAGTTCGACTAGATGACTGAAAAACATCTTGGCAGCGAACTACAAGTTTTGGTAAACAGTATGGTCTTCAATCAAAAGATCGTCTTGCGGAACAAATCCAATTACTCCTTCAATTCTCTTGGGCTGTTTATGTATATCAATGCCATTAATTAATACTCTTCCTTCCGAGGGCTTCTCAGTACCATTCAAAACATGCAGCAGCGTTGACTTCCCGGCACCACTAGCACCCATTAAGGCAACTAGATTTCCGGACTCTTCTTTCACGACTACTTCTCGTAATCCCAGCTTTCCATTCTTAAAACGATAGGAGATCCGGTCTGCCTCAAATGAAGTTCGGGTACCGTCTGATTGCTTTTTGAAGGTGTTTACAATTTCTCCATAATAAACCGGGTCGGCCACTCCCCATCGAACTGTGCTGCCTGTTGCCAACACGTTTATATTTCCTGCCTTTTGCGGAACACCGTTCAGATAAACATCTGATTTGCCCAAGTACCTGAAAAAGAAAATGTCTGCACTCTGTAGATATAGTATGACAATCAGCCCATCTAGTTCGCCACGAATGATAGTTTTAGTAGCGGCCAATTTTTGACCAGAGTGAATAATTAAAATATGCTCGTTTTGATACTGAGTGGCATCTTTGAGAAGGATAAATTGTTTGATAAGCTCGATGTCTACCGATGAAACGTTGAAGGCTTGACCAATTAAATTTGCCAGCGTCTCTTCTGATGATGTGATCACTCCATCCGCCAGTATAAGGCTGAACAGTTCCATCATGATAACCGCTTTTTGCTTTTGGGCAACTTCGTTATTAATGGAAGCGCAAACCTTGATAATAGAATCCGGCTGATTTTTTTCCGTAAGTTTATCAGAGGTCTCGCGGGCATATTCGTCAAAAAGCCGCAGATGGGTTTCCATCGACTTCTGGCTCAGGTGATCGGATAAAAATGTTTGGATATAATCGCGTTCCTGCGTAGTTACCGAATCTTCTTTGGCAACCATTGCGAACAGTCGGATGATAGCTTTTAATACGGGTTCACTCATAGCAGACTACTAGTTTGAATCGAAAGTACTAAAGAAAGTACGCTTAAAAAAAAGAGGATTGGCAAACCAATCCTCTTTTAAATCTAAATTTTTTAATGGCTTAGTCGATGATATCTTTTCTCATTTTTTCAACGATCTTCGTTATATCGATCAGATTTTTATCCGATAGCACCAGATCTGAACGATTGTTTTTGATCTGCTCCTCAATGTTTAAGGCGCGGTAGCTTGCTTGAAGAGCAACAAGATCTGTTTGGATACCCGTGATAGGAGCAGTCTGCTCAACAGTAGCTAACATTTTAACTAGTTCATTCACTGATTTTTCTTGTTCCAAGATCACTCGTATGAGCGGAGTAAGAATCAAATTTCTCTGGTCTTCTTTCAACAGACTTTTAGGATAGGTTTTAATGAGCCCCGTTGAGATGGAAAGTCCTTCGATAAAACTTCCAGTGATCATCAAAGCAGCTAACTTGTTGCGGCTATCATCCTTTAAGTATTTATCTGTTTTTTGAACGGCATCATTCAACAATGAGGCAAGGGAATCTTTGTTTGAAATATTTGCTTCAAACCGCTTAAGTATATCGGTATCAAATGTGCCAATCACGCCAAGATTGTCTGCTAGCTTTTTGGCTGAGCCCAAGTAGTCAATCGCCTCTTGCGTTTTGTCGTAAGAACTTAAATAGCCAATATCAGCGACATACGCTCCTAGATTCAGGGCGGCCTTGTCGGTGCGCGTCATGTACTGATCCACCTTTTTGCGATCATTTAATAAACTCTGGTTAAACTCGGCTCCCGTTGTCTGCAAAAGGTAGGGTATTTCAGAAGGTGATGGAATATTGTACACCACATCTTCGATTTGGCTTTTTAATGACTCTTCCGCTTGCTTAAATTCATCTGAATTCTGATTTTCTTGTTTAGAAGATGAGCCACAAGAAGCTAGTAAAGAGGCTGTTGCAATGGTTAAGAGATAAAGGCTTAGGCGAGTTAGTGTCATGTGTTGTAGGTTTAACATTCAATTTTAGCACATTTTTTGTAACTGATAAACTGGTTTGGCTTTTATTTTATCAGTTTTGAATTTTTTACCTTAATGACTACTCAAAAAGTTCCATCCATATCAGTTGATTTCGACTACCAAACCAGTATCTAGCCAGTCGTTAGGAAACGCCAGCAAAGCGCCCAAGAAAAGTTGAAGTTTTCCGCTTACGTTATAACCTGCACCAATTATTGTTTGTGACTTTTTGTGATCGCCTGAAATAAAGTCACCCATCAACAGCCATTTGTCATTGAGTTTATATTCATAGCCGAACATAATACCAAGCTGATGGGTAGGCGGCCCTCCTACAAAAACATCATTGGTATGATAAGGGCCAGCAATGAAGTATCCTTTTTTAGACGGCTGCCATCGAACCAATGAATAATTCATCGTGGCAATTCTCTGGTCGGCAAATTCGTTGCTGAGGTTAGATACTGTCTAAGTTCCCACATTCAAAAACAACTTATCATGTTCAAGCACAAACTGTTTCTGAAGGGTACACATCACTAGTGGATACAGTGGCTTGCGCTTACTATTGTCATTAAAAGAAACTAATTGGCCTTGCCCAAACCGTAGCAGTAAGTCTACAAAGTTGACACCCACGTCCAAGCCTTTTTCAAACCCATATACTAAATGAGATTTGACTCCAATTCATTCGAGGCATAAAAATTCAGTTGATGCTGGTAAAAGAATTTGTTTTTTGGCGTAATATCTCCTGATGGGATGTTGAAAAGATTTTGTTGTCAGAGGCTTGAAAAGGGAATCGTAAGAAAGCAGAGAATTATAAAGGCAATATTTTTCACGCCTATGTAAAAGACGATAGGGTTACGTTGGGGGTAAATAAGAAAAATCAGTTATTCTTCCTTAGCCGGATGATCACTTTAGGATCTAACTGCCTATGATAATCTTCGTAGATGGGCGGAGGTAAGGGATTCTCTGATAGATCAATCAGTCTTAATTTCTTCATTTGGATGATTTCCGGGGGGAGGTCATGAATTTTATTTCCAACCAAAAAGAGATATTGCACTTTTAAGTCTTTAATGTTTGAAGGGATAGACGTCAAGTCATTGTTTTCAAAATGTACTTCGTTTAGATTCTTCAACTTACGTATCAATCGGATATTCTGCTCGAGGTTGAAAAAGGCATCGTTGTTGATGTAGAGAACTTTTAAGTACTTCAGTTGGGGAATATTATCGGGAAGTTTCGTGAACGTGTTGTCGGAGAGTTCCAACGATTCAAGCCGTTTTATTTTAGTGATGCTCGGTGGCACAACTGAGATATTGTCCCCTGCCAAGCTCAATACTTTGAGCGAACGCAAAGCTGCTAAAACAGGCATTGCTTTGTCTACTTCTATTTGTGGATTATGATCCAAATAGAGCGTTTGTAATAATGTCAAATTGGCCAGCTCTTTTGGAATTAGCTTGAGCTGATTGTATGACAAGACCAAGTACTTTAGTTTTTTTAGGCGACCTATTTCTTTGGGAATACTTTCCAATTGATTCCAACTGAGATCTAGATATTGTAATTGAGTCAATTGAAAAAGTGAATCAGGAAGTATTTTTAAATTCTGTTTACTCAAATCGAGCCAAGTGGCAACCGTTTTATGAATCAGCGCATCGTCCACGGTCTTGAATTGTTGGTTGGCTTTATCACTTTGAGCATGTAGGCCATGGAGGGTAGCGAAGGTCAAAAGGACGATGGATGCGAGTTTCATTATGATAGTGGTTTAAAATAAGGGCAAGCTAAAAACCAGCCTGCCCGTTCTGCCTTGTTAGTCTTCATTCGGATTAATCAAAAATGGAGTTTTTCCATCGGTAATAATTGTTTTGGTATTGGGCGATTTAGCGAGCTCGCGAAAGGCCTCTATGCTTTGCCACTCTATGATTGATTTAGTCAACCCTTCGGTGATTATTTTTTGAGAGTCGCGGATACCGCGGGCTTCTATAATTTTGCGTTCCGCTTCCCTCTTTTCGCGGTCGAGTAGAAATTCCATTCGCTGTGCTTGTTGTTCAGCCTCTAATTTTTCTTCTACTGCCCGTGCCAACCCTGCCGGCAACTGGATATTCTTGAGAAGCACCGATTCAATTTCAAAACCACGAAGATTTAAGATCTTAGCCATTTCATCCTTGATTTCCTTTTCGATGTTGGCGCGCTGTGCCGAGTGCATGTCTTTGGCGAAATAGCGTGAGCAAACATCCGCAGCCGATGACCGAAAAACGCTGCTGATCACATTTTCTTCATTCCCTACGCCAATTGTCTCAATTACAAACGGAGCTTTGTCGGGCTGCATTTTATAAAGAATCGAAATTATAGCAACCACGTTCAACCCCTCCTTGGAGGGAAGATTGGCGTTGATCTCCATATTCATGGTACGGATCGGCATTTTAATTACCACCGATGAAAAAGGATTAAAGCCAATAGCACCGGGTGTAATGATCCTTTTGTCGAGTTTTCCAAATTTTCTTTTCACACCCACTTCACCCTGCCGAACGACAGCGCAGCTTGCTAGAAATGACGCGAGTACTAAAGTAAGAATTATTTTTTCAGTTTTCATATGGGTAGTTTATTGATTTATCAAAAAAGTTTTTTTCGAACGGATCCATTGTTTTAACGCTATAGCCTCGTGTGAGCTAAGCCAGCAGATTGATTTTCGATATTCTTTGCGAAATAGGCGCTTGTCAAAACTGACGCACTGCAAAACTTTTTTACAGTGCTCTAACATAGTCTGTTTCGTTTTCATACGGTTTTATTAAACAGTCAATGCAAGAAACGTCATGCACAGGAAATACACAACTACCACAGACCATGTTAAAAGAAATTTTTTGTCGAATTTGAATGAAGATTCCATATATATTTTTGTTTTTTTTGAATTGATAATTTATACATACGCCAGAAATTAAGGCGTAAACAAAAAACATATATGACTTAAATCAAGAGAGCCCTATGTAGAACGGGACGGGAGGTTTTATGGCGGGTGGTTTGTGGTTTTGGATGAAGTTTGTTTACAACCTTTTTAGAAGAACAGGCTAAATAGGTAGATAAAGCGCCAACTTTCTTGGGTCGGTATTTTTTCTCGGGAGCAACCGCTTCTTCTAACGACTTGATGTACTGTTCGGTAGACTCATTTATTTTGTTAAAATGTTCAACAGCCTCGTTCACCCATAAACCGTTGATTAGCAATATACCAGTTATTGCTAGGCTAAAAAATTTGTAATATTTGTGAAATGATAGCATTACTTCTTCTTGAGTAAGTAATACTAATAACGAGGCTTTTAAACATTGGTTCAGGTTTGAAAGCAGTATTTTTTCAAAAATCTGGATCGAGGCCAAATTTGTCTCTCAGTTGAATAAGCATTGGGTTCTTTTCGGCCATCGCCTCAAACTTTTCTTTGTTGGTATAGGCTACTCTTGCAGAGGTCACTTCTTTTAAGTGACTCGTTAGTTGTAAATTGTTGCTCTTCAACTTCTCCCTCAGGTAAGATACTAATTCAACTTTGATAGATTGAAGCAAAGGCTCTTCAATTGCATTATTGAGGTGAATGATCAGCGTATTTCCGTCTCGCACAAAACCCCGATTGAGAAGGTGGTATTCAGCCACCTGATTTTTCTTCGAATCAGCGAAACGCTGCCAAAACTCTCGCAAAGGGGCATCCTCAATGGGATCGTTATTTGTTAAGCCCCTTGGTTTGTCATCGGTCTTTGTTTCTTTTTCCGCAACTGACTTAAAGATGTTGCCGAGATTTAGAGTTGTCTTGGGCTTGGTTCCCAGCTGTTTTGACGGAGGCTCGTTTATTACTTCGACCGAAATTATTTTCGATAGCTCAGGTACTTTCTCTTCAACCAAGGTTGGTGCCTTTTCAAGTGCTGTGCTGAGCGGGCTCTCGGCAATACCGATAGGACTTAATTCAATTTTTTTTTTACCGCTTCCGAAGCCAGGGCAGTTGAGTCATTGAAGACTGCATTCACATGCGCCATCTTCATCATCGCTAGCTCAACGGTCAGTCGTTGGTTCTTGCTGCCTTTGTACTGAATGTCACATTGGTTGGCTATACTTAACCATGAAAGCAACAGCGAGGAGGGAGCAGCTTGCGCTTGTTCGAGGTATTTTTTCTTGGTGCTATCAGGCACTTCCATTAATGTAACAGTTCGCGCATCTTGTGCGACCATTAAATTTCGGATGTGCTCACTTAGGCCTACAATAAAATTATGTCCATCAAACCCTTTTCGTAGAATTTCATCCAATATCAAAAGCGGCTGAGATGGATTTTCTGCCAAAAGACCATCCACTACTTTAAAATAATAATCGTAGTCTAAGATGTGCAGATTGTTAATAACATCTTTGAAAGTCACTTCTTTGCCGGAAGAGAATGTAACCATCAAATCAAAAATAGAAAGGCCATCGCGCAAAGCACCGTCAGCTTTCTGTGCGATCAAATGAAGGGCCTCTTCTTGTACCTTTATTTTTTCTTGCTCCGCTACTTTTTTAAGTTGGCGGGCGATGTCCGAAATTTGAATGCGATTGAAATCGAAAATCTGACAACGCGAAAGAATGGTTGGGATGACCTTATGTTTCTCAGTGGTAGCCAGAATGAAAATAGCATAGGAGGGAGGCTCTTCCAAGGTTTTCAAAAATGCATTGAATGCCGAATTCGAGAGCATGTGCACCTCGTCAATAATGTACACCTTAAATTTTCCGAACTGAGGCGGGTAGCGAACTTGATCAATCAGATTTCGTATGTCTTCGACTGAGTTATTTGAGGCAGCATCTAGTTCAAAGATGTTCAGCGAATTAACTTCCGCTTTTTCTTCAAACCCGTTGATCATTCTGGCCACAATCCGGGCGCAAGTCGTTTTGCCCACACCGCGCGGGCCGCAAAACAGTAATGCCTGTGCGAGCTTGTTGTTATCGATGGCATTTTTGAGAGTGGTAGTAATGTGCTCTTGGCCAACCACTTCGGCAAAGCCAAGCGGACGGTACTTTCGGGCAGACACTACAAAATTTTCCATCGGGTGCAAGATAGGTTTTGAGTAGCCAAGTTGGAATAGATCAACCAATAAATCTTTGAATAAATTACACGATGAGTTGTCGTATGTTTGGATCCAAACTTTAGTGTATGAAAATCACTGCATTAGTACCAGAGGAGTTGATTCAAGATGTAAAAAAGTATTCAGGAGGTAAGAACATCATAGAAAGCATCATCATCGCCCTCAATGACTACATTAATCGGCAGCGAATTAAGAAGTCGGTTCAGAAATTAAAAAAAATCCACTTGAATTTGTCGTTGAATTTAGCGCTGAACAAGTTTGCAAATAGAACAGGGAGTAAATGATCGTAGTCGACACTTCTGTTTGGATGAGGCGGAAGCAAAAGTGATTTTAAAATTCTGGAGAGACCTGCCTAAAGTGGATGAAACGGAAT
Source organism: Cytophagales bacterium (assembly GCA_038250265.1). Classification (GTDB taxonomy): domain Bacteria; phylum Bacteroidota; class Bacteroidia; order Cytophagales; family Cyclobacteriaceae; genus ELB16-189. Next base: position 7,162 of record JBBSCN010000074.1, on the reverse strand, counting down.
TGCTGTTGGAAGGCGGAAAAATATCCTGTCGAAGAAAACTTTATAACAAAGGGCTAAGCCTGATAGATTGCTATATACTTGCGGCCGCCAAGGCAAATAGATTTTCGCTTTGGACGTTAGACAAAAAGCTGCTAGCTGAATATCAGTATTTTTGAATTCATCGGCTATAGTTTCTCCATCATGATGGCCAAAAAAGTCTTTACGGCATCAATGTAATTTCCCACTCGTATGTTTTCATTCTCGGCATGTTGGTTGTTATCGGCATTTACGGTGGGCACTGCAACTGCGGGTATTCCTAGGGTGATTACAAATGGTGAAATGGGGATCGACCCACCCGCGGTGCGTATTTTGATAGGCTCTTTGCCGAAGGCGGTGTACATGGCTTTGCTTAGCCAATTGCCACACTCTGAGTCAAAGGGAGTTTGAAACGCCAAATAGGAGATACTGGATTGAAACGATGCAATACGCGGGAATTTCAATCGCTCCTCTTCAGTAGGCGCACGATCGATCACATAATAACCTTTCGATTCGATGTGTTTCCTTACCAATTCGATCAATCGTTTGGGGTCGCTGCTCGGTACTAGTCGTATATCTATTTCTGCTACCGCTTTCGCGGGAATCAACGTCCGTGCCTGATCGCCCACATAGAGCGCATCTAACCCACGAATGTTGAGAGTGGGATACTGAAGAGACTCTTGAAAGTTTCCTCCGATGTTGTCAGGCTGTGCGATCCCCAAGAATTTTTTGATTTCGTTTTCATTATCTGGGACTTTGGACAATATCTTTTTCTCTACTTCTGTCAAAACAACTCCATCGTAATAGCCGGGAATCGTCACTCGCCCATCTTCATCTTTCATTGAGCTAAGTAGCTGTGCCAATCGCAGGGCAGGGTTAGGCGTGTAGTTGCCATAATTGCCGCTGTGCATGGGCGTTCTTGGACCAAAAACAGTAAGTGTGATTTCACAGATTCCTCGGGCGCCAAAAGAAAGCGTGGGCTGATTGCTTACGTGACGAGGGCCATCAAAAATAATCAACATGTCGGCAGCCAATTCATTTTTGTATTTGCTAACTGCAGGGGGCAGATGAGGCGAGCCCAGTTCTTCCTCAAAATCCATGATCACTTTCATGTTGAAGTTGGGTTCGGATTTCAGTTCTTTCAACGCATCCAATGAAGCGAGATAGGCCATCGCTGGCCCTTTTGCGTCAGATGCAGAACGGACAAATATTCGCCAATCGCGATCGATGTTTCCTTCCATTAATTTTTCATAAGGCAAAGCGCTCCATTTGCCATTGTTGTCTTTTTCTTTCAATGTTGGTTTCCAAGGACTTTCTTGTTCCCACTGCGATGGTTCAACTGGTTGCCCATCGATTTGAAGATAGATTAGCACAGTCTTTTTTGCATCGGGCACCTTCCGTTCTGCCAGCAACAACGGAACCGTTTCGGTTTGCAGTCGTTGGGTAGTGAATCCGCGTTGTGAAAAAGCCGTCTCGCACCATTGCACATTCTTTTCAATGTCTAACGGAAAATGCGCATCGTTCGGCAGGCTGTGCAGTTCATAAAACTCCTTGAAAGAGGCTACGGCAAACCTTTCCGCAATGGCATCCAGATTAGAGTTTTTTGATTTTTGGCTGATCCCAACTAATGGGAAACAGATTATCAGAGTTAATATTAAGAAATAGCGTCTCATCGGCTTCATTCAAGATTCAAAATTCTACATTATACATTCTACATTCAAAATCCAGAGAGACTATTTCAAATACCTTTCAGGCAGCGCAAACCCCATGCTTTCCGCGCACCAAAAGATATTCACAATGTAGTAGCGGTCTTTGTCCTTAAACAATTGAATGCTATTGATTCCTCTATTGGTAATGGCACCGTCTTTTGTGTCTTTCGTTTCATAGGTGCTAAACGCATGTGTTACGGTTCCGAATGTTTCCGTTTTTCGCGATAGCTCACGTTCGTAAAACCCGGTTGGGATTCGGGGTTGAAACGATTGGACGTATTCGTCTGGCGTGAGGGCTTTTAAACCCAATTCACCCTTGTCATTTTTTCGGGTTGGTATCATCCTTCCTTCAGGCGCGAATAAATTTTTGAACCGATTCCAATCGCGTGGGGTGTTTGGCTCACCCGTAATCACGTCATACATAGCCGCGATGATAGCGTCTACCGATTTCACATCGGCAGAATAGTCGTTGGTTTGAGCCACTGACCAATTTGCAGGAAAGAATAAAATGAGGGATAGGAGAACTCGTTTCATTTTTAAGTAATTTTAACGGTTGAAAGGTAGCCATTTTTGGCAGAGCGCATAGATTGGCTCAATGAACATTTTGACATGTTTTCGGTTTATTACTTAACTAGTATTTCTTGTGAATAACCCCCAAGTACTTCAATTGAAACAATACTGCAATAGCCTGATAAGCTATAGCCGAAGAAAGACCCGCGTGGTGAATATTGGCGAAGTACCGCTAGGGGGGGATAACCCCATTCGGGTGCAGTCAATGACAACCGTTGACACGATGGATACGATGGGGTCGGTTGAACAAGTCATCCGGATGGTAGATGCTGGTTGCGAATATGTGCGCATCACCGCCCCAAGTTTAAAGGAAGCTCAAAACCTGCAAGAAATAAAAAAGGAATTGCGCTTGCGCGGATATTCAGTTCCGCTGATTGCCGACATCCACTTCACGCCAAATGCAGCGGAGTTGGCTGCGCGGATTGTGGAAAAAGTCCGTATCAATCCCGGAAACTATGCCGACAAAAAGCGCTTTGAAGAAATTGAATATACGGACGCTGCCTACCAAGCAGAACTGGACCGAATCCGCATAAAGTTTACACCACTGGTAAAAATTTGCAAAGAGCATGGTACTGCCATGCGGATTGGTACCAACCATGGATCACTGTCCGATCGGATTCTGAGCCGCTATGGAGATACGCCTTTGGGAATGGTAGAATCTGCACTTGAGTTTTTGCGCGTATGCGAGGATTTGAATTATTACAATATCGTATTGTCGATGAAGTCCAGCAACCCTCAAGTGATGGTGCAAGCGTATCGGATGTTGGTTCAAAAATTGGATGAGGAAGGATTTCAACCTTACCCGTTGCATTTGGGGGTGACTGAAGCAGGTGATGGAGAAGACGGCCGAATCAAATCTTCAGTCGGGATCGGCACGTTGCTAGAAGATGGATTGGGAGATACCGTTCGCGTTTCATTGACCGAAGAGCCGGAGGCAGAAGTCCCTGTTGCACAAGAACTCGTGAACCGTTACACCTCACGCAAAACTACCGTTGCCATCCCAGCGATTAAAGAATATCCCATTGATCCATTTGTATATACTAGAAGAACCACCCATGAAGTTCAAAACATTGGTGGTCATCAGGTGCCGCGCGTCATGGCAGATTTTTCGTTGAAGCAGAAAATTACACCAGCATCATTGTTTGCGCTGGGATATCATTATTCTGTTCCGCTCGATAAATGGAACCTTGCCGACAATGCCTGCGATTATGTTTTTGCGGACAATACAATAATTGACTTTGAAATACCCGGCACATTGGGAATCGTTTATAGTCATAACGTTTGGCTTGCCAATCGCTCGAAGGCGCGGTCGTATCCCTTTATCAAAGCAAAAGATTACGTGAGTGGAGTAGAGCAATCTGATAAGATGAATTTTATTTACGCCTGTTTGCCAGATGTAAATTTGCAATTGATCACAAAATTAAAAGCTGACAGTACTACGGTTCTGTTGATAGACACCTACACGGATCACGGCATGGCCGAGCAGCGCAGGCTGTTTGTTGAGTTGATTGAAAATGACTGCAAAGTGCCGGTTATCATTGGGCGCGCATACCGCGATTTAAAAGTGGATCAACTTCAGATTTATTCTGGTACCGACATGGGCGGTCTATTGATAGATGGATTGGGTGATGGTGTTTTTATTGCTGCCGAAAACTGTGGATCGGATAAGTTGGTGAACGAAACAGCCTTTAATATTCTTCAGGCCACCCGGACGCGTATTTCCAAAACAGAATATATCTCGTGCCCATCGTGTGGCAGAACCTTGTTTGACTTGCAAGAAACTACCGCCAAGATCCGTGCTAGAACCAGCCACTTGAAAGGCGTGAAGATTGGAATTATGGGTTGTATTGTAAATGGCCCCGGTGAGATGGCCGATGCGGATTATGGATATGTGGGGTCTGGCCCTGGCCGAATTACCCTGTACAAGGGCAGAGAAGTGGTGAAAAAGAATGTGCCTACGCCACAGGCAGTGGATGAGTTGATCAATTTAATTAAGGATGGGGGCGATTGGATTGAAATGCCGAACTAATTTTGAAAACTCACTGATTTGAAAATTGTCTTTTAGTCTTATTTTTTTAGAGTTTATATGATTTAGACATGAAAAAGTAATTGGTTGTATTTGAAAAATCAAAGATGGGTTACAGTGTTAATTATACAGATATTTTAGGCTGGGTGTCAACAGGCCGAACGAAAAAGGAAGCAGCAAAGAACATGTATGACGCTATTAAATTTCATTTGAAAGGATCGAGGATAGAATGCTTACGCCTGCCCAAACGAATTTTGGAGGCTGAGTTTTATGTTTTTGCGTGAAGGATTGTAGCGGTTACCCCGCACCCCGATTGCCCGTGCGTTGGCAAGTGCGAATCGGGGGAGGAGTAAAAGCGGAAAGCCTGACCCCTGATGTCTCAGCAGGGGACACGCCCACCAAAATAATTAAACGAACGAACTATGGAAACCAATAAAGAAGAGAAGAAAGGCGGTGTAAAGGAATTTTTTACACTGGGCGAAGTGGGTGGTTATTTTTTCCGCAAAAAGGATCCCAATCGACCATCGAATATTAGCCTCAAAATGATGCATGGGGTAAACAAGATTTCCATCGGTATTTTTTTGATCGGAGTAATTTATCTCATTTTGAAACGTTTATTTTAACGTGTGAACTTAGCAGCCTTCCAAACCTATTGCCTTGCTAAGAAAGGGGTGACGGAAGAGTTTCCTTTTGACAATAATACGTTGGTCTATAAAGTGGTAGGCAAAATGTTTGCCTTGGCAGATGTAGATCTATTTGAAAGTATCAACCTAAAGTGCGATCCCGAGATGAGTGCTCAATTGCGGGAAGAATACGCGGGTGTTTTGCCCGGATATCACATGAACAAAAAGCATTGGATCACAGTATTGATGGACGGAAGCGTAAGCGATAAGAAGGTGAAGGAATGGATCGATGCGTCCTACCAATTGGTGGTAGCCAGTCTTACCAAAAGTCAACAGAAAGCCCTAGTGACATTATGAGCTGATTACCAATAATTTACAATCCGGTTACATTTCTTACATTCTTCGGATTACTTCGGTTAATTATTTAGTTTTGTTGATTGGGTTAACCCATTTTTGATGAACCGGGCTTTATTCGTATGTGTAATCGGGTGCTTTGGGCTGTTGGCCAGTTGCAACACCCAAAAAATGATATGCCCGGCCTATCAGAGCGCGTTCATACACGACAAGCCTTCACAAAAAGAAACATTTGCTTATTACAACGCCAACAAAAGCCAGGCACGGGAAGTGTTGGCATCGAATAGCAAGACGCTGATACTTCCCCCAAACGATTCTTCGTGGTCGCGCAGTGTCGTTCTACAGGGGCCGTCCTTACCCATTCCAAAAAGAAATAAACGCACACGCTATTTATTGCTTCCTGAGAAGACCTACAAGAAGGCTTTGCGTGCATTGCAAACAATTCCTATGAAGCCGGTCTATCCGAAAAAGGCGACCGACTCAACGGACATTAAGAAAGCATTGGATAGCGCGGCAAGAAGTATTACGGACACTCTTACCGCAGCCTCCGCAGGCAACCCTTCCGAAGAGGAAAAAGACAGCACCTATGTAATTTCATTGGAGAAAGAGAAATTCAATGTAGACCAAGCCAATTACATGTGGTACTTCCGCAAGCAACTGGTACTGCCGGATGTCCGAATTGCATTAGAAGGTGCAAAAGACGAGGGAAAAGCGAGCGCATCAAAGAAAGAAAAGAAAGGCTTCTTTGGGTTCTTTAAAAACCTTTTCAAAAAGAAGGATAAAAAGACCGACCCGATCGAGCTATCGTCAAACCTTCAAGATCAGCCCATAGATTCAACGGCCACTGACGGTAATGTTCAATCCGTTCCTGCGAAAAAGAAAGGAGTATTTGGATTCTTGAAAAAGAAAACAAAGCCACCACCACCAAAGGCCGAGCCGAAGAAAGAAGAAGAGGAAAAGTTTTAGTTTCTAAACTATGCGACTGTTTTTTAAACTCTATTTGATTGCACTGCCCGTTTTCTTTGTCATTGATATGATTTGGTTGGGGCTGATCGCAAAGAATTTTTACAAAACCCAGATTGGTTTTTTGATGAAGCCCGATGTGAACTGGGCGGCAGCTATTATTTTCTACCTGTTGTTTTTGGTAGGAGTGGTGGTTTTTGTAATTGAGCCAGCCCTGATAAAAAGAGATTGGACGATTGCACTTTGGATGGGAGCATTGTTTGGACTGATCACATACGCGACCTACGACCTCACTAATCTTGCTACGTTGAAAGATTGGCCAATGAAAGTGGTGATCGTAGATATGATTTGGGGAACGGTCCTTTCGGCAAGCGTGGCAAGTGTGACGTATTGGATTGCTGTGAAGTTGGGTCTTTGATTTTTGCATTTATCAAACCGTGTAATCTATGGTGAACCGTTATGCTGGAGAAATCCACATCAATCCTGTGCGCATTTTGAGGCAGGATGATTTTAATAACGATGGTCACATTAAAGATATTGAGAGCACATTAGCGCAGGCACAGGAGCTCAATCAAAAAATAAGTGAACAGCTGCAACTCATTCGGCAGTGGCTGAAAAAAAGCAATGCTGCCAATCTTCAATTTCACTTTACCGATGCAGGGTATATCAGCGTCAAAGGATTATCTGATTCGCTGCTAAAAGAGCTGGCTGCCAAAGGCATGATTGAGTTGTTTGATTTTGCCAGAGAAAAAGGCTGGGTAAAAAAATATGGCCATCAGTTTGGGTTGATTTGGGAAGAGGGTAGGGCGGTGGAGATTTGAAGTTTGGATTAGGGGTCAGATTTTTTACGTTCACGTTTTCTTAGATGACAAGCCGAGTCATTTCCACAAAAGAAGAGATAG
>JBBSCN010000073.1:0-14854 GCA_038250265.1 Cytophagales bacterium | reverse complement strand
CAGGGGAAACCAAGAGGTAGTAATTCGCAACATCCTTACGGGAAAAAATACATTTGTGATCATGCCCACCGGAGCGGGTAAGTCGTTGTGCTATCAGCTTCCTGCCATGATGTATGACGGGCTGGCAATAGTGATCTCGCCATTGATTGCGCTAATGAAAAATCAGGTGGATCAGATGAATGCGTATGGTGTAAATGCGCGGTTTCTAAATTCTACTTTAAGCAAAGGCGAAATTACCAAGTTGAAAAAGGATTGTGTGGCCGGATTAGTAAAGTTACTTTATGTAGCTCCGGAGTCGCTGAATAAAGATGAGAATATTGAATTCTTAAAGAAAGTGCAGGTTTCATTTGTCGCTATTGATGAAGCCCATTGTATCTCAGAATGGGGACATGATTTCCGGCCGGAATACAGAAGGATCAAAACAATGATTGGTCAGTTGGGTCAAAAATCTGTAATTGCACTGACAGCAACTGCTACTCCCAAAGTTCAATTGGATATCCAAAAGAATTTGCAGATGGAAGAGGCAGATGTCTTTCTATCATCCTTTAATCGCAAAAATCTTTATTACGAGGTACGTCCGAAGAAAGAAACAAAAAAGCAACTCATTCGATTCTTAAAAGAACACAAAGGCAAATCGGGTATCATCTATTGCTTGAGCCGGAAAAAAGTAGAGGAGATCGCTCAGTTATTGAATGTAAACGGTTTTAAAGCGGCACCTTATCACGCAGGCTTGGATCCAGATGTGCGGATGAAAAACCAAGACGACTTTTTGAATGAAGAAGTTGACATTATCACCGCAACCATTGCATTTGGTATGGGCATCGATAAGCCAGACGTTCGTTTTGTGGTGCATTATGATGTTCCTAAATCATTAGAAGGATACTACCAAGAAACCGGGCGCGGTGGGCGTGATGGATTGGAAGGTGTTTGTTTGATGTTCTATAGTCACAACGACTTAAACAAGCTAGAGAAATTCAACAAAGATAAGTCAGTACAAGAACGAGAGAACGCACGAATTCTTTTGCAGGAAATGGAATTCTATGCCGAATCTCCAGTATGTAGGCGCAAGCAGTTGCTACATTACTTTGGAGAAGAATATAAGGAAGCTAATTGTGGTTCGTGTGATAATTGCATGAACCCCCGCGAACGTTTTGAAGGTTCAGCATTTGTAAAGATTGTCATCGAAGCGGTGAAGCAAACCAATGAACGGTTCGGATTGGCTCATTTGGTAAATGTGATTCGTGGAGTAGAAGATGAGTACGTAAAAAGCTACGGGCATTTCGACCTTGCTGTTTATGGCAAAGGCGATACCGAAGATGCTGATTTTTGGAAAGCAGTAATTCGTCAGACACTCATCTATCAATACTTAGAAAAAGACATTGAGAACATTGGCGTATTTAAGATTTCTGAGAAAGGGCACAACTTCTTAAAAAAGCCGCATAACATAGAATTGGCGCGTGATCACGACTACAGCACCGAGGGTGGAGATGAGGAAGGATCAGAGCGTGTGATTATCAATTCAAAATCGTACGATATAAAATTGTTTGACTTGTTGAAGGCCCTTCGGAAGAAGATGGCGAAAGAGAAGGACTTACCTCCGTATGTGATTTTCCAAGATCCCTCATTAGAAGAAATGGCGACCACCTACCCGACCAACAAAGAAGAGTTGGCTTCTGTTAACGGGGTTGGAATGGGCAAAGTGAATAAGTTTGGAAACGAGTTTATTGAGTTAATCGAAAAGTATGTAGATGAAAATGACATTGAAACCGCGTCAGAAGTAGTGGTAAAGTCTTCGATCAATAAATCCAAGATCAAGATTTATATTATTCAACAAATTGACCGTAAGGTAGACTTAGAGGAAATTGCGGAGTCCAAAGGATTGGCGTTTGACGAGTTGCTGACGGAAATGGAAAACATTTGCTACTCGGGTACCAAACTCACTGTAGACTATTATATTGATGAGGTGTTGGATGACAACAAGCAAGAGGAAATATTCGATTACTTTTTGAATTCTGAAACCGACAGCATGGACGAAGCCATGGCGGAATTGTCAGAATTTTCAGAAGATGATGTACGCTTGATGCGGGTAAAATTTTTGAGCGAATACGCAAATTAATTTTCCCTAGCGTATTGAAAGCCCCTGTCGGTAATGGCGGGGGCTTTTTTATGCTAACTGGTTGTTACCCGATTCTGCCTTATATTTGAAATTTTGTGATCGATTATGAATGTCTTATTGATTGGCAATGGAGGCCGTGAGCATGCGCTGGCATGGAAGATAAAGCAAAGTTCTTTGTGTAGTAGGCTTTTGGTGGCTCCCGGCAATGCGGGTACATCGTTGGTAGCAGAAAATGTTTCCATTGCTGTAGATGATTTTGAAAAGTTGGGTGCCTGCTGCATCGAAAATAAAATTGAATTGGTGGTGGTAGGGCCAGAAGTTCCATTGGTAAAAGGTATCCGCGATTACTTTGAGGCAACTCCAAAATTGAGTTCAATTTTAATGGTTGGCCCCGGCAAGGCCGGTGCACAGCTTGAAGGCAGCAAAGATTTTTCAAAACAATTTATGATCCGTCATGGCGTGCCTACTGCGAAGGCTCGAACTTTTCATGCCCATCAATCTGAGGAGGCTGCTGCGTATTTGGAAACGTGTAAGCCTCCACTCGTATTGAAGGCTGACGGACTAGCAGCGGGCAAAGGCGTTATCATCACAAATAATTTGCAAGAAGCTAAGAGTACCGTCAGAGAAATGTTGGAGGAGAAAAAATTTGGTGACGCAAGTTCAAAAGTTTTAATAGAAGAATTTTTAGATGGTATAGAGTTATCTGTATTTGTTTTGACCGATGGAGAGAGTTACGTAATTCTTCCGGAAGCAAAAGATTACAAACGGATTGGTGATGGCGACACAGGGCCTAACACCGGGGGAATGGGTTCTGTGTCTCCTGTTTCATTTGCAGACGCAACGTTCATGGGGAAAGTGGAGCATCAAATTGTTAAGCCAACCATTGAAGGTTTAAAGAAAGACGGCATCCCCTTCAAAGGATTTATTTTTGTGGGCTTGATGAATGTGAAAGGAGAACCTTTTGTAATTGAATACAATACGCGAATGGGCGACCCCGAAACACAGTCAGTTATGGCGAGGATTCAAAGCGATTTCTTGGAATTGTTGTTGGCTGCAGCAAAAGGGAATTTGCGCGATAGGAAAATCCAAATTGATCCAGATTTTGCCTTGACGATAGTGATGGCCGCTGGGGGATATCCTGAAAAATATGACAAGGGTCGGGTCATTTCCGGGCTAGCTAAAGCCAGTTCGGCATTTATTTTTCACGCAGGCACGAAGACGCAAAATGGCGAAGTGGTTACTGATGGCGGCCGTGTGCTTGGCGTGACAGGAAGGGGCAAAAAGCTACAGGATGCCCAGAAAAATGCCTATTCTACTGCAAACGACATTCAATGGGAGGGCGTTTATTTTAGACGGGATATTGGCAATGATGTGTTAAATTTGATGAAATAATCAAGACGTTTTGACAGATGCCAGTTGGCAATTTTTTTAATTATTTAGATACTTGAAATATGGGCTGCGCTTGCGGAACGAAAAAAGACGGAAAAGTTTCCGGTTGCAATAATAACGGTGCTTGTGGCACGGGTGGTTGTAATAAAATGAATGTGTTTGATTGGCTATCCAATATGGATATGCCGGTAGAAGACAGATTTAACGTGGTGGAAGTCCGGTTTAAGAATGGACGCAAGGATTTTTACCGTAATACCGATAAGATAAATCTCACAACCGGAGATGCTATTATAATTGAAATGCAAACGGGGCATCATTTGGGCCACGTTTCTATGCAGGGCGAACTGGTGCGCTTGCAAATGCAAAAGAAAAAAGTGGGCAATGATGATGAGATCAGGAAGATCTATCGCATCGCTCACCAACGCGATTTAGAAAAATACGAAGAGACAAAGAAACGAGCCAGCCCTACGTTGTATCGCTCACGAGAAATTGTGAAGCAATACAAACTGGCCATGAAGCTTTCGGATGTTGAATACCAAGCTGACAATACTAAGGCGACCTTCTTTTATTCAGCAGAGGATCGTGTGGACTTTCGGGAGTTAATAAAACAATTGGCCGGTGAATTTAAAGTGCGCGTTGAGATGCGTCAAATCAGTTTGCGCCAAGAGGCGGGACGGATCGGGGGCATCGGTGTTTGTGGTCGTGAGTTATGCTGTTCAACTTGGCTAAGTGATTTCAAAAATGTGGCCACTAGTGCGGCACGTTATCAAAACCTTTCTTTGAACCCAAGTAAATTATCAGGCCAGTGCGGAAGATTGAAGTGTTGTTTGAATTATGAATTGGAAACCTATATGGACGCGCTCAAATATATACCAGAGGTAGAAAAGCCTTTGTTGACAGAACAAGGCGAAGCGCGCTTGCAGAAGACCGACATCTTTCGCAAGATCATGTGGTTTGGATACAAAGAGGACAACAACTGGTATCCGTTGAATGTAGATCGCGTAAACGAAATTTTGGCCTTGAATAAGGAAGGCAAAAAACCCGCCACGCTTCAGATCAATGAAGAGGAAGCGCGTATACCCATTGGCGTGCTAAACAGTGATCTGAAGAGCATGGACAAGAAATTCAGAGACAAGGCAAACAAAGGCAAAGACAAGAGAAATCGAGGACGTGACGATCGGGGCAACCGAGGTGGCAATCCGCAGCAAAATGGTGGCAATCAAAATCAACCCAATCGGAATGTCAACGGACCGGGTCAACCTAACCAGAATCCTAATCAGAATCCTACTAATCAAAATAGACCTAGGCCAAACCTAAACCAACAAGGGAGTAATCAAAATCCGAACAGGAATCAAAACCCCAATCGCAATAATCCGAACCGTGGGCAGAATCCCGATCGCAACGTTACTAATCCAAACCCAGAACCTAATAAACCAATAGACCCTAAATAAGAATTTAAGTTATTGGCTGAATGTGTAATTATTCTAGATTCCCCTTTTCGGCTTTTGCAAAATATTGCTTTTTCACCGGTGTGATAGCGCTTGCAATCGTCTCTTGTGATTCTAATCGGGTGTATGAAGACAATGTAGAGTTTGAAGACCGAGCTTGGAAACTAGGGGCACCAGTCCAATTAGAATTTTCTATTCAAGATACCTCCATTCGATACAATCTTTACTTAGACGTAAGAAATACCATTGACTATCCTTACGCTCGTTTATTTGTCAATTATTCATTGGATGATGAAGCAGGCAAAGAGTTGTCGAAACAATTACTTTCGGAATATCTCTTTGACCAAAAGACTGGAGAGCCTTTTGGCAGCAGTGGGTTAGGTGACATTTATGATCACCAGTTTATCATTTCCAAAAACCGCTCCTTTTCAAAGCCCGGAAAATACAAAGCAAAGTTTGAGCAGTTCATGCGGCAAGAAAGCCTCTCTGGGATTTTGGCCGTGGGATTGAGGGTAGAGAAAGTAGAAAAATAAAGCCCAATTATTTTATCACCGTCTTCCTCATCTTTTGCGCCATTTTTACGGCTTCATAAGCATTGATCAATCCGCCACTATTGCTCAACTCGCTAAAAGGTACCAGTTCTTTTGTCCCGGGCTTCTGCACTTTTAAATTATCAAAATGGCGTGTTGATTTTAGTAAGATATCTTTTACCTGCAATGTATTTAGCTCTGGAAAATAAGACATCAATAATGCCGCAACGCCCGCTGTAGATGGGCTTGCCATGCTTGTTCCATCTAAATTCTTGTAGGTATCGCCAGGAGTGGTTGAGTAAATTTGGACGCCAGGTGCAAACAACGAAACCGAGTTTTTTCCATAATTCGAAAAACTGCCTACAAAATCTTCATTGCTCCCCCAAGCCGATGCGCCCACCTCAATCCAATTCTTCGCTTCCTTTCCATTCAAGTATTTTTTAGTGGGAAAGTTTTTTTCGATATCGGTATTATCGCTTTCATTGCCTGCAGCGTGAATCAATAAGACACCTTTTTGTTCTGCGTATTTTACGGCTCGGTCTACTACTTCTTTTTCAGGTGAAAAAGATTTCCCGAAGCTCATATTAATGATTCGCGCCCCATTATCTACCGCGTAAATAATTGCGTTCGCAACATCTTTGTCGCGCTCATCGCCATTAGGCACCGCTCGCACAACCATGATTTTTACATTATCTGCAATTCCTTTTATTCCGATGTTATTTTTCCGGTCGGCACCGATGATGCCCGCCACATGCGTACCGTGATTCGGGTCAGGTCCTTTTACATCGTTGTTGCCATAGCCTCGTTCATAAAAATTGGAATAGTTGTCTCCAATTATTTTGCGCGAATCGAAATCTACATTGTAGCCGTACTTGACAATCACCTCAAAGTAATCGACTCCCTCTTTCAGTTGCGCTAAGGTTTCGTTGAGATCTGCATCGTCTCCGGTATTATTGTAGATGCCAGACACCACACTTTTGGAAAACAGCAGATTAGGGTTGGTGGTGTTGATGTTTTTTACTTCTTCGGCTATCAAATCTTCTTTTTTGAAAAATTTCTTGAGGGTGTCAATGCTTGCTTTGGTGTAGTTGTACAATCTTGAGTAAAGTTTGTATTGCGCCTCATTCTTCGCTTTTAGCTTTTCATACTTGTCTTTGATTTTTAAGTATTCGGTGTATTCCTTTCGTTGCTTTTTAGGGACTTTTGCCGAATCAACTTCAGCAAACTTTTTGTTCAGTCTTATAAACTCGCGAGTAAGTTCGTAAGTATCTGCATCTACATTACCATTTTTGCCGCCAATAAAATTCCAGCCATGGATATCATCGATGTAACCGTTTTTGTCATCATCAATTCCGTTGTCAGGAATTTCATTTTCGTTGACCCAGATGATATTTTTTAAGTCTTCATGATCGATATCAATCCCTGAATCAATTACCGCCACCAATACTGTTTTAGAGGGCTGATCTTTCAACAAGGTCTCATAGGTTCGTTCAGCGCTTACACCCTGAAGACTATCAGTTTCAGGATCTTTCAAGAACCAATCTTTCGGAATTTGTTTTTTTGCAGTAGGCTGAGCGGTCCCGGAAATGCCGGATAGCGCAATAAGCAAGTAAACCAAATACAGATTTTTCATTTTTTGACGGCAATTAATGGCACAATATCGACTTTAACACATAATACTTTCAATAACCCCCAATTTTTTTAACAAAAAATTAAAAAATATTACTTCGGTAGGTGTAGTTGGCTTTGTGTAGAATGCCCTCTCTAGCTGGTTTCTACTTTTACATCACTAAACAAGACTGCCATGATAGCCATCTGCATTACCTCCTTCTTGCTTTTCTTTTCGCTCCTTTTGTCATTGGCCTACAAATACAACCGAGAGGCGCAAATGAAGCACGCGCTATAATCTTTTCAAATTCCACTTGTGGGTTATCTAAAACGGAAGACAAATTTTACTTCTGTAGGAGAGAGATAGAGAGCGGGCTGGAGTCGAGAAGTTCGCTTTTCTAGACCATTATTGTAAATATCGAACGCATTTAACGCATGCCCCCGTGAGGAAGCTTGAAACGGTATTGAAGCCAAAAAAAGCCCTCCGCCAATTCCAGCATAGTACCATTCCGGTTCCCCGCCCGCAATTGCTGTCACCAGTGGCAGTGCCACCAAAATTCCACCTGAAAAGCCCAAAATACTGCCGATCAGGGATTTTCTTCTGGCCACTTTAAATTCGGCAACCGCCTCCGCGTTTGGTTTTAACACCATCATTACTTGTTTGCTGCTGAGTGTGAGGGTGTCCATTTCGTAGACTACACCGCCAAATGTTTTGTAGAGAGTAAGTTTTTTTTGAGCAATGCATAGCGAAGAAAACAGAAGTAAAAGGAGAGTTATAACGGATTTCATTAAAACAATTTATGTTTTTAAAGTTACCAAAATTTAGTATTAAACTAAAGTATCCGGTGTCGCTACAACTTTATACGGTAGTAGAAAGGTTGGTTTAAAAAAATCCCCTTTTTAGGGGATTGCAGAAGAATAACCTTGGGGTTTACTTGCGTCCGTATTGATAAAAAAAAAGGTAAAATTTGCTCGCAAGCTTTTCTTTTTATATTTGCACAAATTAAAATAACTAACAAATAAAACCCTTTATGAAAACAAACACATTTACAAAAATTGCATTTTCTGTTTTTTTTTGTGCTGCGCTAGCTCTTTCTTCTTCGGAGTCTGTAGCACAAGGACAAACTAGAATTGGTGGTCAATTGGCATTCGGCACAAAAGACCTTGGTATTGGTTTTGGAGCAAGAGGAGAATTTTCAATAACTGATAATATAAGCATTGTTCCAAAGTTTACTTATTATCTAGGAAAAAATACAGACACAGGTTTTGGTGACGTTGGCTTTTCCGCTTGGGCATTGGACGCTGATGCTCATTATTATTTTACTACAGATGGAACAAATTTCTATGGACTAGCAGGATTAGCTTACAACTCAATAACAGTTACAACTCCCGCATTTCCTCCTTTTTTCTCCGGTGGAAGTGTCTCTGACTCGAAAATAGGTCTTAATGTTGGTGCAGGGGCAAGCTTTACTGCAGGGAATTTATTTCCGTTTGTTGAAGTAAGATATAATACGGCCCTTGAAGCAGTTTTAATTTCAGCCGGTGTATCTTTTCCGATCGGTGGAAAATAAAGGCTCCATGAATTGAAAGTTAAAATAACTGCTTGCGAGGGCAGTTATTTTTTTTGAAATTATTTTTAATTTAGTCTGTTACAATTGATATGTGTTTATATGATTTTTAGATCGTTTTTAGTTGCATTGATGTTATTTTTTACCACCCATTTGTTTTCGCAAAACAATGAGCTCAATTCTTTAATTGAAAAGCTACAATCCTCCCTCACCAAAGTAGAGACGGCCTCTAAAACTTATGAGCAAGAGATAAAACTAGTAGAGTATGCTTCTGTCCGCTATTCAGTCAATGAAGTTGACCAAAAAGGGAATAAAGTTGCATATAGTTATGAATTTAACATAGGCGATATTGATGTGTATGCTGCTCGTCAGGTTACACAGAAGGATGTTATTACGGTAATCCTGTCTGTTAAAAACAAACAAAAACTGGTGAAGGGGATTAAGAACGGGGAAATGTTGGCATATGATAACGAAGTAATCTTCCGGGCCAAGGATGCCGACCAGGCGAGCCAGATTTTGGAAATCGTAAAAAAATGTATACCAGCGGGCGAAAAAATTACCGCCTCAAAATTAAAATTGCAAGGGTATGACGAAATGGTTAATTGGCTAACTAATAATGTGAAAGATGTGACCGTTGGCACCAAAGCCATCACTCAAAACATTAAGCCCGATAGTTATACAAGCAGTTTTAAGTTATTGCAGATAGAAAACGATGGAAAAAGCTCGCAGCAAGAAGAGTTTATTTTTAATCTGGCTGATATAAATCAAAACAACATCAATTTTAAGGTTGCCGGCAACCGTTTTGGATTAAGTTTTGAGATGATGCAACGGCAAAAATCAATAAAGGTCTTGCGCGATGGTAAGCCTCGCCCGTTTAATGACGAAGTATTGATTTATGCCAATAACGTAGACGAGGCACGAGATATTAAAACGGTGCTTGCCCTGCTCGTACCCTTGGCGATTAATAAAGTAAAAGCTGACCTGCCCAATTTTAAAACAAAAGAAGAATCGCTGGACAAGGTTTTTTCCTTTGTCAAAGATGTGAAGTTGAGCGATAAAACAGAAGGTCAAACGAATACAAGCAAGTGCATTACCGAAATTACTGTCGTAGAGCAAACCAATTCTTCCTCCACAAGAAATAAATATGATTTTAATTGGATGGACATTAATGCGAATGCGGTACAAGTAAAGACAAGTGGAGAAAAAATGACCATTCAGTTGCCAACAATGGAAAAGAAAAAGCTGATCATGTATTCTAAGAATGACAAGTTCGAAGGCTACGACAATGAGATTTCGGTGTATGCTGAAGATTATGAAATTGCGCGCAGACTAAAACATGCCATCGAAAAAACGATTGAAGGCTGCAACGCCTCTTACAAAGATCCTTTTAAAGCTACCAATGCAGGAATGATGGATTGGTTAAAGGCAAACGTGGGGGAAGTCATCATCGATCAAGCCACCAAAAAGCAATCAATAGAATTTGCTGAAGAGGGAAACGAAAACAAAATCAAGCTTACCAACACCGAGGTGAAATCAAATTCATCAGTTCAAGAAATTTTTGAATTTAACCTGAGTGACATCAATCCAACCACAGTGAATTATGAAGTAAAGGGAAAATGGCTGTACGTTTCCTTTGAAACTAACTTTAAAAATAAAATCATAAAGGCCTATAAAGATGGGAAAATACAGCCCTATGCCTATTCTATTGACCTAGTGATGAAAGATGTTGAAACTGCACGAGGAACAGCAATGGCGTTAAAAAAACTAGCCGAGAATTTTAAAGGGAAGCAGTAATCAGTTATATTCGTAAAAATATAAATAGGCAACTTTAGTAGATTGTTACAAAAATTAAAAATATAAACGTGATGAAAAACATTGTCGCTCTTACTTTACTCCTATCATCCACATGCATAGTCTTCGCCCAAGACGAAGGTGCAATTAAGAAACGCGAAAGAATCGAGCGGGATAAGAGTATTTTTATTGGAGGTGGAATTTCAAATGCAACCTCGCTGGCAGATTATTCCATTGGAATGAATTTTGAAGGTGGTTTTGTAAAAAGGGTCAACAGAATCTTTTCAATTGGGGGATCAATATCTTATTTGAAGTTCAATTATGATCCTAATATTACGAGTGCTAGAATCGCTCCGGCAAACATAAACACTTTTCCTAGTAACTTTTACTATGCCTCAACGCTGTTGAGCGATCCTGCTTTCATTGATGAGGGTTTTTTAATATCAATTTCAGGATCTGATTTATCTATCATTTCTTTGTCCGCTAACATTAAACTAAATTTTGTTCCCATCAAGGAAAATACAAAAATTTCTGTATACGGTTTTGCAAAGCCTTTTGTAGCGAAAGCCACGAGTTCTGGCGGCACTGTTACGTTGGATGGGGTTTTCTATAATTCGCAAACTGGAAGTTTAGATAAAGTCCTTGGTGCTACACAAAGTGAACCGTTTCCAGAAGAGTCAGTCACAACGGGAGGTATCTTCATCGGCCCTGGTGTCGAATTTTTTCCTAACAGTCCGATTTCATTTTTTTTACAAGCATCCTTTGGGTACACATTCCCGGTAGATCAATTTAGCATTAAATCTTTGAATCGAGATATTACAAAATGGCCAGATCCACTGCCAGCTACAAGTGTGGGCTTTACGTCAATCAACTTCGCAGGCGGTATTTCGTTTAACATAGACTAGTACGGCTAAGTAGTATGAAACAGTATTATTTTTTATTCGGTTTTATCTTTTTTTATGCTGCCAGCTACGCTCAGTTTAAGCTCTATGAGCAAGGCGTTGATGCCTACAATCAAAAAGATTATCTAAAGGCAATTTCTTCGCTTAATGAATACTTAGATAAGATTACGCGCGACAAGGCCATTGACGTAGAAGTCCATTACATCCTTGCACTTTCTTATTTTAAAACAAATTCCTTCACAAGCTCTGTCCGTGAGTTTGATGAAGCGCTGCAAGCGGGTCATAAAAACACCGGTAACATCCATTGGTTCATGGGCAAAGGGTATAGTCACTTAAAGGCATACAAAGAATCTATTGACGAGTACACACAGGCAATTGCACTTATTGCGGATAAGAAAAATCAAGCTAAGCTTTACTTTGAACGATCGCTTCAACATCAAAAACTATCCCCTGGATCGCCCTTTGCTAAAGATGATATTCAAAAAGCTTATTCGCTGGATCAGACAAATATAGAAATAGACAATGCCCGTGCGGCTTTGCTAGAGAGGGAGCGAGAAGCACTAAACCAATCAGCCCTTGCCGGTGCTTCTACCGACTCTCGCAACATCAGTAGTAATAAAAAAAATAGTAAAGGAGAGCCAAAAAAGAAGGATACTGAAGTGGTTGAAAAAAAAGTAGCAGAAGATAAAAAGGCGTTGCTTATAGCGGAAGTAATAAAACCGACCGAAACAACTGTGGCTTCAACAGAGCCCGCAAGAAAATCCTTAGATGTTAATAAATCAATACCTATCAATCAAACTGAAAAAAAAGTAGTGTCAGTTACCCCAACTTCTGTTTCGATGGTAGAAGCGAAACTAGAACCGACTTTGGCCGATCTGTATAAAGACGAAAAAAGATATGCACTAGTGATTGGCAATTCTGCCTACAAGTTTGTTGCTCCCTTAAAAAATTCAGCGAACGATGCCAACGATATGGCCGAGGAACTGACGAAATTGAAATTTGATGTCATCAAGATCATTAACGGTGACTACGGTCAAATGCGCGAAGCGTACAGAAAATTTCAAGAAAAGTTAGTGAATGGCCCTAAAGATCAAACAATAGGACTATTCTACTATGCTGGACATGGATTGCAGAATGAAGGTGAGAGTTATTTGGTACCGGTAGAAGCGGACATTAAGTATGAAGATGATATTCCGCGTGCATGTTTTGCACTGCAGCGCGTAGTGGTTGCCAACATGGAGCGGTCTAGCTCAAGGATGAATATAGTAATATTAGATGCATGCCGAAATAATCCATTCCCTTCTGCATACAGGTCTGGCGGAGGTGGCCTAGCAGAAATCAAAAGGGCGAAGGGTTCTTTCATTGCTTTTGCTACAGCACCCGGCTCTGTTGCTTCTGACGGGGAGGGTAGAAATGGTTTGTACACGCAGGAGCTTTTGAAAGCAATGCAAAACCCTGGACGCACGATTGAGCAGGTATTTAAAGATGTGCGGGTGAACGTAATGAAACAATCAGGCGAAAGGCAATTCACTTGGGATCAATCCAACATCATTGGAGATTTCTATTTCAAATTTTAGAAATCTAACTTAGTCCTTCATCGGGTAGCATTTCAATATCTCTTATCAGTACTTTCTTAGCAATGGCTTTTCCAGTTTTGGTAGCGGCCAGCCCGCCCAATGCTGTTTCTTTGTAGCGCGTCTCCATGCTGGCGCCAATTTCACCCATCGCCTCTATTACTTCGTCAACGGGAATGACGCTGCTCACATCGGCCAATGCAATTTGCGCAGAGCTATTCGCAATGGCGGCAGCGCTCGCATTGCGCACGATACACGGCACTTCTACTAAGCCAGCTACGGGATCGCACACAAGACCCAGCATACATTGAATGGTGATTGCAACGGCATTAAAAATTTGTTCGGTATTTCCACCCAAGCAATATACAATCGAACCGGCACCCATGGCTGCAGCCGTTCCCGTTTCCGCTTGGCACCCGCCCACGGCACCCGAGATGGATGCTTTTTGTTCGATGATCAGTGCAATGCCAGCAGCCAATAACATAGCATCGATAATTTTTTCATCGTCAATTTCGTGAATCTCTTGAAGTGTAAACAACACACCGGGCATGATACCACTAGCACCTGCGGTGGGTGCGGCTACCACTCTGCCCATGCACGAGTTGACTTCCTTCGCAGCCAGCGCTCTTGAAATTAAATTTTGGAATTCTTTTGATAAAACTGCCTTAGGATATCGGTATACTTTCTTGGCGCCATTTGTTACCATGCCCGAGCGAGAGGTCATGTCTTCTTCAAGCCCAGTTTGCACGGCATCTTTCATGACGCTCCATGCCTTAGCTAATCCGTGTAGAATTTGCTCGCGATTGCGGCCCTTTTGCTCGCCTTCATACTCAATCACTGCATCGGTGAGCGATACGTGCTTTTCATTGCAGTAGTTTTTCCATTCTTCGAAAGATTCAAATAGAAGAGCCATAATTTTATTTGTTATCTTTTTACAAGTTACAAATTAAAAGCCAACTCGGCTGTGTTTTGGGTTAATGCTGGTTTTAATTACATTTCAAAAATATTTTACTTATGAGTCGATTGTTAATAGTCTTCTTTTTGTTGTCAGGTTTTTTCGCGCAGTCACAAACTACCGATAAAGATTTAATCAAAGAGATTTATGACCAAGCCTTGAAAAACGGAAAATCATATCCGATGCTATATGATTTGTGTACCAAAGTAGGCCCACGACTTTCCGGCTCTCCGGGTGCAGCCGCTGCAGTAGAGTGGGGCAGGCACACGATGGACGATTTTGGTTTCGATTCGGTATGGCTACAACCGATGATGGTTCCTCATTGGGTGAGAGGGCAACAAGAAGTGGGGCGAATAATAAATTCCAAGAAAATGGGAAGCAAAGATGTTACCGTGGTTGCGTTAGGTGGTTCGATCGGCACGGGGCCTTCCGGCTTGGTGGCAGGTATTATTGAAGTAAAAAGTTTTGATGAGCTAAAGCAGCAGGGGCAAAAAAATATACAGGGCAAAATTGTATTTTTCAATCGCCCGATGGATGCAACAAAAATAAATACGTTTGCAGCGTACGGTGGTGCAGTAGATCAGCGTGCCAATGGGGCAAATGAAGCAGCTAAGCTAGGGGCAGTTGCGGTAGTTGTTCGCTCTATGGGGCTGAACAATGAATCGTACGCACATACAGGTGGTGTGCGTTATGCGCCTATGGTCAGGCAAATTCCTGCCGTGGCGATCAGTACACAACACGCAGATTTATTGAGCAAACTCTTGAAAGATGACCGCGATCTGCAATTTTATTTAGAAACCCATTGCGAAAACTTAGAAGAAGCTCCTTCGTTCAATGTAGTTGGCGAGATAAAAGGTGGCGAATACAAAGACGAAATCATTTTAGTGGGTGGTCATTTAGATAGCTGGGATTTAGGTCAGGGTGCACATGACGATGGCGCTGGTTGTGTGCAGGCAATAGAAGTATTGCGGTT
>JBBSCN010000072.1:0-14964 GCA_038250265.1 Cytophagales bacterium | reverse complement strand
TTAGGTATAATAGTTTTTGCTTGCCAAGCTAACAATCAAAAATAGTATGTGAAGCGCTCACTTCCGCATTTCACCGGTGATAACTATCATCTTTTCTTTATGACTTTAGTCAGCGGCTTCGTCACCATTCGTTGCCAACTTGGTACAGAAAAGGACGATCAATAGAACACTCACTTTTAATCTGTAAAGAAATTTTTATGAAATCAATTCTTTGTCCCACCGATTTTAAAGAAGCTGGCAACAACGGCATTGAATATGCCGCCCAGCTTGCCCAATCACTTTCCGCAAGCCTCACTATCACACATGTGCGACCCTCCATTTGGCCGGAAGCCATACAATTGAAAAAAGAGGAGCGAGCAAGTACCGAAAGTATTTCGGGGATGCTAAAACGAATGGCAGAAGAAACGCATGCTACGTTTCACATCCCCTGCCATTTTCATTTAGAAGCTACCTCCCAAACCATCGAACAGGCCATTGCGACTATGGCCAACCAATACGATTTGTTAGTTCTAGGCACCAATGGCGCTGACGATTATTACCAACTACTATTCGGCAGCAACGCATTTCATGTGATTGAAAAAGCAAAATGCCCAGTAATAGTGGTACCGCAAGGTTATGCCTATAGCCCGCTGCGTTCAATGGTGTACGCCTATGATCCTGACACCAACCCAATATTTCTAATCGATCAATTGAAGAAGTTGGTCAATCCATTGGGCACAGTGGTAAGAGTATTACATATAGCCGAGGATAAACCCTCTACCGAGACAGATAGGAAAATGACAATTATGAAAGAAGCGATTGCTGCTCGAACTCCAAAAAGCATGTTTTGGTCATTCGATTTTCAGTATGCTGAAGATGTTGCGTGGGGACTAGACCACTACATGAAAACACATGGAGGAAATATATTGGCATTGTCGTTTCATCACCGTTCACTTCTGACAAAACTATTTACTCAAAATGTGGTGAAGCAAATCACCATGACTGCAGAATATCCTTTATTTGTTTTTTGGCAATGAGAAGTTCAGCGATTAGAAAAACTTCACTTTCGGGTGGAAAATCTTTCAGCGCTTTTATTTTTTTGTTGCCGGATGTTTGGTTTCCTGAATTACAGCTTTCATTTCCATTTTGCCTAGCGCCAATTTTGATTTGACCACGGATTTGGAGACCTAATACATTCACATTGCCCTTTCTATAAAGGCAAATAACTCTTCCTTGGTTTGTGACATTTGAGAGTTGGTGGCCTCCATCGACTTCATCAGGTCTTCATGCTCGCTGAAGTATTTTGTATTTAGCTCATCTTTCTTTTCAAATGCCTCAGCCAGATTTTTCTCATGCAGTCTTAACTTTGTGCGCAGGCTGTCTATCAACTCACCCCCATAGTAGGTGGTAAAATGCTGAAAGTGATCGATCTTTTTCTTGTCGTCTACCGAAGAAAACTTAGGCGCATATTGCTCCAGCAATTTTTGAAAGAACGCTATTTCACGTTTCCATAAAAGTGCTGCAGAAAGCCAGTCCAGTGTCCTTCGGTGCTTCTCCAATAGGGAGGGCTGAAGAATGTATTTGTCGGTGGTGGAGATGGGAGATACCATATAGGCTAAAAATTTAAGTGGGTTATCGTCTTTTTTCTTTTTAAAAGTAGTTCGATTATTAGTCGGCAGATATGATGCCAATTGCCCATGTCAATGATTGTTCTCATAAAAATAGCCGTTCCGGTTGAATAGCTTGAGCGATTAATAGGAAAGGCTAAGCGCCATCATTTTATGCGTTCAAAACAATTAGTATTTTCTGCCCCCTCTGTACTTCGCAAGATGCAGTACATCATTTTTGGCTCTACTATCCTCTATTTCGGGCGGGATATTTTAATACCAATCAGTTTTGCAATGCTCATTAGCTTTGTACTCTACCCCGTTTGCGCTTGGTTAGAACGAAAAGGTACGGGTCGACTACCAGCCATTGTCATTTCCCTTTCCATTTTGCTAATTTCTGGTTTACTGATGGTGATCTTATTACTCAACCAGTTTATCGGCTTTCTACGTGAATGGCCCGCCCTTCAAATGAAGTTGAACCAATCGTGGATTCAATTGAGTCAGTTGCTGGAAAATTTTGCTGGAATCTCCAAGGTACAGCAGCAGCTTATGATCTCAAAAATGTCAGATCAATCGGGCAGTAATTTCATAGATATGATTAGAAGCACGCTAAATGCTTCCATCTACTCAGCTGTTTTATTTATTCTTATTCCGGTCTACACCGTCTTGATACTCTACAAAAGAAGTTATTGGGTAAAAATACTGATGCGCGTGTTTCCATCCGAAAACAAGGACAGTATGCGCGAAATGTTGTCGCTTACAATTCAAACCTATTATAGCTTTATCAAAGGGATGCTGATCGTCTACCTTATTGTGGCCGTGCTAAATAGTATAGGATTATTATTGTTGGGTATTCCTCACGCGTTTCTTTTTGGGTTTACAACTTCCATTCTTACGTTTATACCCTATATTGGCATCATTGTTGGCTCGTTGCTCCCTGTTGCGCTCGCTTGGATTACCTATGATTCCATCTGGTATCCATTAGGCGTTATCGGTATTTTCATATTCGTTCAATACCTGGAGGCGAATGTCATTTTCCCGGTTGCAGTCAGCAGTCGCCTCAATGTAAATACCTTTGCGATGTTGATTGCCATTTTCACTGGCGGCATTTTGTGGGGGCTATCGGGCATGATTTTATTTGTACCCTTCGTAGGAATACTCAAATTAGTTGCCGACCATAATCCCAAGTGGAAAACGATATCGATGATATTGGGCAATGAAAAGTAGCTCAGGCAACAGCGACAGGGCATTCTAATTATTTAAAAACTTTTTGACTTTACTTTGATACGTTTAATCCTAGATTTGGGTACTAATTCATTCATAGACAATGAAGTTGACCAGATGCAAAGATCTTCGATTCGACCATCTTTGGTTAGTATTAAAAGCAACTTCTAAACAGTTATCATACCAACTCAAAAAGGGATTTTAGACGCCTCCTATTTTGCTTTAAATCGCACTAGATTGAAATTTGTTTGACTTTCTTTTACAGACAAAGGTAACCTACAGGCTTTGATGAACAACCCATAAAAATTTAGATTCATTAACATTCACCCGCCCGGCTGACGCCACTCGGACGGGCTTGGGCTTCGATAGCCATGGGGACGGACTTACCGGAATCATCGTAGAAAGTTTTTTAGCGTTGGCTTTCAATAACTCAATCTTCATCATTTATCACCGGGCTGGCTTGTCTGCCAAAGGTTTCCGCAAGCAGAGGCAGCGGCACTCTTTGGCGGGCTTTGATCCCAATAGCTATCGGGAGGGAGGGAAGTGCGGCCTAACAATGTGCATTGCTGCTATGATGGCTAAGCAATAGTGATAGAATTAACAGAGAGTGAAGGAAAGGAATTCTAGTTTGTGTAATTCTTGTCAAGAAGAATACAACTGAATCTCGAATGTTAACTACTTAATTATCAGTATGTTTGAAATAGAGTGTATTCTTAGCTATTTTCACGGCAAACCGTGAAAAATTGATAGGTATAGATTTATTTTCTGGTGCAGGGGGAATGACTCTAGGTGCCAAGTTATCTGGAATTAATGTTAGGTACTCTGTTGAAATTAATAAGTATGCTACCGAAACATACCAGTTCAATAATCCAGATGTAACTGTCTTCAATAAAGATATAGAAAAAATTAAGCCTGACATGTTTGAGGCCAGTGGTAATCTTGTGCTTTTTGGTGGGCCACCTTGTCAAGGTTTCTCTGTTTCAAACTCAAAAACACGCAATAAAGAAAATCCTAAGAACTGGCTCTTTAAAGAATTTTTTAGACTTGCAAAAGCGCTCAAACCAAATTGGATCGTGATTGAGAATGTCACTGGAATAAAAGAGACCGAAGGTGGGTATTTCTTAGAAAAGATATTGAAGGAACTTGTAAAGTTGGAATACTTGGTGAATCATCAGGTACTGACAGCATCTGACTACGGAGTTCCGCAAAGTAGAAATAGATATTTCATTGTTGGTAATAATCAAAGTATTGATTTTAAGTTTCCGAAACCAATACAAACTAAGGTAACGGTATATGATGCTATTGGAGACCTTCCTGATTTAGAGAATGGTCATTCAATAAGTAAAATGAACTACAAAACGAATCACCCTCATTCAAATTTTACCGATCTAATGCGGAATGGTATTGACTATGTACATAATAATCTAGTAACTAGGAATGCTCCGCATATAGTTAAAAGATACAAGTATATACCTCAAGGTGGCAATTGGGAGAATATACCAAAGCGACTAATGAAGAATTATAGCGACAGAGAAAGATGTCATACAGGAATCTATCATCGACTTGTTGAAGATGAGCCTGCTAAGGTAATAGGCAATTTTAGAAAAAACATGTTAGTGCATCCGCGCCAAGATAGAGGGCTTTCAGTTAGAGAAGCGGCAAGGCTTCAATCATTTCCGGATTACTACATTTTTAAGGGTAGTATAGGTTTTCAGCAACAGCAAGTTGCTGATGCAGTTCCACCCTTATTAGCAAAAGCAGTATTTGAACAAATTTCACTTATCGATGCATCCATTTGAAAAGAAGTTAGAAGACAAATTGATTGAAACTCTAGATAATGATGAAGGCAAATCATTCATGAGTAGATATACATCAGCAAGGGATAAATCTTTTGATAATGTAATCAGTCAGATTGCGGGGTCAGAACCAAATTTAACGAAGCATGATGTTAGTCATATAAAAAATGTATTAACAAGAGTTCATGAACTATTGGGAGATGAAGTAACAGACTTAAATTGTTTTGAGATGTACACTATGGCTATTGTGGTGCTCTTTCATGACGTGGGTAATATTTTTGGACGAGAAGATCACCAAACCAAAAGTAAAGTTGCAAAAGTTTACAATCATATAAGAGGCAATGAACCAAAGTGGAATCAAGAAAGATTAGTTGTGTTACAAGCCGTGAATGCGCATACTGGAAGAAGTCAAACAGGTGAGGCAAAAGATACCTTGAAAGAAGTTGAAGAAATATCAAACTTGGAAAATGGCAAAAAGATAAGACTAAGAGAACTTGCAGCGATACTAAGATTTGCAGATGAGCTAGAAGAGGGTCCTGATAGAACGTCCACTTTTAAACAAGCAATTGCTGGAGAAACTGGTGGGTATTCTAAAGAAAGTATGCAATACCATAATTACTCAAATGTCACAAACGTCTTTATTGACCGCGGAAATGGTAGAATAATATTACGATATCATATTAATTGGGAAGCAAATGCAGACCCATCTGGAGAGTCGTTTAAAGAAACCTTGAAATATTGCTTAACAAGAGTTTTGAAACTAGATGAAGAAAGAAAGTACACCAGGTATTATTCACAAATTCTTAGTCCTTTCAAGATGACCCAAGTTAGCTTTCACTTTACCGTTGATCATATCCCCGTAGATATTGCTCTTGATAAATTGGAGTTTAGTGATAAGATACCTGTTCCTAGGATAAATTTAGAAGGCGTTGTGCAGAAGGAGATTTTGGATTCAGATCCAAATTATGATGTTGAAAAAATATTTCAAGCGTTATTAAAACAAAAGGAAATATGAAAAATCCGTTTGAATATGAGGCGGCAAATAATCTAACTGTTCAAGAAATTTTAGATTATTATATTGAGGACTATAATTACACTCGTTTCCTTGAGTCAAAGCGCAATATCTTTCTTTTGGGAGATAGAGGTTCAGGTAAAACTATGACCTTACTATATAATTCGTTCAAAATTAAGTATGAAGATCCCAAAAGAAACAAATCAAAGGATCTGTTCGAGAAAATCGGAATACACATCCCCTGCAACACACCACTATTCCACAAAAAAGAGTACCTTCTTTTTGAGGATGATTTTAGAATTCAAATTATTGCAGAGCATTACTTTGTACTTTCTATCACCAATGCCATAGTGGCGTCTCTTAAAGATGTTAAGGAGGTTATTGAAGTATTTAAAGATTTTGATGAAGAATTTAAAGAAGACTTTAGCTACATATTTAATATTCCGATAAGTGCAAAGCATAGCTTTTTAGAAACTATAAGCCGGTGGATTGATAGGGAAGCATTCGAAACTCAAAAGCAAATCAATGATCCGAAAAATAATGAGTTCTATCAAAACGCGTTATCACTCTCAACTTTAGTTTTGCCTCTAATAAAAAAAATAAAGAAGGTTCCTCTTTTTAAAGACTCACATTTCATTTTTTTAGTCGATGACGCACATGATCTGAACATACATCAGGTCAAGGTGCTAAATTCATGGATTGCATACCGAGATCATTCGGACTTCAGTTTAAAAGTAGCAACTGCTAAAGTCAATAAACCCATAAAAATCACGTCAACTGGTGGATCGATACTTGAAGGTCACGACTATACTAATATTGATTTAGAAAAACCTTTCTATAATAAAGATTCTGAATTTGGGAATCTAGCAAAAAGCATAATTAAAAAGCGACTGGAAAAGATTTCAAATATTGACAAAGAGCCAAGTCATTTCTTTCCTACAAATCCAGAGCTTGCGGAATCTTTAGAGAAGTATAAAGAGATTGCGCGAAAAGAGGGAATTGCAAAGTATGGAGAAAAGGAGAAGAAAAAAGTTACTGACCATGTTTATAAGTATGCAAGAGCATACTATTTCAGAGATAGAGCAAACTCAAGAGCAAATTTAGTACCCTATTCGGGTTTTGATATGCTTGTCGACTTATCAACAGGAATCATTAGAAATCTACTTGATCCGTGTTACTATATGTATGACGCAGAGGTATCATCTAAAAAAGATGATACAAAGATTGAAATGATCCCTCCTAAGACACAAAGAGACATAATCAAGGCAAGGAGTGATGCTATGTGGAAACGCTTGGAAGATGGGCTCGAGAAAGAGATTGAAGCATGTACTGAAAGTCAAGGGAAAAGAATTTATCAACTATTTGATAATCTAGTTCTGCATTTCCGGGAGCGCCTTATTAAACACAAGTCCGAACCTAGAGCAATAATGTTTACAATATCACAGGTCGATAATGAACACTATTCTGAACTGATTGGACTACTTAAGATAGCTCAAATGTCTCAACTACTTTATACACGATCGGGTGTAGCAAAGGATGACGGAAGGAAGGAGATTTATTATGTGCCAAATCGAATGCTACTTCCAACGAGAGGATTGGATCCTAACGGGCAACATGCCAGGGTTTCATTGAAGTGTAATGATTTATGGAATGCAGCTGTAGGGAATATACCGATCCCATTCAATGATGATGCTAATGAAACGAATGCACAAGCTGAACTATTCGGATAATGAGAAATTTAGAGGAAGGAAATCTGTTATTCATTGGGCTTAGTTGGGAAGAGAGATGCTTTTTAGGCCTAAAGGAGGATTATAAACGCTTTAATCAAACTTCAAAAGTAATTATTCTTTACAATTGTAAAAGTGAGGATGATGATAATGAGAACAGAGGAAAGATTGCCGAGTATTGTTTAAAAAGAGAAATTCAAACTGAGTTTGTAGAACTAGATTATAGCGATCCTATTTTAACATGGAAGAAAATTGATAGCATCGTTGAAGCACATAAAGAATTTATTAAAAAGCCAGTTATAGATATTACGACCCTACCAAGGGAAATAACTTGGATGCTTTTCTTTTTCATCCGAAGGCACACAGCTAGAATCTACTACCTATATCATTCACCAGAAAAATATTCGTCTGACTGGTTAAGTAAAGAACCTGGGGCTCCTAGGTTATTGCTTAAGCATTCAGGAATAAGCGATTTAAATAAACCCACTGGGATTATATTGTTGACTGGATTTGATGAAATAAGGACACGAAAACTTGTTGAATATTATGAACCCAAATTTATATCCTTGGGAATTCAGTCTGGTAGCAATTTCAACAACAAGGAACGGAACTCAAAAGATAAACACATTCAAGTAATTAAAGGGCAAACAAATTTCAATACATTTTCCATTGACGCGTTTTCTCGTGACCATGGGCTTAGTACAATCAATCAACAGGTAAAATTGATGGGAGACTATAATATAATTGCTTGTTCACAGGGGCCCAAACTTTCTCTTCTTTCTCTTTATAGAAGTTGCCTTGCCAATACAAATATTGCACTATGCTATTTGCCTAGTCGTCAATATAACAAAGAGTACTCAACAGGTATCGGAGATACCGTAAAGGGCGAGATTGAATTCTGAAGAATAACAGATACTTCGTAGTTAGTGAGACAAAATTCGATAACGGTTTAATCTGATTAGCACCTGATATCGATACATTAAACGCGAGATTTAATATTGACAATGAGCTATTACAGGAAAAAACGTAGTTGATCACGGTGGCAGGGCTTTTCCTTTATGATAGACTTGTTAAAATTCGAGCTTGAAAAGCATTAGACACTACAGATCCATTTGAGTAGTGGCATGAACCAAAAGATCTTGTGTAAAAACTTGCTTGACTTCAATTCATTGTCACCGAATCTGTAAAAAAGAGCCCCCTAAAAAGGGAGCTCTGAAATAGAACATTCAAGCCACCACCGCGAAGGCAGGGGGCAGGCAAGAACCTGCCTACGCTTTGATTAGACTTATACAACTTCTTTATGTTTCAAGCTTCGGCAGGCAGGCCTGACGAAAACCCCTTTGATGCCAGAGGGAAACCATGCAAACAGGAATGGCCTAACCTACCTACCGGACAGGCAGTCGCCAAAGCGAACGCCAACCGATAGCCACTCCCGCGAGGCGCGGGACTATTGGCACCCACACCGACATTGACTTTTACGATATATTTAAACATGACACTCACCACGGGACCGGATGGAAAGGTGCAAGGGCTGCCGTAAAAAATACTACTCGAGGAATTTGTGTTGGCAGGAGGGGAGCCATGCCTACGCGAGCTGCTTCGGCAGGCAGGGGTGGAGATTTTTTTACGAGCAGGCCCCGCTGCAAAAGCGGGATAAACTCAGCGAACCCTTGCAGCTTTCTATTCCGCAAGCCCGTAACTTTGGGTTATGTTGAAGTATTATTGACACCCAATACTCCCAAGTCTTAATCATTGATCCATATTATGTTAAGTAACCCATGCGCGGTGGCCTGAGCCAAATGCGTAGTGGTGTGTTCGCATGTGCGTGGAAGCCTACCTGCGCTGTCGCTTCGGCAGGAGGCATATTTTCCCGATATCTATCGGGATTGATCTTTTTCTCCGCTCGGCTGATGCCAGTCGGACGGGGTTCTTTTTGCATCAAGTGTTTCATCCCGCTCAAGCGGCAGCAAAAAGGCCAAAAGAAAAATGAGGTGCGCCTGTTCGACCTCTGGCGGGAACACCTTTAAAGTTCTGGTGAGCCAGCCTACGCAGGGCTTCGGACTGGCACTGGCAGGCGTTCAGCGAGCCAAAGAACTAATTCTGTGAACTTTACTTCAATTCAGTTCAAATTCTGGTTAATGAGTTTAAATGAAAAGGTGAGCAATGGATCAAGCATGTGTGATGCTGGCTGCCGCTGAAGCGCGGCATAAAACATTTGGTTTACGCCAGGAATGTGCGGCCTGCATTTACTCGCCTAATTTTTATTTTTTTAGGGTGCTCATGAACCTGCGGCTTGCTCGTTCCTCTCAACCTTGGTTTCTTATGCTTGGTGGGCTGGTAACTTAATGCGCGCCTGCCTGCACGTATCCGGTTCGGCAAAGGCAGGTGGGCAAAGAACTTTCTCGCTCAATCTTTTCACTAAATGTCAAGCGTTTCGCTGGTGAAAATAAAATCATAATAGAACTGTGAATCAGGAACTTAGACCATAAATAGTTATATAATTTATATTATGTTAAGTTGGAGGAGATCATCAAAAGGAACAAGCATATTCAACTTTTTAAATTGTCCAGTTAAAATGTCCAAGTGTCCCCTTACTCCCTCCATTGAGTCCTTTTTTAGATCTTTCCCTAAAAGCTAAGCAGAATATTGAATTTAAGAAATCCTTCAACCAAGAGAATAAAGACTGTACCACATAAACTACTGAAAGTAATTTTAAAAAGTTGTATAAAATCTGCGCAAGATTTAGCTCAAGCAGCAGGGCTGAGATCCAACTTTTGCCTATAAATCTGCGATCAAGCAGCAAAAAAGTTACGTAAGTCAATGTCTTAAAGTTCAGCAAACTTTAATTCGAGATCAAAAGAAAGGCCGCTTTTCCCACCAGGGCTTCTCTTTTTCGGTGTGCAAAAAAAAATGCGTCAATTAGAAGTGATCTGGGAAAAGATCTAGCTCCAGTTGAACAACCGGGCTGTATTGTAAGTATTTGTTAATATAATCCATCGCTATTGTGAAACTCAAGGTTTTTTTGGAAATCTCTTCTACGATTTCAGGTTTTCTCAAACCGTACACTCTGCAAAGGCTTTTTATATCCTCAGGGGTATTCCTTTTCAAGACAACTTTCTCTTTAGTCATTTGCATTAAGTCAGTTAACAATTTCTCATCCAACGATGCAATAGTCTCATAATGCTTCATATTTGTTCGTAGAATTATGCCGCATTTGAATTGAATGCCCCTAAGAATAGCAAAAAATCTCGAAAGTGTATGTACTGTATTTACTCTGTCGAAATTGTCAATTATTACTAGTATCCTTCTTCCCTTTAAGTTCTGTTTAACTTGCAAGCTTAAATCATAAATGAGCTTTGTGAACTGTGTCGTCTTATATCCTTTCGTTACAAATTTAATATTCATGAACGGTTTCATCAGGCTTATAGAAATATCTCTCGCATGAATTCCGTATTCGATCTTTACAAAAGTCACTTTCGTGAACGATGTCGTGTGAATATATTTTTTAACTGCAAACTTGAATCCGCTTCCATGATGGTCGACAACTGCAACCATCTTTTCTCCTCCAGATGCTCGCGCAAAAGCATTGAGCATCTGTTGTTGGTTGGTTGTTATGAAATTAGTTGAAGAGTCCATTCGAATTTATATTGTTGTTGTAATCTCAATCCCGTATTCTTCCAGGGCACTCTTGCTTCTCCCCTTGCGTCTGCTTTTGTTTGAATGAAACATTCGAGGTTCAGGTTTGGGTGTCTTCAGCTCCATTTCGCGCCTCAAAACTTCGTCACTGCTCTCTTCTTTTTTTATTGCAGCTGCTTTAGTTAGTTTGTGAACATCTCTGCCTCCAAGGGCCTTTGTCACGTTATCCTTTCGCGAATTCAGTCTGTCTTCATGTGCCTTGATCAACTCTTTAGTTATTTTGTTAAAGGTTCGAACGTCTACTTTATTTTGCTCAGTCCTGTCGAACTCTGCGACAGGAATAATAATGAATTCCGGCACGCAAAAGATAAATTTGGTAGTGCCTTTCTCGTATAGGTGGATTACCGAAGGATCCTCTATATCAAGATACCCATCGAGCTCTATTCCAGTAAAATTTTCTATAAAATCCATATCCCTCTTATAGTAAAAATGAAATTCGTCCGAAACTCCCTTCACCGTTTTTCGAACAACTACTGATGCTCCCCGGACAGTTAGCGAATGCTGTTCGAAAAACAAAATAGGTAGCAACTGAGAACCATCTGGGAGAACGACCAATGGATTTCGAGGTCTTTCATGAAATCGTTCATACGCGTTGCCAGTGAACAAGTTGTTCTTATACCCTTTGTTGTAATTCACAAATACTAACCTTTTTAATATCGGAATCAAGTCATATTTGGAGGGCAAATCCTTATTTAGCATGATTAAAAAGCTTTTGAAAGGATGTGGATTTTTTCTCTTGGTTGCCTTAATTCCGGGGCCGATAAATTGGATAACGTGTGACATGAAACGTTGCTGAAAAAGTAAAAAGAATCGTTCAATACGTTTTCGATTTGGGTTACTGGAAGGCGTTATTTCTACCCCATAACGACTAAATAGTTCCATCAATTTGATATTCCGCTTCAACATTTTGTATGCATGCTTGTCCAATACAATTTCTCGTGGAAGTGAATAGTTTGTCTTCATGAAATATTCTTGGAACGCTTCCATTAGGAGATCTGTATTTTCAACATCCCCTATCGCCAGCGAAATCGTAAAGTCCGAATTGTCATCAGAGATAAAAATGCCGGTCAACGTGTCGGGGTCGCCAGTCTGTTCATTCCGATATTTGATTTGAAATACGTACCCGTCTACATAAATTTTAACTAACGGAGCAGAAGCTCTACTAAATCGCAAAACTCCTGTAAACTTTCGTCTAAATTCATTTGGCTCGTCTTTGGCTGAAGATATTGCGCTCAGTGCTTCTGGGGTAGCGATGAACGCGCCGATCTTTGAGGCGGAAACCGAATAGAAACCCGCTTCTTTCGCATTGGGAAATGCGATAAAAATATGATCTAAGTTTTCCTTTATGATTTCTGCTGATTGATGGAACGGTGTACTTACTGCTAGAACAATTAACAAATCTTTCATTAGTGTCGAAAGCTCTCTGTTGTTGGACGGTTCATCAAATAACCCGTGTATCAAGCTATCCGGAAACCCCTCCTCTTCTTTTCTATTTAGGTATCTCCTTAAAGAATCCGCTGTACTAAGTGGGATATCAACGCTATAGTAATTTGTGTTGAGATGGTGGAACATAAAGTCGAGTTTCCTTTGATCTTTGTAAAATGGGAGCATCAAAAAAATAACAGCCTGAAGTTTTGCTTTGTCTTCGACCTGATCATTGGAAAGGAAATCAAACACCGCATAGACGGATTTATAGGTCATGAACTCGGCATTCTTAAATAGGCTCTTCAGGCGACTGACAAAATGTTGTTCGAAAGTGATGTTATCCATCATCTCAAGTGAATACATTGACACGATTGAGATTCTCTGAGTAATTACTCTGCATGTGTCTGAGTCAAGCTTCGATCTGAGTGTGGTAGGCAGGTGATCTATCGGCCAATATGCAAGTCTCTCAATGGCTGCATTATCCTTTGGGTCCTTTCCTGATAACAAATGGGGTAATAGTGAGTGGCAATGTAACTCACCCTTAACAATTTTAAACACACCTGATAAGATGGCCGTTTCGAAACGAGTTAAAAACTTCATAGTGATGGGTTTTTGTTAATATTAATGCAGCCGTTGACAAATCCTACTCGACAAAACCATTTCAACTTGAAATAGAATTCTTTGAACTCTTCGAGTGGGAATTCGCATTCTATATTTTTATCCTTTAGAATTTTGAATACAGTTTTTAAATATTTCATATCTGACATGTATGGTGTGATTTCTCTCAGCACTGATAGAGTCATTGACTTTCTCCCAATTTCGGTGGCGCCAATAAAATGATCGATGAATTCATGTTCATAACTTTTCGCCTTTGCAACCGCATGATCGATGTCCCATTCAGCAAGATGCCCCTCCTTTTGTTTGAAAGACTCCGGGTCTAAAGGTGGCAAACTGCTGAAATCAGCCCCGTACTCCTTTTTAAATTTCCTATCAAATGATTCTGTAGAAAACGAAGGTATTTGTCGGAATAGGCCTAGGTTGCCTAGGATATCGTCGGGAATAGAGTCAACTTTAATAAACTGCCTCTCGTTGACCTGTAATTTTTCGAAGCCAGCGAATTCCTGATAGTTAGTTAATACATTAAAAAGTAACTCGGATATGCATTGATGGCCGTTGATTTCTTTTCTTCCAAAGGCCACGATTCGTCTCAATATTTTTTCCATATTATCTGCTTTTATTGATTGGATTCATTTAGTCACAGCTTGAAAATTTCTACTCGTGAAAAAAATTGACAAAGCAATATAATCTCCTGTTTATGTGGAGTTTTGAAAGCGCCCTATGGGCTGTTAGATAAAGGTAGGAACCAATCGCGAATTGATTCCGCGGGAGCAAATGAGAATTGCCCGTTTTTGAGGTTGGGAATTCTTGGTAGAAGTTCCTTTGGGTCGAGCACTAAGGTGTGCCTTGTGTGATTTTTTTCATGGTGCTTTAGTTTAAAAAATTTATATTAAATTTAAAAAAGTCTACGTTCAATACCGGTTTTTGAGTAGTTGAATTCATTTCGAAAAATTATAAGATTTGACTACTGGCGATGTTTTCATTCCTTATTTTTTTCTTATATCTTTCGATAATTCCAAATAAAAAAATTACGTCCTTAACCCAACTTTCTAAAAATAACTTCAGAAATCCGCCATTTTCTCGGATCGAATAAATTACAAACTTGCGATTACCTCATTATAAGATACATAATTCATATATTATAATACTCAAATATACCTTTAATGGTAGATATTTCAAAATTTTTATTACTAATAATTGTATTCAAGTTTGTTGCCCGGATTTTATTTTTTGGTTAGAATTTATAGCAGGGAGATGAAAGTATCGTTACATTTTGGAAAAAGGCTGCGCGAATGCAGGGAAATGAAAAAGCTTTCTCAACACGAATTGGCCAAACTATCGGGTGCGTCCTATTCGGTTATTGGTAAATATGAACGAGACGAAATAACACCTTCTGTCGAAGTTGCTAAAAGGCTATCAATTATCCTGGAAACGACTGTTTCATTTTTAGTTGGTGAAAATAATCTTTATGAAGATCCTAGGATGGTTAAATTTGTCAAGGATATAAAAAGTGTATCGGAAGCGGAACAAACAAGGATACTCCATACGGTTAACGCGATGGTCAAGAGCGCCAAAATAAGTGAACTAACGAGTCAATAGTTGTCATTCGGGTTGCTCTACAACTCGAGATCGTACCTTTTTTAAATTTTCTTTCTTGACCTTCCTCAACGGAAACTCCATCCCTATCCGGATGTTAAACCTATCTGCATATGGATTCAAGAAGAACCAGGGGCTATCCACTGATTATTCCGGGAAGTGTGACCTAGGGATTCCGCTAATGGTTTGACCCACCCATTGTGCAAAAGAATTTGATATTGTAAAGGTATCAGTTTTTTGTTGTGTTCCCGGTTGATTTTTTGCGTAGCGATTCGCCCTTCAAT
>JBBSCN010000071.1:0-15003 GCA_038250265.1 Cytophagales bacterium | reverse complement strand
TGGAAGTCCTATTTGGCTGAAACGAATTTACACTTCACTTTGGCAGAACAATATTTTTTTTACGGGCATAGGAATCATCGGATTGTTTTTTATTGCCATTCAGTACGCTGCACAGGCAGGCTGGTCGGCTCCCATCAAACGCATTCCATTGGCCATTGGTCATTGGATTCCTTTTGCAGGAATTATCATGTTGGTACTTTGGTTTTTGGTAAAGGGTGATCTTTTCCACTGGACAGATCACAGCTTATATGAAAAAGGCGGTGCACATTACGATAAAATATTAGATGGGAAAAGTGCGTATTTCTTTTTGCCGCTAGCGGCAGGCAGTTTTCCAATCTTTTTCATCGCTAGAATGGTCTTATTTTTTGGTCTTTGGTATTTGTTCTTTACCAGAATTAAAGCTTCCATGTTGGCCGAGGATATTGATGGCTCGGAAACGCATTGGTTTAAATCGAGGAGATTATCTGCTTATTTCCTACTGATATTTGCAGTTAGTTCTTCGGTGGCTGCTTGGGATTGGGTAATGAGTATTGACCCACATTGGTTTAGCACTATGTTTGGCTGGTATGTATTTGCTAGCTGGTGGGTAACGGGATTAGCTACAATTACATTGCTGGTGGCGTACTTAAAAGGTGCAGGTTACTTGAAAATTGTAACTCAAAACCACATTCATGACTTGGGTAAATTTGTTTTCGCTTTCAGTATCTTTTGGACGTACATCTGGTTTTGCCAGTTTATGTTAATTTATTACGCCAACCTTCCAGAAGAAACGGTTTACTTTATTCAGCGTATGAAAACAGCGCCCTATAGCTGGATATTTTACGCAAATGTTTTCTTAAACTTTGTATTGCCTTTCTTGTTACTAATGACAAGGGATGCAAAGCGGCAAATGTCAATGTTAAAAGTGGTCTGCCCAATCGTAATTGTCGGCCACTGGTTTGACTTTTACAATATGATTACACCTGGTGCAATGAAGTTAGAGGGTGGAATAGGATTTTTGGAAATCGGAGTGGCGATGGTTTTTGCAGGAGCGTTCTTATTTGTGGTTCTAAACGCTCTTTCGAAATTACAATTGGTGGCAAAACATCATCCGTTTATGCAAGAGAGTTTGAATCACCATATTTAACATAGGAAATTGAATTTAAAATAATAATATGAGTTGGATAATTTGGTTGGGTTCGATTTTGGTTCTTGTCATCCTTTACATGATCTTCAAGATAGGCAACTTGGTGGGTTTAGTAAAGGGAAAACAAGAAGAAGAATTTTCTATTTCTTGGAATAATTTCAACGCCTACATGATGATGGCCTTCATGATCTTTGGATTAGGAGGTTTCTTTTGGTATTCGTTTACATACTTTAACGAATACACGTTGCCCGAGGCGGCCTCGATACACGGTGTAATCACGGATAATTTATTTTGGGTTACCATGTGGGTGACGGTGGTTGCTTTTGTGATCATTTTTGCGGTGATGTTTTGGTTCACCTTTGTTTATCGGTATGAAAAGGGTAGGAAAGCTGCTTTCTTCGCGGATAATCATAAGTTGGAAATTCTTTGGACTGTAGTTCCAGCAATTGTGTTAGCACTCTTGGTTTTTAAAGGATTACGCGTTTGGAACGACATCACTGCTCCCGCTTCTAAAGATGCAGTAGTGGTAGAAATGGTCGGCCAGCAATGGCTCTGGATGGCGCGGTACCCCGGTTCAAAAGATTTAACGCTAGGACATCACAATTATAAATTGATTGATGCTTCGAACGAATTTGGGCTTGACCTCACCGATAAAAATTCCTTTGATGATTTTAAATCGCTTGAGCTTCATATTCCTGTGGATCAGGAAATACTCCTAAAGATCAGAGCTAAAGATGTTTTGCACAGTGTATTTCTACCCCATTTTCGAGTAAAGATGGATGCGGTGCCGGGAGTTCAAACTCACTTTAAGTTCACAGCTACAAAGACAACCGCGCAAATGCGTGATGAGTTGAATAATCCAAAGTTCAACTATGAGATGGCGTGCACCGAGGTGTGCGGAAGAGGTCACTTCTCGATGAAGTTCCCTGTTGTGGTAGATTCTCAAGAAGATTATCAGAAGTGGATGAAATCGCAAGACTCTTGGTTAAAAATGAACCCTGAATATTTAAAATACGTACCTGCTGATTTGAAAGAGGCAGCGATGATCAAAGCAGGAATTCCGTTAGATAATTTAACACCGACCGTGCAGACAGCAGCTATTAAATAAGTAAAAGCAGAGAAGAAATTATGGCAACAATTGACATACATCCACAAACCGCAGCACCCCACCACGATGATCACGCTGATGAGCATGAGCATAATGGTAATTTTTGGACGACCTACATCTTCAGTGAAGACCACAAGGTAATTGCCAAACAGTTTTTAATTACGGGTATGGCGTGGGCACTGATCGGTGGTGTGCTTTCAGTATTGTTTCGTTTGCAGTTGGGCTTTCCAGAAGCTAATTTGTCTTGGCTAAAACCTGTTTTAGGTGGCTGGTTGACCCCTGAAGGAAAAATTGATCCCGAGTTTTACCTCGCGTTAGTAACGATGCACGGTACGATCATGGTATTCTTTGTATTAACGGCTGGTCTGAGTGGTACCTTCAGTAACTTTTTGATTCCGTTGCAAATTGGAGCGAGAGATATGGCATCAGGTTTTATGAACATGCTGTCGTATTGGTTCTTCTTTTTGTCCAGCGCGGTGATGTTTGTTTCCTTGTTTATTTCCACAGGCCCTGCTGCAGGCGGCTGGGTAATTTATCCGCCACTCAGTGCGTTGCCACAAGCTATTTCTGGTTCCGGTTTGGGAATGACATTGTGGTTGGTTTCGATGGCATTATTT
Source organism: Cytophagales bacterium (assembly GCA_038250265.1). GTDB lineage: Bacteria > Bacteroidota > Bacteroidia > Cytophagales > Cyclobacteriaceae > ELB16-189. The sequence continues at coordinate 12,152 of JBBSCN010000071.1, read as the reverse complement.
ATTGTTAGTTCGCTTTTGGGTAGCATCAACTACATCACAACGGTAATTAACATGAGAATCACGGGCATGTCATTCACGAAGTTGCCTTTAACTATTTGGGCATTCTTTTTAACTGCGATTATTGGCATCTTATCTTTCCCAGTGCTGTTTGGAGCCGCTCTGCTTTTGATTTTTGACAGAAGTTTCGGTACGAGCTTCTATTTATCAGACATTTACATTGGAGGTGAAGCGTTACCAAATCAAGGCGGAAGCCCGATTTTGTTCCAACACTTGTTCTGGTTCTTAGGTCACCCTGAAGTTTATATCGTGTTGTTGCCCGCTTTGGGAATTACATCTGAGATTATTGCAACTAATTCGCGTAAACCAATCTTTGGATACAAAGCAATGGTGGGTTCGATGTTGTTTATTACTATACTCTCTTTTGTAGTATGGGCACATCACATGTTTGTGTCGGGTTTGAACCCGTTCTTGGGGTCGGTCTTTACACTGCTCACCCTGATCATTGCGGTGCCCTCAGCGGTAAAAATATTTAATTATGTGACAACCCTTTGGCGGGGCAATATTAGGTTTACTCCTGCCATGTTGTTCTCGATCGGTTTGGTTTCGTTTTTTCTTACTGGCGGTATCACGGGGATTTTCTTAGGGAACTCGGCAGTCGATATTCAATTGCACGACACTTACTTCGTGGTAGCCCACTTTCACTTGGTGATGGGTAGTGCTTCTTTCTTTGGTATGATGGCTGGCGTGTATCATTGGTTCCCAAAGATGTTTGGGCGCATGATGGATGAAAAATTAGGCTATCTTCATTTCTGGTTAACATTTATTGGTGTGTACTTGGTGTTCTTCCCGATGCATTATATTGGTATTGCTGGTTTCCCTCGTAGGTATTATTCATGGACAGCTTTTGAGACATTCAGTGGATTTGCTGATTTGAATATGTTGGTAAGCGTTGCAGCGATTATAACAATGGTTGCGCAATTCGTCTTCTTATTCAATTTTATCTATAATATTTTCAGAGGTAAGTTGGCTCCTGCCAATCCATGGAATGCGACTACATTAGAGTGGACAACACCACGCCTTCCCGGACACGGAAACTGGCCTGGCGAAATTCCAACAGTATACCGTTGGCCTTATGATTACAGTAAGCCGGGATCAAAAGAAGACTTTATTCCGCAGCACATTCCCTATTCTGAAACACCTGAATCTAATTTCCCTCACGAGAATGACGAGATCAAATTGGAGATGGGAAGAGGGGCGATCGTAGTAGAAAACAGCAAACACTAATCCAAGCGATTAGGAAAGATAATTGAATTCAACAGCGACCAAGGGATTTTTTAAGCTTTGCTTAGCAACCTTGGTCGCTGTTTATTTTTTAATAGCCGTGGGCGGTATTGTGCGTGCCACGGGTTCTGGCATGGGTTGCCCCGATTGGCCAAAGTGTTTTGAGCAGTGGGTTCCACCTACTTCCGTTGATCAATTGCCTACCAATTACAAAGAGATTTTCGCTCAAGGCCGAGAAAAGAAAAACCAGAAATTTGTTCGGTATCTAAAGGCACTAGGTATGAACAAAACTGCTGATAGGATAACCGCTGACAAAAGCATTTTAGTCGAAGCCGACTTCAACGCTGTAAAGACGTGGATTGAATACTTAAACCGATTGGCGGGAGTAGTTATTGGATTGTTGATTATCGCTCTTTTTTGGAAATCCAGAAGTTTTAGAAAGCAAAAACCCACTATTTTTTGGGTTGCTGCGGCCACCTTGGTTGCGGTGATCTTTCAGGGTTGGTTCGGCTCCATTGTGGTTTCTACCAATTTAACTACCTGGACAATTACTATTCACATGTTTATTGCGTTGGTAATCGTTTCTATGCTGAATTATTTGCTTTTGGCTAGCAACAGCTCAGCTGTAATAGTTGGTGCACCAAAGAAAGCTGGGTGGCTTGTGCTTGCCTGCTCTGTAGTTTTATTGATGCAGATTTTCTTGGGAACGCAAGTAAGGGAGGCAATAGACCGACTTGCCGCTTTATCTCGCGAAAGTTGGATTTCTACGCTTGGGTTGGAATTTATCATCCATCGCTCGTTTTCGTGGTTAGTGGTCGGTTTGCACCTAATATTGTTGTGGAGATTGTATAAAACTACTGGTGCAAAAGTTTTAACGCGCGTATTATTCGTGCTAATTTTGGCTTCGTTTTTTACGGGTGTTGGCATGGCGTATTTCAATGTTCCCGCTTTCCTTCAGCCCGTTCATTTAGTGTTGGCTTCTATTTGTTTTGGTTTTCAACAGTACTTGTTGTTTGCCCTAAACAGTAAGGCGACAGTTGTGTTTGATAAATAAGATATGGTAGCGCAAGAGATTAGTGTGATCAGTTCGTTTTCCTTAAAGTCAAGGGCTTATATCGAGTTGTTGAAGCCGCGACTTTCGATGTTGGTAGCTTTCTCGTGTGCGTTTGGGTATGGGCTTGCTTCTCGCGAAAGCTTGAATTGGCAAGTGTTGGTAATGCTGACGTTGGGTGGTTTTTTACTTTCTGGGGCTTCCGTCTGCATTAATCAAATCATTGAAAAGGATTTGGATAAAATCATGACCCGCACGATGAACCGCCCTATTCCTACGGGGAGGATTTCGGCAAATGAGGCAACCCTATTTTCAGTGGCTTGTTTACTGTTCAGCTTGGCGATTTTGTGGATATACACCAATCCTCTTACGGTGCTTTTGTCAGCCGTTTCAATGGTGCTGTACAGTTTTATCTATACGCCATTAAAACGGGTAGGGCCGATAGCCGTGTTTGTCGGGGCTATTCCCGGTGCGTTGCCTCCCTTGCTGGGGTGGATCGCCTACACGAACAGTATTACGTATGAAGCCTTGATCATTTTTGGTATACAATTTATTTGGCAGTTTCCTCACTTTTGGGCGATAGCATGGGTTGCGGATGATGACTACAAAAAGGCTGGGTTTAAGTTGCTACCTTCAGGTGGCGGACGAGATTTGAATACAGCCATCCAAATCATGGTTTATACTATGTTTTTGATTCCTTTGGGATTATTACCCGCCAAGTTTGGGATCACCGGATTAGACTCTGCCATCGTTGCTTCGATATGTGGAGTGGCTTTTTTCGCACAGACCTTTTCGTTGATGAAAACGGGAAGTCAAAAGTCGGCTAAGCGTATCATGTTCGGTTCGTTCCTTTATTTACCGATCGTGCAGATTGCTTATTTATTAGATAAAATTTAAAAAAGATATGAGTAAGACAGTTGATTTTAATTCCGAAAATTATCGGATTGTAGAGGAGCCGAAGAAGCCAATCTCGATGAACCCCAAGAAGTTTGGGATGTGGCTCTTTATGGCAAGTGTGCTGATGCTTTTTATTTCATTGACATCGGCCTACATCGTGCGACAGGCAGAAGGCAATTGGGTTTTCTTCGACCTTCCAAATTTATTTTTGATTTCCAGCATTGTTATAGCAGCCAGTAGCGTTACCATGCAGTTGGGCTTTTGGGCAGCCAAGAAAGATAATTTAGAAAGGGTCAAAATAATGGTCGGCCTTACTACCATATTGGGGTTGGCATTTTTAGTGATTCAATACATGGGTTGGAAAGCCTTGGTAGCCAACAGTGTATATTTGGTAGGGAATCCGTCTGGCTCATTTCTTTATGTGATCACAGGATTACACGCTGCGCATATTATTAGCGCTGTTGTTTATTTATTGATCGTTTTGAATGCCGCCTTCAGGCTACGAATACACTCCAAGAACATGGTGCAGATGGAAATGTGCACAACTTATTGGCATTTTTTAGGTGTTCTTTGGCTATATTTGTTCGTTTTCTTAACATTGCTACGATAAAATTCTAACCATGGCACACGCAACTGCGACAACTGCACCGGGACAAGATGTTTGGAATGGAGGAGTATCTCCTTTGGGAGCTAGCTATGGCAAGCTCATGATGTGGTTCTTCCTACTTTCAGACGCCTTTACCTTTTCAGGATTGTTGATCACTTATGGACTCGTCCGCGCTTCACATGCAACGTTTACTGGCGAGGTAGAAGCTTTTGTTTTTTCACAGGATTATTGGCCAATTCCTGAAAAGGTATTTGAGGCGGTTCCATTTCTGCATGGTGTTTCATTGCCGCTGGTGTTTGTAGGTATCATGACTTTTATTTTGATCATGAGCAGTGTGACCATGGTGCTGGCAGTGGAGGCTGGTCATAGAATGGATCGCAAGGCTGTTGAAAAATGGATGTTATGGACGATTTTAGGCGGTATTACTTTCTTAGGCTGCCAGGCTTGGGAGTGGATGCACTTCATTGTGGGCACGGATACACCAACCATCATCAAGAACTTTGCTTTTGTTAATGGTCAATGGGTCGACAAAGTAGTAACAGGTGCAAGTTTGTCCGTCAACCAATACGGGCCTCAGGATTTTGCGGGCTTCTTTTTCTTCATTACAGGGTTCCACGGTTTTCACGTATTTAGCGGGGTGTTGTTGAACTTCTTGATTTATTATAATACGGTAACTGGCGTTTACCAACGCAGAGGCCACTATGAAATGGTAGAGAAAGTTGGCTTATATTGGCACTTTGTCGACTTGGTTTGGGTATTTGTATTTACATTCTTTTACCTCGTTTAATTCAATTCCGATAGTTATCAGGAGCATCATTCAAAACTTTTAATATGGCAAATCATTTAGAAGAAGAAGAAATAGCAGTAGCACCCCCCGACAAGGCAAAGATCAAGCAACTTTGGACGGTAGCTGGCATCTTAGGCGCGTTGACCGCGGTTGAGTTTGTGATTGCCTTTTCAATGCAACACGGCCCAGCCAAGACGGCTATATTTGTGGTGATGACCATTGTAAAAGCTGGCTATATTGTGGGTGAGTTCATGCACTTGCGCTACGAAGCAAAAGTACTTTTCTGGTCGATTATGGTGCCGATTGTCTTTATCGTTTGGATGTTGGTGGCCTTTGTTTATGAAGGCATGAAATTATCGGATATCAATTTTATTAATTTTTAAAATCACCTGATCAATAATAGAATGGCTAAGGCGTGATCTTAGCCATTTTTTTTTACAGCCATGGGTTTGGTTTCAAAAAGATGAAAAAGAAGAATTTGTTTTTGACGTTGGCTCTCGTAACGCCCGTTTTGATTTTTATTTTTTTGAAATTCTTTGGGAAAAATAAGTTCGAGATTCCCATATTCCATCAGAAAAAAATCGAAGTAGTTTCTGGTTGTGATTTACCCTACATGCTTCCTTATTTGGCTCCTGATTCCGCATTGAATTCTTTGGGATGGGATGGCAGGCGAGCCGTTCTTTTCCTGTTCAACGAAATGAGCAAAGAAAATAATCTTCGAGTACAAGAAGAAGTCGAACAAAATAAGTTGCAACTTGTTTTCATTTCTGATAGCTTAAGAGATGATGCCGTCCAAAGACTTTCCTGTTTGTTTTTGCTGCCAGATAAGTTCAATTCCGTGTTAGTGGACGGTCAAAAACAGATCAGGGGATATTACCAGTTGAATTCACGAGAAGAAGCAGATCGATTAATAGTAGAGTTAAAAATATTGTTTAATGAGTTCTGATTCATCAGCAAAAGTATTGGAAAAAGAGCCGTACAAAGGGCTAATAACGGCTTTGTCGATTGTTATACCGATTGCAGTTGCTGCTTTGTTCCGAATCAAAATACCGGGCTATAATCTGTCATTTCTCCCACCTATTTACGCAAGTATTAATGGACTGACAGCCGTTCTTTTAATAGTGGCGGTTAATGCGATAAAAAATGGAAAGAGAAACCTCCATGAGAATTTGATGAAGACATGCATTGGCTTATCTTCTGTGTTTTTAGTGATGTATGTGATTTATCATATGTTTAGCGACTCAACTGCCTTTGGTGGCGAAGGCATTGTTCGATATGTGTATTACTTCATTCTGATTTCGCATATTTTACTTTCAATTATCGTTATCCCATTCGTGCTGTTGACTTTTTCACGGGCCCTGGCGGGAAATTTTGATAGGCACAAGAGGCTGGCGAGAATTACTTTCCCTATTTGGTTGTACGTGGCCATAACGGGAGTTATCGTATATTTGATGATTAGTCCGTATTACATAAGTTGATAATTGGTGGTAAACATTTTGCAAAATGAAAAAATTGATCCTATTGTTCTTTTTGTTCCCGGCTGTGATATTTGAAGTAAGTGCGCAATGCGCCATGTGTAGGGCAACATTGGAGAACAATATTAGCAATGGGAATATTGGAATAGCCGCAGGAATCAATTTTGGGATCCTCTATTTATTTGTAGCGCCCTATTTAGCGATATCAGCTTTAGCTTTCTTTTGGTATCGCACGAGCAAGAAAAATGAGAAGAAATTCAACCAAAGCGGCCTGGCAAGGTAAGTGTCCCCGTTGCCATCAAGGCGATATCTTTAAATATCCATTTTCGAAGATTGGTAAGTTTAGCGTTATGAACGAAACGTGTACATCGTGCCATGCTTCATTTATGCCCGAGCCGGGTTTTTACTTTGGTGCGTTGTATGTTAGCTACGCGTTTACTATTGTTTTTTTTATCGGAATTTGGGCTACTCTTTATACGACATTCGACCCAGCAGATTGGGTGTATGGAGTAACCATTGTGTTGGCATGCATACTTTTTATTCCTTTTAGTTTTCGGTATTCACGAATATTATTCCTCTATTGGTTTGGCGGCCTCAATCAACGAGGTAGGTAAATTTATTTTTAGAGTTAGCTTTTTTGTTAGTATTTTTAACAAAGCCAACTCATGCTTTTTAAGCAAAAGCCATTCGTTTTGATAATCGCTATTCTGATGATATCCGCTGGTGGGATATATCATGAATATTTCAAAAAAGCATTTGAGGGCACTCGCCTTGCGGTAAAGGTTGCAAGTAATTTCTCATCCGAGCTTCGCGCAATTGATCAGGAAGCCACCCGTTTGATTCAAACAATTGAAACAGTTGATTGGTCGTCCTTGAACCGCAGTTTCTTTTTGATGGATAAAAGCGGTGTGCTGGCGTGGAGCAAAAATGAATTTATTCCCGATCAAGTATTGCTGAACGAATCATTTTCAGTACGGTACATCAAGAACCAACGGGGTGATTTTGTTATTCGTAAATGGGGGATAGACTCCTCGCGATTTCTGATCGGTATTATTCCGCTGATGCAACAATTTAAAGTTGTCAACCGATACCTACAGCCTCATTGGAACGATGCAATTTTCCCTATTCAGGGGATTAAAATAACGGAAGCGAGTTCATTGAGCGGACTAGCAATTTGTGATAAGACTGGTATGTGTTATTTTAGAATAGCGAAGACGAGCGCCAGCGAGAATTACCCGAGCGATTTTTTATCAATTTTTTTTGTTGCAGTTGGCTTGCTGTTGTTGATTGTTTTCCTTTTGCGATGGATTTATCACCTTCATCAGCAAGGATATTGTGATTACGCTTTCTTACTCGGATTACTTGTTTTGTTTGCGTTCCGAATTGCGATGGTGAAATATGGCTTCCCCATTCAATGGTCTGATTTTGATTTTTTTAACCCACAGTTGTTTGCATCATCTTCTTACAATGTATCGTTGGGCGATTTTATTCTCAATTCGTTAGTTGTGTTAGTACTATGCACTTATTTTTTTCTTTTCTATACTCGATTTAAAGTCGTGAGATGGCTGATTTCAACTGGCCAAACGCCTAGAGTTGTTGGAGCTACAGTTCTTTTAACACTGTCGTTGTTCTCATTCTTATATCCATTTTTGTTTTTCGAAATAATCTTCCATAACTCATCAATTGTACTAGACATAACTCAACAGGCTTCATTTGACTCCATTCGCTTGGGGGCTTTTTTAGCTATTGTGACGGGGTCGATCAGCAGTTTTTTTTTCTGCCATATTTTTATTCGCATTGTATCGGATGTTTTACGAAAAAATCACATTCAATTCATTTTGGCATTACTGGCAGCGATAATTATTTTTCTTTTTTATTGGTGGATCGACAATCATGACTACTCTATTAGCTTGATGGTTTCTTTAGTATATTTTTTAGTCATTTACTTCTTCTCACTTTATCGGTCTTTTTCACAAAAGGGCTTTGCGTTATTTGTGTATTTGTTGGTCGCAATAGCTGCTTACAGTATTCAAGGAGCGTTGAGCGTTAGGAATTTTTCTCGGGAGGCAACTATTCTTTCGCAGTTTAGATTTGGCAATAGCAATTTGGTTAGTCACGATGTCTTAGGTGAATTTCTATTGAGTCAAAATATCAAACGCCTAGTGGACGATGCATTTATACAATCTCGTTTTGCTAACCCGTTTTTGCCAAAAGGGGTTATTCGGCAGCGGGTTTCACAGGTTTACCTTGGTTCCTATTTTGATCGTTACACGACTAAAATTTATTTGTTTGATTCTTCGGGAGAACCAATAGGAAATCAATCACAAGACGGATTAGGAACTTCCATTCGCGCCCTGCAAGAGGGATCAGTAAAAACTGAGTACGATGGTGTTTACAGGGTGGAGCAACGTGGGGGACAATCGGTAAGGCAATACATTGGATTGGTCAAAGTATCGAAACTGAATTCCCCTCTAGGTTTTATCGTCTTGGAGTTGTCTCTTAAGCATATTCTACCCAGAACCGTTTACCCAGAACTTCTATTGGACAATCGGTTTGCTCAGTTTGCCTCGGGCAAGGATTTTAGCTATGCTTTTTTTTCTAAAGGTAAATTGGTGGGCAGCTTTGGCGATTTCAACTACGAAAAAAATCTTAATATACTCGACCTGTCCAATCCGTCTATTTTCCAAAAGGGAATAGAAAAAGATGGATACATTCATGCAGTTGCTGAGGGGGATTTTGGCATGGTAGTTATCACATCAAATTCCTACCCTATCTTCTATGTGTTTGCGAATTTCTCTTTTCAATTTGCACTAGGACTATCAATAATTCTTTTCTGGGTGGTGATTTACAGCCTGATTAAATGGTGGCGAGGGGGAATGCTTAACTACTCTACCCGTATTCAATTGTATGTGTATTTAGCATTCATTTTACCGCTTATGTTGGTTTCGGCTGTTACCCTGAAGCTCATCGGAACAGCCAACGAAAATCAGCTCCAGGGTGAACTTCGTCAGAAAGCTCAACAATTGACGCAGGGAATTGGCCGGTATTTTGAAATGCACAGTGATTCGGTGGATGATAGTGGACTCGAGAATCGGTTAAAAGAACTTTCAACTTCCTCCAGTATCGACATAAACGTTTACAATACTATGGGTAAGTTAATGGCCTCCAGCCAGCCTGAAATTTTTGATAATCAGTTAACTTCTAATTTGATGAGTAGGGTGGCTTGGGAACGGTTGGCGAGAGAGAAAGAAAACTATTTTCTAAAGAAAGAAAACATTGGCCGCTTTACATTTAACAATTCTTATTTGGCTATTGATAATCCCGCCAACGGTAAGTTAATTGCTATTCTGAATTTGCCGTTTTTCAAATCAGCTGATCAAATCGAGAAGAACCAAGCGATCGTATTATCTAACATCCTCGTCATTTTTGTCGGAGTATTTTTGTTGTTTTCGTTTGTCTCTTCTTATGCGGTTAAGTCACTTATTTTTCCGCTTCAGTTTATCACCAAAACATTGCGCAATACTACGTTTGGCAAAAACGCTGTCCTAAAATGGAAATCCAATGACGAAATAGGATTGATGGTAAATGAATATAATCGAATGGTTAACAATTTGGAAGCTAGTCGAATTCAGTTGGCTCGGACGCAAAAGGAAAGTGCTTGGCGTGAGATGGCGCAGCAAGTAGCACACGAAATAAAAAACCCGCTCACCCCTATGAAACTCACGCTGCAGCAAATGGAGTTGGCCTATCGAGGTAACGATGAAAAACAAAAAACTGTTCGCTCTTTGTTGGGTCAGGTGGAGATTCTAAATCAGATTGCCTCATCGTTTAGCACATTCGCTAAAATGCCGACCCCAAATTTGGAACGCATTGATATCACCTTTGTATTGAAGACGACCGTTGACCTATATTATAATCATCCTTCAGGGAATGTTTTTTTGGAGGCAAATGCGTCATCTGTTGTTGTAATGGGTGATGATCAATTGATGAGCCGTATTTTTTCAAACCTGATTCTGAACGGCCTTCAGGCGGGGAAAGAAACTGAACCTATCACGGTTACTATTAAGCTCCTACAAGAGGCGTCTCAATGCATTATTTTGTTTCAAGATAATGGCAACGGAATTTCTGATGATTTATTGGATCGGATATTTGTTCCCTATTTTACCACCAAAAAATTTGGTTCGGGCTTAGGCTTGGCAATTGCAAAACAGGGAGTAGAGCAGTGTGGTGGTAACATTTCCTTTACCACTTATGAAGGGAAGGGAACTGAGTTTCGAATTGTCCTACCAATAGCGTAAGCTATGCAATTCATAAACTATTTTGGGTTTGTCACTATTCTGTTCATTGGTAATCATAAATTGTTTATTTTTCATTCCATTATCCGGATTTACTAAATAGAAATTATGAATCGCAAACTTAGAATGGGAATGGTAGGGGGAGGTAAAGATGCCTTCATAGGCTCCATCCATCGCATAGCCGCCAATATGGACGGCCTCATTGAGATAGTGGCGGGTGCGCTTAGCATCAACCCCGAAATTGCGAAGGAAAGCGGCAAAGCGCTTTTTTTAGATGAGCATCGTACCTACTTGACCTATGAGGAAATGATTGAAAAGGAGAGTAAGCTCCCAGCTGATAAGCGGATTGATTTCGTCACAATCGTTACGCCCAACTTCGCTCATTTTGCTCCTGCCATGCTTGCGTTAGAGAAAGGCTTTCATGTTGTAATAGAAAAACCAATTACGTTTTCGCTAGACGAAGCACGTCAGTTAAAAAAGAAAGTTGATGAAACAGGTTTGATCCTTTGCCTTACACATACTTATTCAGGATACCCAATGGTGAGGCAAGCAAGAGCGATGATGCGTGAAGGCGTGTTGGGAAAAATCAGAAAGATAGTGGTAGAATATCCACAAGGGTGGTTGAGTAAGTTGAGCGAAAGGGAAGGTAATGCGCAGGCTGCTTGGCGGACGGATCCTAAAAAATCAGGCAAGGCAGGTTCCATGGGGGACATCGGTACGCATGCCGCCCACCTCGCGGAGTTTATTTCTGGATTGAGAATTACTCAATTATGTGCTGACCTAAATATTTTGGTTGCTGGGCGGGGATTGGATGATGATGGGAACGTATTGTTGAAATTTGATAACGGTGCTGCCGGTGTATTGATTGCATCGCAAGTAGCTGCCGGTGAGGAGAATAATTTGAGAATAAAAATTTATGGGGAGCAGGGCGGCATCGAATGGGCGCAGATGGAACCAAATACCTTAATCGTAAAATGGCTTGATAAGCCTACCCAACTTTTGAGAGGTGGTACCAATGGATTTTTGCACAATGATGCGATTTTTAACTTCCGTACACCAGCTGGTCATCCGGAAGGATACCTAGAAGCGTTTGCGAATCTCTACCGCAATTTTGCCCTCGCATTGTCCGCCCGAATAGATGGCACCACGGCAGCGGCAGTAATAGATTTTCCCACCGTTGAAGACGGCATTCGAGGAATGGCGTTTATTGATAACGTAGTAAAGAGCGGGCAGAGCAAAGAGAAGTGGACAACATTTGAAGTTTAATTTGAAAATTGGTTGATTTGAAAATTTGAAAATGAACTTGTGTCCAACTTGCCAAGACGAAATCAAAACTAATGATTAACCCAACCCACATCGGTTTGCGTACTCCCTACACGAAGTGGAGAGGGGGTGGCCACGTGTGTCTCGCGTGGTCGGGGCTGAGTCACAGCAGACGCCAAGAAATCAAAAATCGTAAATCATAATTCTTAAATAGATTCAATGACCACACTAAAAGGCCCAGGCATTTTCCTCGCGCAGTTCATGGGAGATGAGCCGCCCTTCGATAATTTAAAATCTATTTGCAAATGGGCAGCTTCCTTGGGTTATGTGGGCGTGCAAATTCCTAGTTGGGATACGCGGTGCATCGACTTAAAAAAAGCAGCTGAAAGTAAAGACTACGCAGATGAACTTCGTGAGACGGTGGAGTCTTGCGGATTAAAAATTACAGAACTTACTTCTCATTTGCAGGGACAACTCGTGGCCGTTAACCCTGCGT
>JBBSCN010000070.1:0-15085 GCA_038250265.1 Cytophagales bacterium | reverse complement strand
TATAGCTATTGGTGTGAACTTAAAGTTAACGGGCAAATTGTCGTCATCCTTAGGATCGTATGTAGACCTGACAACTGTAATGGAGGTGATTGCTAAGTTATCTCCACTCCTTGCCCCCAAGTCAGCGAGGTTAATCGAACCACTGGTGAATTCTTTAGTACCTGCCCTTGTAGATATCCGGAGTTTAGTAATTCTATAGCCCGCATCCTTCTTATTTTGAGCAATAAACGCATCAGGCAATCTGATGTCCACGGTTACCCTAGAACTAGGCGAAACCCCTTTTTCAAAATTGATCTCTTGGCTACCTGATTTTAAGACAAACTGTGGCTCTGGAACAGGTACCGCAGAAAATTTCTCAATTCCAATGTCCGCTCCAGCCATTGTGATCCTCACTTTCATCTCTGCACGGGAAGGAAGCAATGAAAACTGACCCGACCCAAGTGCGATAATTTTCCCATCTTCTGGCGAGCAAGAAAGGCTGACGGCCGACATATCCGAAAGACCCGGTATCGAAATATTTTTTACGTTTCCACAGTCCTTGTATAACGTACTCGATGCTGCTGATTCAAACTTTACATTTGGCTTTATTACAAAATATTCGATGTTCTGCTCGATTGGATCTCTATTTGGAACAACAATTTTAACCGGATAAGACATTTTCGCTACTCCATTATCATAGTTAGACGCTGAAGCCTTAAAGCTTATTTTCCCCATCTTGATTTTCATTCCTTTGGAAAGCTCCACCTCTTGTACTTTAACCGACTCATTACCTTTAAACATTACAGGGTCTACTCCAGACGCTGCACCTGCCAAGAACAAGTCTCCTTCGTAGGTTGCTCCGGCCACCAAGCTATTTGTAAGCGATCTCACCATTGGGACTAGTTGATCGACCTTATAAACTTTTCCCTCTGTAACTGCAAGCAGTTCTGTCAAAGCTTTTCGCTCATACTCCAAAATCTCCGTCTGTTGCTGAGTCACGTATGCAATAGCACCCATAGTAGGAGTTCCGTGAAAAGCAAATGCATCATAGGGTTGATCTTTCAACTCCTGTTTGGCATTGGCAAACATAGGGTAGTCCCCGGCTCTTTTTGTGATCGCCTTAAATGGCTCTTTCGACTTCATAATACCGTTTAACTGAATAACATGTTTATCCAACGCCTTCTGGTAAATTAGAGCCAAACTACTGCCCTTTCCGTTCTTCTCATTTAACATTAGTTCATCTGCGTGATGAAGGTCTTGAACTATTTCCTTTATTGCTACGCCCTTTTCATCAGTCGACATTTTTACCTTTACCTCGTCCATGTAAGAAAGGGTTGCTTTCGTAAGGTCTCTTACTTCCTTAGCTTTCTTTTTTGTGTCATCTACCAAGTCACTTTTCACAGTTGAACCCTGAATGGCTTCCACCAATTTATCATTGGACTCCCGCGAATCCTTGACTAAGTCCACTAAGGTTGAATTGATGATGGCAAATTTCTCGAGTACAGCACTACTAACGTTAAGCGCCAAAAGGGCGGTTAACACCATGTACATCATACCGATCATCTTTTGCCTGCCTGTTTCCTTTCCACCTGCCATGTCTAATTAGTTTAAATTGTTAGAATCGTATCTTAAAAACGGCAAATTCAATTAATTACTTCCCTTCATGGCAGTAAGCATACTACCATAAACTTTGTTCAAGGCAGTTAAGTTATTGGTCAAACTACCCAACTCAGAAGTAAACTTCGCTGTGTTGTCCCCCACTTTAGAAAGACCTTGCATCGCACCAGTAAGACTTTCATAGAACTTGTTCATATTCTTCACATGAGAATCTGCATCCTTCAACTCCATTTCATAAATGGTATTCAACGCAGCCAAGTTCTTCGTTACCGCCTTAACCTGATTGTGGTACTCACTTGAGTCTTTTGATGCATCTGCCATAGCGCCAACAGCCTTCATGGCAGTACCGTAGGACTTGTTCATTTCAGTAAGCGAAGCAGAGGCAGCTTGCACATTTTTTGCATAATCATTTGTTGCTACAGCCGCATTAGAAAGATTGCTCATCTGTGAAGCTGACGTGGCCAAATTGGTCAGTCCCTTGCCCAAATTATCCAACAGATTTTGATCCACTTTGGCGGTTTTCAACATCTCATCTATTTTCAACAATGGCGACTCACCTGATGGCTTATTGCTTATTTTGGTGGCATTGGGATTTACCGGGCCTTCATAGTCTTCAGCCAATTCTGGATACACTTTTGCCCATTCGATTTCTGGATGCTTGGGTTCAAAAGCACTTAAAAAGAATATCACAGCTTCCGTCCCAAGTCCTAAAATCAACATCTCATTTGCGCCTTCCCAGTGCTGGATTTTGAAAAGAGCACCCATAATAACGACCGCTGCACCAATCCCATATACCTTGGGCATAATGGCCGTAAATAATAATTCCGAAAATCCGCCTTTTTTCTTTGCCATGTTCTATACAATTTAGGTTAGTCTTAGTTTTTATAAATATAGGAGTAGTTTTGAATTATTGAAATTCTGTACCGGATGAACGACCCAAATTAGTCATGGCGCACCGGAAACCGATATAAGCACGAGTCGAGTCTTTATACTCATAAGTACGCGTTCCTGTTTCCAAATAGTAAGCCACATCCTTCCATGAACCACCACGAGTGATCTTTCTCGCATTATATGTTTCCTTTGAATTTCCGTCCTTGTCATAGGCGTTTTTGTCTATGTATTGTGGATTCAAATCCCAAACGGTGGGAACGGACGCTGGATAAAAGTCATCTAAACACCACTCCGCCACGTTTCCTGACATATCTACAAGTCCGTAATCGTTAGGGAAATAAACACCTACGGGCGAGGTATATGCGAAGCCGTCATCGAAATAATTTCCTCTACCGGGTTTGAAATTAGCTAACATACAGCCTTTTGAGTTTCTAATATATGGATTACCCCAAGGATATTTATTCATGTCTCTTCCTCCTCTTGCCGCATATTCCCATTCTGCCTCAGATGGTAGGCGGAACGCTGGCATAGGGGGCTGATCTCTGTTTACCTTTCTCCATTCGTTCAAGAAAGCCGTTCTCCAACGACCAAAGAATGCAGCGGCCTCCCAACTCACACCCACTACCGGATAATCTGAATAGCCGGGGTGTTGCCAATAATAGTTCACCATTGGATCGCCCATGTGATGAGTAAAGTCTTTCATCCAAACCGTGGTATCAGGTGCGTACTTAGCTTTGAATTCAGTTTCGCTAGCTACTGCTGGGAAGTAGGTTGGAACACCCGCACCATCTGTAAATGCTTTTAAATATGTATCAACAAATTGCAAATACTCATCATTGGTGATCTCTGTCTCATCCATGAAAAGAGGCCCAATTGTAATTTGCTTGTTAAAATTGATTTGGGTGGAAGCAGGATCTTCATCGGCCTGCCCCATGTGAAACGTACCGGCTGGAATTGGAACCATGCCGAAAGGCGTAATCTGGGCAAACCCAGGTCTCCGTTCGATAGCTGATTGTCCAACCACTTCGCCAGAGGGATCACCCGCGCCTCCTTTTTTACCAATTCCTAAAAGCCCGCAGCTAGCCACAACTGAGGTGATTGAGAGGATTAAAGCATAGTACAGAACTCTCTTAAAAACCATTTTCTTCATAAGTCTTTTGTTATTACAATCGCTCCTTACAATTTTTTTTTAGTTGTAACGAACGGGTTCGAAAGTTATTCTTTTTCGCCTTTTAAAATTAACACCGAGGCACCAAATTGGACAATTTCTCAAAAAAACCAAAATTATTTTTCATTTAGTGCCTATAACGGGGGGTACGTACTACCTTTTTACCGCTACCCGGGTTTACGGGTAGTTCATAAGTTAGCATCAATTCATGTGAAGTAGGTCGCTTGGCGGCTTGATCTTGAATGACATAATCTAATCCGTAACCAATCTTTAATGATTTGTCTTTTAGCAGGCTGTACCCAAACATGAGAATCGCAGCCTCAGAGGAACGAAATGAAAGCCCCCCCCACATGATATCTTTAAAATAGGCAATGCCACCTAGGTTGACCGTAGTTCTCGTAAAATCAGATTGAACGATCGACATGAATTGAAATTTCAAGTCAAAATTAAGTTCATAAAAATAGCCACCCGTTACATAAAGATGAGTTTGAAGGGAGTTGCGTTGGCTTAGGCCGAAGTCAAATGTGGAGCGAAGCAGATGATTAAAACTTACGCCCACGTAGTACTTTTCTTTCCTCCAATAGATACCCGTTGCCAGATCAGGACGTATTTGAGATTGCGATCCCCGCTTGTCTCCCAGCAACGGATCATTTGGATCAATGAACCGATATTGGTCAAAATTGATTGTCTGGGAAAAAATACCTGCCCTTAAGCCAAAACTTAACTTGCCGTCTTTCACCCCTAAGTGATAGGCATAGGAAGCTTGAGCCTCTAAATTATTCTGTGGCCCCAACTGGTCGTTAACAATGTGAGCTCCAAAACCACTATTTAATTTGAAAATGGGCGAAGTTATGGAGATTATTTGGGTCGTAGGGGCGCCACCGCCACCTACTGTGGGGGCATAGCCCAACCATTGACTTCTATGAATGGCCGTTAGTTTTGTCACGCCCTCTACTCCAGCAAAGCCGGGATTATAATAAAGGGTGTTAAACATATAATGAGTAAACTGCGGATCTTGCTGACCAAAGGCAGTGCCTGCTAGCGAGAAGATCAACACCGAACACAGAATAAATCTCATTACTTTTTAATATCAATACAAAAGGAATCTTAAAGATAAGTCAAATAAACAAAACCAGACAAGCGAATGTAATTAAAGAGTAATAAAATGTGAACTTAACTAAAAACGTAACAATGAAGTGATTATTTCGGACCATCAACTGTCGCCCTGAAAAACAGATCCAGTTATAATTTTATGCCATTCGCCTTTTTAATATAAATCTCCAATGCACCAGTCATAGATGGGGCATTTGGTTGCGGAACCTCAATATCTAGAAACAGCCCCGCATCTTTCACAGCCTTTGCGGTGGATGAGCCAAAAGCGGCTAAGCGGGTATTGTTTTGTTTATAGTCAGGAAAGTTAACAAAAAGTGAATTGATCCCTGACGGGCTAAAAAAAGCGAGAATGTCATAATAAACATTCTTCAGATCGTTGAGATTGGCAGCTACCGTGTGGTTGATAACGGCTTCGGTAAAATTGTATTCATTCTCCCGCAGGAAATCTGGGATATCATTCTTTCGAATATCGGAACAGGGAAAAAGAAATTTTTCGTTTTTGTGTTTCTTAATTATCTCCAAAAGGTCTTTTGTGTCCTTTAAGCCCGCGAAGATTTTTCGTTTTCGAATGACTATATATTTCTGAAGGTAATTGGAAGTCTGATCGGAGATACAGAAGTACTTCATATCTGCGGGCATCTCCAACTTGAGCTCCAGGCAGATTGCAAAAAAATGGTCTACAGCATTGCGACTCGTAAAAATAATTGCGGTGTGCTGAAGAATATCTACTTTTTGTTTGCGGAATTCTTTTGCCGGCTCTGGTTCTACCTGAATGAACGGCCGGAAATCAATTTTCAGGTTGTACTTTTCAGCAAGCTTGAGGTAAGGTGAGTTAACATCAGTAGGGGCCTCCTGGGTCACCAGAATGCTTTTTACTTTTCGCATTCTGTCAGTCGCAGTTTCTGTCATATCAGCACGTATCGGTTGGGCTTAGTAGAAAAACACCTTAATCAAGACCATCAACGGGATGATTTCGGATGCGCAAAGGTAGGAAAATAAATGAAAAAAATGGAAGGGCATGCGAGCCGTGAGTTTGAAATAAGTCGCTACTACACCGATTGTGAAGACAATTGAGAGGATCGTGAGCAAATGAAAAAAATAATTTTGCTCTCTAATATTGAAAATGAAATAAACGAGACTAATGGCCGCCAGCAACGTTACTGCACTCAAGATAACTCGCACAAAATTAAAAAACTGAATTCTCACCGTATCGCGAAACCCGAAGAGCGCACTGAGTAAGACAAGCCAAAACAGCTTAGCAATGAGCAATCCAAACACTATACTTGAAAGGACAGTCCACTGCCAAAAACCTAGCGCTGTAGATTGAACCAAAAATTGCTGGGTAAGTGAAACCCTACTTCCCATCAAATGGAAAGAGGCCAAAAGCAACAATCCTAAAAAGAAACTGGCAAAGAGGTAAATCAATATGTTTACACTTGAGGCAATCCTCAACGTAAGGGTGCTCTCATCTCGGTCTTGAAACGAAAACAGTTTCTTAAAATCAAGGTAATCTAATGTTAACATAGCATTTGTTCGTAAAAACAAAATAAACCCGATGATCAGTAGCAACGAAGCCAAAATAGTGAAGTCAAGAAAATAACTCCCTTTCCGTACTACCAATGCATCTTGAGCCAGCGAGGGCTTCGATTCGATCTCCGAAAACAGGTGACTAACGCCCTGTGGCGAAAACAAGCCGATGAACAACTGATGTGAATAAATCTTGGATAGACTGTCAATCGAAAAATTGGCTTTGCCCGTATTTTGCGAAATCAATTTGCCATCAACAAAAACAGAATAGGGATGCTTTCCGTAAAGGGATAATCGGTTGCCTTTTTGTCGCTTGCCATCCACCCAGAAAAAAATGGATGTAGTGGCCTGGTTGTCGTATCGAAAAAGTTGGCCTGATTGATTTACCAACCATTGACCTTTTAAGTCATTCCCTTGCCGGTCATTTCCTTGTGCGAAGGAAATCAAAGAAAGCATCCAAAGAAGAATAGTCAATCGCACCGAAAAAGATATTTGGCAAAAGTATCAGAATTGATCGGCATAACCACACGGGATCAGATTTGCTTGCCAAAATGTTAATACCTTTAAAGCCATTTCATGGCGGGCCTTTATATTCACATACCTTTTTGCAAACAAGCTTGCCACTATTGCGACTTTCATTTTTCTACCAATCAAGATCAACGAACGCGCCTTTGTCAGGCAATTGCCAAGGAAATAAACTTGCAACATTCCTATCTCGACAATGAACCAATCCACACCCTTTACTTTGGTGGCGGAACGCCTTCTTTACTATCGGGTGAAGAACTAAACATTATTTTTGAATCTGTTCATAGTCATTTTGTTGTTGACGATGATGCGGAAGTTACCATGGAGGTAAACCCGGACGATTTGACAACTGACAAATTGAAAGAATTGAAAAATTTTGGAGTCAATCGTTTGAGTGTTGGCATTCAATCCTTTAATAATCCTACATTGACTTTCTTTAACCGTGCCCATTCGGGCGAGCAGGCAATCGAGTCCATTCACCGAGCGCGGACTGCCGGCTTTGACAACATCAGCATTGATTTAATCTACTCGGTGCCGGGTCAGGCAGAGGATATTTGGAAAAAAGATATTCAACAGGCTGTTGCACTTCGGCCCGAACATATTTCTTCCTATTCGTTAACCATAGAGGAAAAAACCGCTTTTGGAAAATGGCAAAAGACGGGTAGGATAAAACCATTGGATGAAAATAAGGCCGTAGCTGACTTTGAAGTTTTAATGGACATGCTTAACTCAAGTGGATATGAGCATTACGAAATTTCCAACTTTAGTAAGCCCGGCTTTCACTCAAAGCACAATAGCAGCTATTGGCGGCAAAGGAAATATCTGGGTCTTGGCCCAAGTGCGCATTCGTACAACGGGGAGACCCGGCAATTCAATGTCGCCAACAATAGCCACTACATCAACGCTATAATAAAAGGAGAAGTGCCTTTTATGATCGAGCAACTTAGTCGAGAAAACAAAATCAACGAATACATCATCACTACCCTGCGAACGAAGTGGGGCTGTGATCTTTCTTACCTTGAAAAAAACTTTGGGTATTCAATCTTTGAAACACGCATACTTCAAAAATTACTTGTGCAAGAACTTATCGTTCTGAATAAAACGATTATGACGCTTACCAAGAAAGGCAAGATGCTCGCTGACCAAGTTGCTATTGAATTATTTGTTTCTGTCTAAAAATCAACAAAAATCGAAATAGAATCACTAATTTTCTGCCATGACGGAGGATGAAAAGCGAGTCTATATGCTTTTGAAAGCAGTTATCTATCATTATCATGGGCTAGATGAACTGGAGCGTATTGATTTAGAAGAAACCTCCCAGCGGCTCGATGCTCATGACGCTTTGCAATGGGGCTTGGATTTCATTGCCAAAGACTACCTTACCTCTTTTGATCGTGCGCGAATCTACCTCAATGAAATTATTGGCGACTATACTAAAGAGAAGCGGGTTGAGCTAATTAACATGGTTTGGCAAGCTAACAACCTAAAAGGTTACGTAACAGAAATGGAAGCCACGGCCATGCTTAAACTCGCCAAAGATTGGAGTGTGGAGAAAGAGCTGATTGAGTTGGTGTTGAAGTAATTTTTGTATTTTTAGATTATGATCTCAAATCAACTTTTGAAAGGACGGATTCTTGAACGTTTGACAGACGAGGAGTTTTTTCATTTCTGCCAAGACAATCGTACTTTAAAGTTTGAAAGGGATGCAAAAGGATTAATTTTTATTACGTCTCCAACTGGTTTCAATACAAGTAGGCGAAACATTTCTATTCTCGAGCAGTAAAATGCGTGGAGTAAAAAAAATAAATTAGGAATCGCTGTAGATTCAGACACTGGATTTTACCTCCCGAATGGCGCTATGCGAAATCCTGATGCTGCATGGGTGAGTCATGAACGATTAAAAAAAGTAAGTAAAGAAGACCTAGAAAAATTCCCTCACCTGTGTCCCGATTTTATTGTAGAACTTCGATCGAAAGGGGATACAATTAAAGAGCTGAGAGAAAAAATGTCGGAATGGATCGTGAATGGCTGTCGGCTTGGTTGGCTGATTGATGCCGATGAAGAGATTGTTTATGTTTACCGCTCGGGTAAACGGGTATCTACTCATACTAATTTTAATAAATCTATTTCAGGTGAGCCCGAACTGCCTGGCTTTAAGTTACTACTTTCTGAGCTTAGGGTATAAATCCTACAAACTCATCATATCCTTAAACTTGGCTGCCTGTCTGCGGCTTACTTCCACTTTGTCGCCACCCTTTAATCTCACCATGAGACCGCCATTGAACCAAGGCTCAATACCCTCTACCCAACTCAAGTTTACAATATGTTTGCGGCTGGCCCGGAAGAAGGCACGTTCATCCAATTTCTCATCGAGTGCATTCAGTGATTTGTGGATCATTGGGCGGTTATTGTCAAAATACACTTTGATATAGTTTCCATCTGATTCAAACATGCGCACGTTGGCCAAGGTCACAAACCAACAACGCTCACCATCTTTTACAAATACCTGATCTTCCAATCCTAACTTCTTTTCTTCACTTCGTCCGGTTTTGACCCGCTCTTTCTCCATCACTTTATGCACTGCTTCATTCAACCGTTCGGCAACAATCGGCTTTAATAAATAATCCAATGCATTTACTTCAAATGCTTTTAGAGCGTGTTGGTCATAGGCTGTTGTAAAGACCACCATGGGAGCAGAGTCAAGCGATTCTAATAATTGAAACCCGGTGCGCCCCGGCATTTGTATGTCCAAAAAAAGCAAATCCGGATTGAGTTCTTCAATCATTTTCTCCGCCTCGTCTGCGTTGGCCGCTTCGCCCACTACCACAACAGAAGGGTGTGCTTCCAACAACTTCATCAACTCCTTTCGCGCCAAGCGCTCATCATCAATAATTAGTGCTTTCATTCTCTCGTTGTAGGCAAATGTGGAATAATGATCTCTGTTAAGACAAAGTTATCTTTTTCATTAGTGATTGCGAAGTGGGCTGCGTCTCCATACAAAAGCTTCAACCGTTGAATGGTGTTAGGTATACCGAGCCCCGCATGAGTCCCGAGTCCATTAACGTAATGCCCGCTATTTCGGATACCTATTTTTAATACATCGTCAACAATTTGCGTGGATAGCTGAATTAAGCCTCCTTTGGTGAGCTTGCCGATGCCATGCTTTACCCCATTCTCTACCAGCGTTTGGATCATGAGCGGTGGAACCAAAAAATCGTTCGAGCCATCAGCGATGTCAAATTCAACCAAAAGGCGCTCTTCAAAACGAATACCCTCCAGCCCCAGGTAGTCTTTCACCATTTTCATTTCTTCATCGAAGGGAGTGAGCCCTCGCTTTTCAATGGTAAGCGAATTTCTCAAAATGCTAGAGAGCTGGTTGATGGCTTGCTTTGATTTCGTAGGATCCTCATCTACCAATGCCCGGATGCTGTTCAGCGCATTGAAAATAAAATGAGGGTTCAGTTGGGATTTCAGATTGCTGAGTTCAATCTCCTTCACGGACGCTTCGTATTTTAATGATTTATTATACCGTTCAAAGTAATTATAAATAAAGTAAAGTACTGACCATAAGAAAAAAATAATGGCATAAAATACAGATTGACCAAAAAATACAATGGGATCAAGTGCCACCGATTTTTTAAACAACCCAAGGGGAAGCGAAACCGGAATACGCAGCAAATACATCATTGCGCCCAGCGCGAACACACCCGCTATTACCCGAGGGATCAATCTCGGAAATCCAAGATTAAGCCATTGCCATTTTAAAATAAAATATCGAAATAAATGAGTCAGTGATAAGCAAAACAGTGCCTCGTATACCAAAAATAAAATACGGGGCGTGCTTACTTCTGCCCGTTCAGAGTTGAAAATGGAAGCAACAATTTGAATGGAGGCAAACAAAGCCCAGCCGCCTAATTGCATACTCCAATACAGTTTGTTTTTATTGTTGATCACGCGCATAAAAGTAGAAATTCGTTTCGTGGTAAAAACGAAAGTTACACTGGAGGTAAATTACGCCAATTCCGGCTTCAAAAACTTACCCGTGTAGCTTGCTGGATTTTTAGAAACTTCTTCGGGTGTGCCTTTGGCGATGATGCACCCGCTTTAGGCATTGAGCTTAGACTTTGTAATGACCAAAACAAGAATGCACCAATATGGATTCTTCCGTCACTCTGTATATCAATCGATGTTCATCGTTGATTCTCCTAGACCAAAACCCTGTGAAATTTCCTTTTAATGGCTCTGGTTTTCCTAATCCATGAAACGGGTTTGATTGAATGTCTTCTAGAAGCTCAAAAATTTTAAAAGCTAATTTTTTATTGCCCGATTTATATTGGACTAAGTCTTTGATTGCATTGGGGGCAAATACAATCTTTTTCATCAAGTCTATTCCTTGATAAAGCTTTCTAGTTCCTTCATCGTGAAGGTTTTTCCTTCACCTGATTCAATATCGAGCACTGATTTGTCAAGCCTGTTTAAATACTCTTCGTTGGTTTCAATCGCTGAGGAATCGCGATCATGTACGGCAATTGTTACAAAAGCATCTCTTTGTTTAATCAAGTCCTTAATTTTTTTGAATAATTCTTCATTAAATTCAGAAGAGCGTATTTTAATGATCGCGTCCATGGTATCTAGTTTCAACAAATTTAACGATTCGAGATGAATATCAGCCAAATGATGTATGAAAGAGTCCCAAAAGAACTAAACTTAAATCCCTTTTATATGCCTACTTATTGCTATTTAATTCCGGCTTCAAAAACTTGCCCGTGTAACTGGCAGGATTTTTAGAAACTTCTTCGGGTGTGCCTTTGGCGATGATGCGCCCACCACCTGCTCCACCTTCAGGACCGAGATCAATAATGTAATCAGAAGATTTGATTACGTCCATGTTGTGTTCGATCACCAATACCGTGTTTCCTTTGTCTACCAACTTTTGCAATACATCCAGCAAATGGCTGATGTCTTGAAAATGCAAACCTGTAGTGGGTTCATCCAATATATAAAGTGTTTTGCCCGTATCGCGTTTAGAAAGTTCGGTTGCTAATTTTACACGTTGTGCTTCACCACCCGAAAGTGTAGTGGCATGTTGTCCCAGTGAAATATATCCGAGACCTACTTCATTTAGGGTTTCAATCTTGCGCAGGATACGCGGAAGTTTTTCGAAAAAGGTAACTGCTTCCTCCACCGTCATATCCAACACATCCGAAATAGATTTCCCTTTAAAGCGCACTTCCAATGTTTCGCGATTGTAGCGTTTGCCCTTGCACGTTTCGCAGGGCACGTAAACATCGGGCAAAAATTCCATTTCAATTAGGCGCAAGCCGGCACCTTCGCATGTTTGGCAGCGCCCACCTTTTACGTTGAAAGAAAAACGGCCGGTTTTGTAGCCCCGGATTTTTGCCTCGGGCATCTGAGAAAACAAATCGCGAATGTCAGTGAATACACCCGTGTACGTTGCCGGATTCGACCGTGGGGTTCTGCCAATGGGAGATTGATCCACTTCAATCACTTTGTCGATCAACTTCAATCCATCAATCTTTTTATAAGGCAGTGGCGCTTGCCGCGAATTGAAAAAGTGTTGATTTAAAATTGGGAAAAGGGTTTCGTGGATCAGCGTAGATTTCCCGCTTCCCGAAACGCCTGTGATGCAGATAAATGTGCCGAGTGCTAATTCGAGATCAACATTCTTTAAGTTGTTTCCGGTGGAGCCGAGCAAAGAAAGTTTCTCACCAGTGCCTTTTCTTCTTTCTTTAGAATACTTGATGCCCATTTTTCCACTCAGGTATTTGGCGGTGGTGCTATCAATCTTCAAAAATGTTTCGGGGTCGCCTTCGGCAACAATATTTCCTCCATGTCTGCCAGCACCGGGGCCCACATCGATAATGTAATCTGCCTCCAGCATCATTTCTTTATCGTGCTCAACTACGATCACTGAATTTCCTAAATCACGCAAGTCTTTGAGTGCCTTGATCAACTTGGCATTATCTCTTGCATGTAGTCCGATGCTGGGTTCATCTAAAATATATAAAACCCCCACTAATTGCGTCCCTATTTGAGTTGCCAAGCGAATGCGCTGAGCTTCTCCCCCACTCAACGTTCTCAGCGGGCGATTGAGATGCAAATAATTCAACCCGACATCCAACAAAAAGCCGATACGCTTTCGAATCTCTTTCAATACTTCAACGGCAATTTGATTTTGTTTGTCGGTGATTCTGGATTCCAATCCGTCAAACCATTTTTTGAGCGCATCGATATTTAAGTTTGCCAACTCGGCAATATTTTTTTGATCGATTTTAAAATGAAGCGATTCTTTTTTTAAACGCGCACCATGACACTCTGGGCAAACTTTGGTGATGGTAAAATCATCGACCCATTTTTTAATGGCATCCGAGCCTTCGTCTTTTTGCTTTTGCAAGAAATTTACAATGCCTTCAAACTTAGTATTCCATTCTGTGCCGGGGTATTTTACCGAAGGGACGGCTATTGGGTCTTCATCGCCATACAACAATACTTTCAACGCATCTTCTGGAATGTCTTTGATGGGTGTAGTGAGTGTGAGTTTGTATCGTTTAAGGATCGCTTCTATCTTTTTAAATATCCAGATGTCGCGATACTCGCCCAACGGCAAAATACCTCCACGACTGATGCTCAGTTTATTATCTGGAATAACAGATTCCTCGGTGATCTCTTCAATCTGGCCTAAGCCATGGCAGGTAGGGCAAGCACCGTAGGGCGAATTAAATGAAAAATTATTCGGAGCCGGTTCATCGTATGACAAACCTGTTTTTGGATCCATCAAAAATTTCGAGAAGTAGTGCACTTTGCCATTCTCTTCCTGCACCATGATAATTCCCTTGCCCTCTTTCAACGCAGTGTTTACCGATTGCCCAATCCGAAAACGATCTGCGTTCCGATGGCTATCGGGAGGCACAATACGGTCTACCACAATTTCAATATCGTGGATCTTAAATCGATCCACTTGCATTTTAGCAGTGATGTCTATGATCTCGCCATCAACCCGCACTTTGGTATAACCTTGCTTTCTGATTTGAACAAACAACTCGCGATAATGCCCTTTTCTTGCTTTGATGACGGGGGCAAGCACCACCAATTTCTTTCCCGTAAAATTGTTAATGATCGCATCGAGAATCTGCTCTTCACTCTGCCGCACCATTTTATCTCCATTGATATATGAGAACGCCTCGCCCGCTCGGGCAAACAGCAAGCGCATGAAATCGTAAATCTCTGTAACGGTACCAACGGTTGAGCGCGGGTTGCGCGAAGTAGTTTTTTGTTCGATAGAAATAACAGGGCTAAGTCCGTTGATTTTATCTACATCAGGCCGCTCTAAGTTACCGATAAAGCTGCGCGCGTAGGCCGAAAAACTTTCCATATACCTGCGCTGACCTTCGGCATAAATCGTATCAAAGGCGAGAGATGATTTTCCGCTTCCGCTGATGCCTGTGAGCACCACTAGCTGGTTTCGCGGAAACGAAACGCTGATATTCTTCAGGTTGTGCTCGCGTGCGCCAATGATTTCAATATAATCATGACCAGAAAGGTCTTTGATCTTTTTTACAGCAGAAGTAGTGGGCATGAAAGGATCTCGGAGTAGCTAGCCTACAAAAGTAAGCAGTTGACTAACAGTAATTGACAACCGTCAAAAAAAATTCTGAATTTAAAATTTGGTATCTAAGATTTCTTCATCCACTCATACATTTGGTAATGCTCGCCATTCATCCCCAATTTTTGATAGACAGATTGGGCGGCTAGATTGGTTTTGTCCACATACAAACGAATTCCCCGTAATTCAGGTTCAGCTATTACCATTTGCTGAATGTGGTCGTAAAGTTTTTTATAAACCCCTTTGCCACGACACGTTACATCAATGTAGACCGACTGAATCCACAGCACCGTTCCGCACCGCCAGTCGCTCCATTCATAAGTTGTCATCAGGCAACCTACCACTTGTTTGTTTTCTTCTGCCACATAATACCTTCCCTTGGCGGGATCTTCAAAAAGCTGGCACACTCCCTGGGTTAGAGTGGAAATATCCAACGTTAGATTTTCGGTCTCCAGCGCCATCTTCAGTTGAAAGTCGATGATGGAGGGAATATCAGATCGGGTTGCTTCGCGTATTCTCATATTTTCTAGTTACGATTTAAGGCTAAACACGGGCGATTTAAAGTTTCAACATTGTGCATCGTAAATCGTACTTCGTACTTTTAAACTACCTGTCATTTGGCGTTCTCGAATGCCATAAAG
>JBBSCN010000069.1:0-15173 GCA_038250265.1 Cytophagales bacterium | reverse complement strand
TTTCGTTCGCTTTCTAATGGCCTCCAAATTAAAAAGAGTTCCATCAGCCCAGTGTACATGCCCAAGAGCCACGACTTTGGTGTTTTGGTCGATGGCCTCTAAAATCCGTTCGTTCCAAACTTTGCCTCGCATTTCTGTGTCCGGAGCGATTACCACTTTTACTTCGGCTCGGTTGTCAGAACACAACTTGCGCCAAGGGTAATAATTACTCGGGAATTGCTCTTCCGCAACCACTACATTTTCCTTTTTTGAGATCCTTATATTATTGACTACCGTGGCCATTCCGTACGATACGGATGGAATAACAACAATACGTTTGGGATCATTTACATGTATAAGCTTTGCATATTCTCTTCTCAACACTTCTGTATCGGTAAAAAAATCAGCAGGAGAAATCAATTGTGGGGTTCTCTTTTTTAGCATGCCTTTTAAGCCTGCTTTCTCCACTGTCTTCAACAAGGGAGACATGTAGGCACAATTCAGATAAGTACCAGAAGAAGGCAGTGTAAATTTTGAGCGTTGCAGCGAAAGCACGATTAATAATTTTGGTGTGAAAGGCCCAATGAGTCACGCAGGCCAATGGATTGATTTTTATTTTTCGTCCAGTAATCGGTGCGCAAGGTTTTGTCCAAGATTGCTTTTGTTACCACCGCCTTGCCGCGTTCTTCAAAATTTTCTTCCCAACCCAAAATTTGGTGAGGAAATTTATTTGCGTAGCGGATCGACAGGATTCGTTTGCTGGCAGGAATTGAAATTTCATAAATCGTCTCATCCCCTTCCTGTTTCTTGGAGGTGGTGGCTTGCAGCGTTGCCAATTCCTTGTGCAATAATCGCGTGAAAAAAAGACCGGGAATAATCTTCACTTCTCCCATGGGAAGATTATCTGGATCAAGGCGAATTAAATTCCAAAGCTCATCTTCCAAGAGTGCAAGAGACAGCTGACTTTGCTGATCTCCTTCTTTTTCAAAATAGGAATTGGATTGAATGCGATACTTTTTGTTTACCAAATTTAGCTGAGTAAAGATATGTCCACACCATTCTTGGCCGGTCATAGTTGTTTTCAACGTATTTGGAAACGGATTTCTTTCAACAGGGGTAAAAACAGAAAGCATCATGGAATAGGGATAAATTCCAGTAACAAAGTTTTTTGTAAAGTTTAATTTTAAAACGCTCACTTTGTCATTTGAAGATTTCTCAGGATCATCTAGTTTCACCTGCTTCTTTAAGGAAAAATCTTCGGTCACAAAAATTAGTACTGCCTTCCCTTCTCTGGTTTCCCCATAGCGCGACTGCTGCAATTGATAGGAATTGATTTCTGCTGTACCGCTGTACCAATAGTTTTTGAATTCTTCTTTCTGAAAGACTTGGGTAGTTGATTGTTGGGATGAAACCGTATTGGTGCAAGCAAAAAAACCTACACCCGACAGGCAGAGCATTGAACTAACAATTGAATAATATCTTTTTTTCATATCATTAATAATTATTACACAAAAGAATGTAATAAAGGGCATCTCTAAAAACCTTTCTTTTACTTCCTCAACCCCTTTCCCCTTCTACAAAAGAGAAGGGTAGGTTGTGTTTTTAGAGATGCCCTAAAGTTAACGGATTGGTCATTTTAACAAATTATTTGGTTACCATATTTGCAGTCAACTTATCCAAAGCAAAACTGAAATTTTATGCGCTTGACTTCTGAGAATTATAAAGGAATTGAATTTATTCGAGTTTCTTCCTTACCGGCAAATCAACAAGAAGTTTTTTGGCAGTCCTTCGACAAAAATAAAATTGTAAAAATATTGACGCAAACCGCTTTGTTTAATGACTGTATCCAATATGGCGATTACTCAAAATGGTTCTCAAAAAACTTCACCGGGCAGGAGGAGATAGTTTCAAATCCAGCAGACCTCCCGTGGCCAGCCCGTCAAGTGATGTAAGCTTAGTCCCAAATCCCCTTCGGCACAATTTCAACTACATTGCCAATCGGATCATTAAAATAAAAAGACTCCTGACCGTTTTGCCAGATTACCTTGTCAATGATCACAACATTACTTCTGATAATTCCAGCCTTCGCTTTTTCGTAGTCTGTCGGCTCCACTTCAAATGCAAAGTGATATTTTCCATGAGCGTAATGTGCGGGTGGGCTTACTTTCTTACCGGAATCGAGGGGATTAAAACAAAGCAGTACCGACCTTCCGGCTCTAAAGAAAACATGTTTGTTTTCCATCCTTGAAATGATCGGTAAGCCCAAAACATCTCCGTAGAAATCCTCGGCTTGCTTTAGATCGTAAAAGTATAGGCAGGTTTCCTTTATTTGAGTGAATGAGATGGCAGGCATGGGGCGTTTTGGTTTTGTTAAAGTTACATGAAAGCAGTTTTTTCTAAGGTGCTATACTACTGAAAATTAGCTCGTTAGCCACTATCTGTAAATGTTCTCCATTTTAGTTGTCCACAAAAAACTGATTAATGAATTGGCATTTAATTATCTTATATTCAAATAGTTAAGTGTTAACATCAGGGTAATGTGGATAATTACTCTTAATTGTGGACTACTTTTTTGGTCAAATTTCTTGCATTTAAACAACTATTTCTGTTGTTGTCATTATTGCAACTTGGTCGACAAAACTTACATGGTTTCCCATGATCAGGCAACTCTTTTTTGTGATTACATTTGGCATCTCTTTACTAACCGAATAGTGAAAAAATTGTCGTTCGTCTTTCTGTTGTTTGCCAGTGCAGCGTGTAGCCAATCGGTTGAATCAGTGAAACTGGCAGAACTTCAAAAAATCATTCATAACTCGACCGACAAATTATTGGTGATCAATTTCTGGGCTACCTGGTGTGCCCCTTGCATCAAAGAACTACCCCATTTTGAAAAGTTACAACAAGAAAACAAAAATGTGGACGTTATTTTGGTAAGCATGGATTACGACCTTGATCCGAACATTGACAAAGTGAACAGGTTTCAATCCAAAAAGAAGATCCAATCAAGAATACTATTTTTGACAGAGAGTAATCCTAACGCTTGGATTGAAAAGATTGATAAAAAATGGTCGGGTGCTTTGCCCGCCACACTTGTGATTAATTCAAAAACTGGAAAAAGAGAATTTGTGCAGGGCGAATTAGGGGAAGGCGAAATTGAAAAGCTGTTGAGTAAAGTAACAAACTAAATTTATTCATATTATGAAAACAATCATCTTAATTGCGCTCGTTGCATTGCTGTGCGCTGGTGCACCGATCAAAGAAGGATACGAAGTGGGCGACACCGCGGTTGATTTTAAATTGAAAAACGTGGATGGCAAAATGGTATCATTGGCGGATTATAAAAACGCAAAGGGATTTATTTTAATTTTTGATTGTAATACTTGCCCGTATTCAAAAGCCTATAACGAAAGAATTATCGCGCTAAACAAAAAATACTCGGCTGCTGGCTATCCCGTACTTGCTATCAATCCAAATGATCCTTCAAAATCATCAGGTGATTCATTTGATGAAATGGTGCAGTTGGCTAAAAAGAAGGGGTACGATTTTCCATATCTGGCAGATGAATCACAATCTGTTGCAAAATCATTTGGCGCAACCAACACACCTCATGCGTTTGTATTAACGAAAGAATTGAAAATAGCCTACATTGGTGCAATTGATGATAATGCACGGAAGGCAGAGGGGGTAACCAAAAAATATGTAGAGGAGGCCGTTGATGCATTGATCGCTGGCAAGGCCGTTTCAACCACCAAAACAAAAGCGATTGGTTGTGGCATTAAGTGGAAGAGTGTGTAGTCTTTTTGCTGAACATAATAGGCCGTAATAAAATTAAAAGAGACTGCTGGATAGGCAGTCTCTTTTTTTATCTAGAATCACTCAAATCCAGTCTAACGCTGTTACTGTTTTTTCTGTGATGAGTTCGCCTGTGTGTTTTGTTTCTTTGGGCTCGATGAGCATGATGTACACCTCTTCGCCATTGGTACGCGGGCGATGCTCTACTCCTTTTGGCACAATTAAAATTTCTCCTGTCTTTACCTGCACTGTCTTATCTCTGTAATCCATTATCAACGTGCCTTTATAGATGACAAATAACTCGTCTTCGTTTTCATGCTTATGCCAAACAAATTCACCGGTTACTTTGGCGAGCTTTACATAGCTATCATTTAGCTCACCAATAATATAGGGATGCCAGAACTGGTTGATTTGAGCAAATTTTTCTAAGATGTTGATATTATTCATGTTTTACTTTGCTGGCTTATTCAGGTAATCCACCGCAACGTTTAGCATTGCTTTTAAACCCGTAAGCATTCCGCTTTCGTCAATAAAAAAATCAGGCGTGTGGTGCGCAGATGTTTTGTTGGGATCGGCATTCAATGGCATACCACCTACAAAGAAAAAGAAGCCCGGCACTTTTTGCGCGTAGAAAGAAAAATCTTCAGCCCCGGTGACGGCAGGAATCAGTTTTACGTATTCCTTGCCTGCCGCTCGTTCCAAAGATGGCATTGCGAAAGCAGTAAGTTTAGGATCGTTGTAGGTAACAGGATAACCTCTGATAATTTCTACTTCTGCTTTCGCGCCCATCCCCTTAGCGGTATTTTCTGCAATACTTTTGATTTTTTCGTGAACCTGTTCTTGCATCTTAGCATCAAGTGTACGGATCGTGCCGGCCATCTCTACCGTTTCGGGAATGATGTTGTTGCGTACACCTCCGGTAATTTTACCAATCGTAACTACGGCTCCCGAATTGGTGATTTCTAATTGGCGGCTCACGATAGTTTGAAGCGCATTGATGATCTGTGCCGATACCACGATTGGGTCAACACCATTCCATGGCGCGGCACCGTGTGTTTGTTTGCCTGTGACTTTAATATTCAGTTGATCCGCGGCCGCCATCATGCCTTCCGGTCGATACGTCAAAGTGCCAACCGGTGTGAGCGAACTGATGTGAAGGCCAAAAGCCGCTTCTACTTTTGGATTGTCTAGCACACCTTCTTTGATCATCAATGCGGCACCGCCCTCTTCACCTGCTGGCGCCCCTTCCTCAGCCGGTTGAAATAGAAATACAATTGTGCCTTTCAATTCTGATTTCATCTTGGTCAATATTTCTGCAGCTCCCATAAGAATAGCAATGTGGGTGTCATGACCGCACGCATGCATTACCCCAACAGATTGGCCGAGGTACTCACTTTTTTCTTTGGAGGCAAAAGGAAGACTGTTACGCTCTATCACGGGCAATCCATCAATATCTGCACGGAGCGCAATCACCGGCCCCGGTTTTCCGGTTCTTAAAATCCCTACCGCCCCCGTTTTAGCCACCGGATATTTTACCTCGAGACCTAGCGATTTTAAGTGTTCGGCAATTTTTGCCCCGGTTTTAAACTCGCGATTGGACAGTTCAGGAAATTGGTGAAACTGTCTGCGCCACTCGATCACTTTGGCTTCCATTTCTTTCGCTTGTTGATCAAGCTTAACAAGTGTTTTAGGATTGGTTTGAGCCAGTGTTGTTTGCAGTGTAGCGAATAAAGCCAAGGCAAAGAAGAAGAGTTTTTTCATTAGCTAATAATTTAATTGTTAGAGTCCGGTAGAGCGAAAGTAGTAAAAGGAAAATGAAGCAACGATTTATATTTACGAAAATTTGGTAGCTATGATAGTCAATTCAAAACTTATGAAACGCTATTTAATCATTTACGAAAAGGGAGAAAATGGCTATAGTGCTTATGTACCTGACTTACCCGGGTGCACCTCGGCAGGGGAAACAAAAAAAGAAGTAGAGCAAAACATTGTTGAGGCTATTCAACTTCACATTGAAGTCATGAAAGAATCAGGCTACGATATACCCGAGTCCTATTCAGAATCGGAAATGCTAGTATTGGCATGATCAAGTTGCGGACTAAAAGTCTGTCTTATTATTAGCGAATAGTTTTGCCACGAATGCACAAATATTAATCTGAAATCATTCAAAGTACTCGTGCATTCGTGGCCGACATATTTTCTCTACTCTACAAAAAGAACCAACCCTTTCAAATATTCTCCTTCGGGATGGAAAATAGAAACGGGATGATCAGAGGGTTGTGAAAGATGGTTCAATACTTTGATCACGCGCCCCGCTTGGATGGCAGAGGAAACCACGGTGTCGTAAAACAATTGTCGATCGACTACCTGCGAGCAAGAAAATGTAAAAATGATCCCACCGGATTTTATCACGCGCATTGCCTCGGCATTCAGGCGTTGATAGCCTTTCATGGCTTGGTGTTTGGCCTCTTTATGTTTGGCAAATGCGGGAGGATCTAAGATGATCAGATCGTAAACCCCACTTTTATCTTTCAGAAAATTAAAGGTGTCGGAGTCAAAACTCTCGTGCTGTAGCGGATCGAATCCATTGAGCGCAATGTTCTTCTTAGTCATTTCTACTGCTCGTTCGGATGAATCTACTGAATGCACCAACTCCGCTCCGCCATTCAACGCATAAATGGAAAACCCGCCCGTGTAGCAAAAGGTGTTCAACACTTTTCTTCCCTTCGCCATTTCGCCTAGCAGTTTTCTGTTCTCCCGCTGATCTAAAAAGAATCCCGTCTTTTGCCCTTCTTCCCAGTCCACCAAAAATTTATTGCCATGTTCAAGTGCTGCATGCGGGACGGCCGCCATGCCAAATAGATATTCGTTTGGAGTTTCGGTCTGTAGCGTGGTTTGGCTTTTGTAATAGACTGCTGTAACGGTTTCTTTCAGTACTTCTATAATGGCTTGCGCAATCAAATGCCTATCCTTATGCATTCCAAAAGAATGGGCTTGCATCACTGCCACATGTTGATAGATGTCAATGATTAATCCGGGCAAACCATCACCCTCGCCATGCACCAAACGGTAGGAATTAGTAAATTCAGAAATGACGTTTGTCTCTTTTCGTTGTTGGTATGATTTGCTGATTTTCTCGGCATAAATAGTTGCCGATGGTGCTTCCGCAGAAAAAGTGATTGCACGAACGGTGATCGTTCCCTTTTGATAATGACCAAAACCAACTGGCTTTTTTGCTGCGTCATTTACTTGAACCCAGTCTCCTTCCTCGGGAGTTCCTTCAATGGATTGAATGGCCCCCGAAAAAATCCATGGATGAAATCGCTTGATGGAATGGTCTCTGCCTTGCTTAAGTGTTACGGTTGCGCTGATATTCATTTCACTTTTATAAAATGGTAGGAGATGGTTTTATTTTCATCAGAGATAGTGGCCAACAAATGCTTTTCATCTATTTTTTTGTAGGTGATCTTCTTGGGGAAATCGTGAGTAGGGTATTCAGCCACAAACCCGTATTGATAAAAGGAGGTGATCTCGAAAGGAACTGAGCCTTGCTCGCCTGCAACATCAGGAATGTAAAAAAACTTTTCCTCTTTTTCGGTGAGCCTTATCTCCTCATCAACCTGCTTTTCCCCGCTCGCATCCAACCGATAAGAAATTGCGGTCCATTCATTCTTTTGCCAATGCCACTCTTCAAAAACTTTTTTGCCTTCTTGCTGCCAAGTGCCAGCGAGCCAACTAAATTCCTTCTCAAGCTTCTGTTGGGTAAAGCCGGTCATGCAAATAAAAAGGAAGATAGTGGTTAGAATTAAAAAAAATTTCATTTTTTACCTCTTGACGAAAAGTAAAGTTAGTTAATATATTTGGTGGCTTAATTTTAATACCCATGCGAATCATCGTTTTACTTATGTTATTGGCTAGTTGCAATACAAAACCAGCTGTCGAACAAAAACCCGTTGTAGTAACTAGCCAAGTTGAGCTAGAGGGGATTCCTCCCGGGGCAATCCAAAAAGAATTCACCGATGCGGCCGGCATGGTGCGGGTAACTTTAGCTGATAATGGCGGGCTAAAATCGGCAGACGGGACTTACGTGAACGGAAAAAGGGAAGGCACCTGGACAGAATATACAACTAATGGGTTGGTAAAAAGTCTGACTAGCTACGTGAATGGAGAAAAGGAGGGCATTTACGTGGAGATGAATGCCGAGCGGCCAAATGGTAAAGAGATTCTACTATCATAAAGGGAAACGGCATGGAGAATACAAGGAGTTCAACTACTCTAGTTTAAAGGAAGAGAAACTGTATCGCTTTGCAAAGATTGAGGGAACAGTCAGACTTTTGGGCATCTCTAAAAACTCCGCCCACCCTTCTCTTTTGGAGAAGGGAAAGGGTTGAGGTGAAGAAAACAAAGGTTTTTAGAGATGCCCTTTATTACGATAATTCTAAGATGATGGAAGAAAGTCTTTATAAAAATGGCTTGCGCGATGGCGTTTCCAAATGGTACGATCAAGACGGAAAGTTGACCATCGAGTACGAATACAAGAATGGCGAATTAGTTAAAAAATAGAACACCGAAAACTTTTTAAAGAAGAGAACGTTTAAAAGGTATCTATAGGGAAAGTGAGTTGAATCTGTGAAGAAAAAAATATAATAAATCATCCAAACTTTTTTGCTTCTGATGACCTCTCATCTTCGCAAAATTTTTAAACAATAACTAACGTATGAGAAAATTTGGTTCATTCATCTTGGCAGCCGTACTAGGCAGCGCAATCACATTAATTGCCAATAAATATGTAGGCAATGACGACACTCAAAACAACGTAAAGATCGAGCATGTAAATGGTGTCCCCACTGCCCAAGTAGCTTATCGACTAAATGAAAAGGGAGAAGCGGTGGCCTTGGATTTTACAGGCACCGCAGCAAAAGTAACGCAAGCAGTGGTTCATATCCGGTCGTCACAAAGTGGAGGTGCTGTCAGCAGAGAGCGAAATACTGATGATCCCTTGCAATTTTTCTTTGGGCCCCAAGGCCCGCGGCAGCAAGGCCCTAGCCAAAGTTCGGGCTCAGGGGTAATCATCAATGCAGACGGATACATCGTCACCAACAATCACGTAGTGAAAGATGCGGATGTCGTGGAAGTCACTTTGAGCAACAACGAAACCTTTAAGGCGGAGGTAGTTGGAACTGATCCTGATACAGACCTTGCCGTGATTAAAATCAGTCAGAAAAATTTATCATTTCTTTCATTTGTTGATTCTGACAAATCGCGTGTAGGGGAATGGGTACTGGCCGTGGGTAATCCCTTCAATTTAAACTCAACGGTAACCGCTGGAATTATCAGCGCCAAAGGAAGAAATATCAACATCATCAATTCCAACAACCCTGCCGTTAGAAATGGTCAACAAGCTAATAGTGCTATTGAATCGTTCATTCAAACAGATGCTGCTATTAATCCCGGAAATAGTGGTGGCGCATTGGTAAACCTAGATGGAGGCTTGTTGGGAATTAATACTGCCATTGCCAGCCCCACTGGTTCGTATTCTGGTTATGGGTTTGCAGTTCCTTCTAACATCGTAAGCAAAATTGTAGAAGATCTCCTCGCTTTTGGAAGAGTACAACGCGGATGGCTGGGCGTGCAAGTAGGCAACGTAAGCAGCGAACTGAAAAAAGAATTGGGGCTTTCTGTAAATGAGGGCGCCTATGTTTCTGGGTTTGTAGAGAATAGACCAAGTGCCGCCAAAGATGCCGGTGTTAAAGAGGGTGACGTAGTGGTAAAGATTGATGAGACTCTCATTAGATCGAGTTCTGCATTGATAGAATATGTCGGTAGAAAACGTCCGGGCGACAAGCTAGCCCTAACGATAGACAGAAAAGGGAAGATACTTGTGATTCCGGTAATGTTGAAAAACAGTGAGGGGAAAATTGGCACCGTCAAGCGCGAAGAGAAAGATCTAGTCGCGTCACTGGGCATAGAACTGGAAGAGATTGACAGCAAGGACCTGAAAAAAATAGACTTGGCAAATGGAGTAAAAGTAGCGTCCCTTAAGAATGGGAAGATAGAAAAATACACCGATATGCGCGAAGGTTTCATTATTACCCATATTGATAACAATGCCATAAAGTCGGTGAAAGAAGTAAATAGTATATTGAAGTCAAAAAAGCCGGGAGATTTGATCACCTTCGCAGGTGTTTACCCCGACTACCCACGAGAGTATATATATGCATTACGTTTCTAACTTAATCCCAATTCATGTATGAGAAGATTGTTTAAGAAAGGCGAGCGCGTCCGCAACAAAGTTGATGGCAAGGTGATGGAAGTATTGAGGTACATTAAAAATAACTGGATTCAAGTTAAGTCGTTTGACCTCGAATCGAAAGAAGTTCGAACGGCAAAAATAAAAGAAGACAAGTTGAGCAAAGCAGCTTAATAAAAGCCCTTCAGAAATGTGGGGCTTTTTTTATGGAAGGACATTTTGAACAATTAACTTACCTTTGAAGTTGAATTAAAAACAGTTTTATCAAAAAGTTCGAAATCCCGGCCTATTATCGCTCGTCCATTACCGGAAGAGTGAAGGAGTCACGAAGACTGAAAGATCTGCGCAAGCAAGATTTTCTCCCGACTTTGTTAGACTTCGGGCCCTTACAGTTTTTTATTCCCCGCCATTTTGGGTTTTGCTACGGAGTGGAAAATGCTATCGAGATCAGTTATCGCGCATTAGAGGAGAACACTGGAAAAAATGTTTATCTGCTCAGCCAGATGATCCACAACCAAGAAGTAAATAGCGATCTTCAAAACAGGGGAATAAAATTTATCATGGATACCGATGGGTCCCACTTTGTGCCTTGGAACAAAATCGGAAAAGACGATGTAGTAATCATTCCTGCTTTTGGCACCACCCTAGAGATTGAAAAATTGTTGTTGGCCAAAGGCGTGGACGTGCAGAAGTATAACACAACTTGTCCCTTTGTTGAAAAAGTATGGAACCGCGCAGAGAAATTAGGGAAGGATAATTTCACGGTCATCATTCACGGAAAGCCAAAACACGAAGAAACGCGTGCTACATTTTCGCACAGCTCAGGCAACGGCCATTCTATTGTTGTTCGAGATATGGATGATACCATTGAATTGAGTAACTATATTTTAGGAAGCAAAACCCCAGCAGAGTTTTACGAGACTTTCGCTGGAAAGTATTCGACCGGTTTTTCTCCCGAACAGCATTTACAGAGAGTAGGGGTTGTCAATCAAACCACCATGTTGGCCTCCGAGACGCAAGCCATTGCCGATTTTATTCGGCAAGTGATGATTACCAAGTTTGGCGCAGCCGAAATCAAAAATCACTTTGCAGATACGCGCGACACCTTGTGCTATGCTACTAATGATAACCAAGATTCTACCTACGAATTACTGAAAGAGAAAGCAGACCTTGCCATTGTGGTGGGCGGCTACAACAGCTCCAACACCTCACACATTGTAGAACTTTGTGAGCGAAATTTTCCAACTTATTTCATCAATTCCGATCAAGAGATAAAAT
The DNA here is from genome assembly GCA_038250265.1 of Cytophagales bacterium. Taxonomy (GTDB): domain Bacteria; phylum Bacteroidota; class Bacteroidia; order Cytophagales; family Cyclobacteriaceae; genus ELB16-189. The sequence continues at coordinate 3,874 of JBBSCN010000069.1, read as the reverse complement.
CCAATGAAGAAATACAGCACTTTATTTACAATCGCAAAGAATTGATCACCACCTTTTCCTTCTTGCCCGAAAAAAGACCATTAAAAATAGTCCTCACTAGTGGGGCGTCTTGCCCCGATACAGTGGTAGACCGGGTGATGCTGAAACTTGTAAGTTATTTCAGCGAAACCAATCCCATCGATGAGGTATTGGCCGCTTACTGATTGTGTTCGACATTATTATGCGAATACTTCTGCTCGTCATTTTCTTCAATAGCATAAAAGTTTTTGGGCAAGCAGCTGATACGGTTCTTCAATTGGAACCGATCACGGTCAAAGGGTTTGCCTATAACAAACCTTTGAATGAAGTGCCTGCCTCCATTGCGGTTGTCAGCACAAAAGATTTCAATCGCTTTAACAATGCCTCGTTACTCCCTGCGATAAACACTATTCCTGGCGTGCGTATGGAAGAACGCTCACCGGGAAGTTTTCGATTGTCCATTCGCGGTAGTTCGCTGCGTTCACCTTTCGGGATTCGCAACGTGAAATTTTACTGGAACGGATTGCCGCTTACAGACGGGGGCGGCAATACCTATTTGAATTTATTTGACAACAGTTCTATTTCAAGCATAGAAATCATCAAGGGGCCGAGCTCAAGTTTGTATGGTGCCGGCACGGGTGGGGTATTGTTGATGACCAGTACCATCCCTAAGGAAAATAGCATACAGCTCAGCGCATCGGGCGGCAGTTATGGCTTGCTAAACTATCAAGCATCGGCAACCACTTCTTTTCAAAAAATAAACCTATCTGTGAATTATGCCCACCAGCAAAGCGATGGCTATCGACAAAACAGTAACATGAACCGAGATGCTTTCAATTTGCAAATGCAATTACCTGTTGCAAAAAAAGGCCTATTGGCTGCCTATTTATTTTACACCAACCTGTTGTACCAAACTCCGGGCGGGTTGACGCAAGCGCAGTACGATGCGAACCCCGCACAAGCCCGGCCGGAGGCATTGGACAAAAAAACGGCCGTGTACAATCAAACTTTCTTTGGTGGGCTTTCCTACGATTATCAATGGAACAAACAGTGGTCAACCAAAATTAGCGGCTATGGTTCGATCACTGATTTTAAAAATTCAGCTATTCTAAATTATGAAAATCGAAAGGAAGAAAACTGGGGCGGGAGAACTGAAACACATTACTCAATTGAAAAAGGGTTGATCAAAAGCAGAATGACTATTGGCGGTGAGGTTCAATTTTTTAATTCGCCCATAAGCAATTATGACAATGTGCTTGGTAATCCTGGAAATGTTCAATTTGAAGATCGCCTATCTTCCAATTTGTTGATAGCCTTTGCACAATTTGAATTTGATTTGCCTAAAAGCTATTTCGTTACGGTCGGCTCTAGCTATTCTTTTATCAACTATCAATTCAATCGAACTTCAGTTAATCCAGCCGTTTCACAAAATCGAGATTTTGATCCGGTTATTTCCCCGCGCGTTGCGATCATAAAAAAAGTGTCTGAGAATTTATCTGTTTATGGATCTGTGAGTAAAGGATTTTCACCCCCCACACTGGCAGAGGTACGCCCATCTACCGCCAATTATAATGATACGCTACAAGCCGAAACAGGAATCAATTATGAAATAGGAGCGCGCGGATCATTTTTGAAAAAAGTTTCATTTGATATGGCGCTTTATTCGTTTGGTTTAGATCAAGCAATTGTACTACAGCGAAAAATCAATAACGCAGATTACTTTGTTAATGCAGGGGGTACTTTACAAAAAGGTGCGGAAGCAATGTTGACTTGGCATCCCATCTCAAATTCCGGCAAGTCAATCCGTGGATTAAAAATTTGGACGAGCTACACGCTTAATCAGTATCAATTTGTAGATTATAAAAAAAACCAAGTGAGTTATTCGGGCAATCAGTTAACAGGCGTAGCGCCTACTATTTTAGTAACGGGGATCGATGTGGATTTTATAAATAGATTTTATTTGCGGACGACTATTAATTACACCGATCACATTCCGCTAAATGACGCCAACACTGATTTTGCTTCCGATTATCTATTAGCCGGAGCAAGGTTTGGCTATTCTCAAAAAATTCATTCGAAATCAACAATGGATTTTTGGCTGGGTGTTGATAACTTGCTTGATCAGAAATATAGTTTGGGAAATGACTTGAATGCTGCCGGGGGAAGGTATTACAACGCAGCCGCTGCCCGTAATTTTTATTTTGGTGTGAACTTTTCTTTGCGGTAGAATCTCTTTTATACCGCAGAGAACGACAGTGGTTCGCTGGAGATAGCACAGATTGCTAGCTTCCTTTGCTAACAAAATCCTTCACAATCAACTCCGCATGAACTCTAGAGTTTTCAATAAACCATTTGTTGGTCTTCAATCCTCCGCACACAACGCCTGCTAAGTAAAGGTTGGAGACATTGCTTTCCATCGTTTCGGAATTGTAAACTGGTGTATGAAATTCGTCCGTATGAAATTCAATTCCAATGGCTTTCATAAAATCAAATGGCGGTTGGTAGCCCGTCATCGCCAAGACATAATCGTTTTCCAAAAAAATATTTCCTTCCGGTGTTTTAATTTCCACACGTGTCTGTTCAATTCTAATGATCTCCGAATTGAAATGGGCTTTGATAGAGCCTTCCTTGATTCGGTTTTCAATATCGGGGCGCACCCAATATTTTACGCTTTCGCGGATGGCGGATTCGCGAATGATCATCGTAACTTCTTTTGCTCCCTTGCGCCAAGTCTCGAGCGCCACATCAACCGCAGAATTTGCTGCCCCTACTACTATAATTTTCTGCGCAAAGTAAGGATGTGGTTCATCGTAATAATGTCTCACCTTTGGTAGGTCTTCCCCTGGCACATTTAGCAAGAATGGCAAATCATAAAACCCCAACGCCAACACAATCGCTTTAGCATTATACTTGTCTTTGGCAGATTGGATGACAAAGCGATTTCCCTCTTTGGCAATTCCTTCAATTTTTTCGTACAGGTTCACATTCAATTTCCAACTGCTGCACACCCTACGATAGTATTCCAAGGATTCCGCCCTTGTCGGTTTAGGGTTGTTTGAAATGAAGGGCACTTCTCCGATCTCCAATTTTTCTGAAGTGGAAAAGAACGTCATGTTATTAGGGTAATGATAAAGTGAATTCACCAACATCCCTTTATCAACAATCAAATAAGATAGACCTGCTTTCTTGGCTTCGATGCCACAGGCAAGGCCAATGGGGCCAGCACCGAGGATGAGAATGTCTAAACCTTGCATATGGACATTGCACTTTAAAAATACAAAACGAATTGAACAAAGCGCATTGATTTAAAATCCATGATTCAAAAATACTCTTTTGTCCTGATTTGGGATTTTTGAAATCATCCCAACTAATTTTATTTAGAGAATTCGAGGTCTGCAATCGTTTGCTTGATCTTGCGCCTTATTTTTCCTAGCGTGGCACGGTTGTTTAGCTAGGATTGTGTAAACACCTGTATATTTGCAACTTATATTTAATAGGCTTTAATCTATTTTCATTATGATCCGCCACTTTTTGATTCTAGTAGTCATTGGAGTTCTCTCTACAAATGTTTTCTCTCAAACAATTAGCACATCTGCCATTTCAGGCTCACCGTTTTGTGCTGGCGGTGCTGTGAGTGTTCCTTTTACTATTACAGGATCATTTACAGGCGGCAACGTGTTTACTGCCCAGTTATCTAATGCAACCGGTACTTTTGGCGCACCAACAAACATTGGTAATGTAACCTCCACGTCTGCTGGTACTATTTCGGCCACAATTCCACTAGCTCAAGTAGCAGGAACTCAGTATAGAGTTAGGGTTGTCAGTTCAACGCCCGCCATTAACGGCAGCGACAATG
>JBBSCN010000068.1:0-15396 GCA_038250265.1 Cytophagales bacterium | reverse complement strand
GCGTTGAATGGCGATGGCAATAATCTCGGCTTCCTACAAATTGTTGAAGACTACAGCATTACCCCTGCCGGCAACTTGGCAAATTTTTATGCCGGGGCGATTTACCTTAAGCAAGGCAAATTCCCATTGGCGATTTTTCACCTGCAGGATTATAAGGCAAATGATTTGTTGGTTCAAGCCCGCGCTTATAGTTTGATTGGCGATTCTTACATGGAGCAGAAGCAATATGAAGACGCTGCTAAGTTTTATGGGAAGGCCGCCTCTTACAAGCCGAATAAGGAATTTACCCCAATCTATTTGATGAAAGCAGCCTTAGCTTACGAGAAATTAAACAATTCAGAAAAGGCAAAAGCAGCCTATCAGACTATTATTGAAACCTTTTGGGATTCCAGCGAAGTACAGAATGCGAAGAAATTCAAAGCCCGGCTCGAGACGAATTCTTAGTTTCAAATCCTATTTATGGAAAGGGGTAGATTTTCTATCCCTTTTTTTATTACCTATAAAATGACATTAGAACAAGAAATCGCCAAGCGAAGAACTTTCGGAATCATCAGTCACCCAGACGCGGGAAAGACTACATTGACGGAGAAATTGTTGCTCTTTGGTGGTGCGATCCAAAAGGCTGGAGCTGTAAAATCTTCTAAGATAAAAGATCACGCCCGCAGCGATTGGATGGAAATCGAAAAGCAGCGCGGTATTTCCGTGGCCACATCCGTAATGGGATTCGAATACAAAGACATTAAAATCAACTTACTAGATACGCCCGGTCACCAAGATTTTGCCGAAGACACGTACCGGACGCTAACGGCAGTTGATAGTGTGATCATGGTTATTGACTGCGTAAAGGGTGTAGAAATCCAAACCGAGAAACTGATGGAAGTTTGCCGGATGCGAAATACTCCGGTGCTTTGCTTTATCAATAAACTGGATCGGGAAGGGCGAGATCCGTTTGACTTGCTCGATGAAATAGAAGAGAAACTTGCCATCAAAGTTCGCCCGTTGAGTTGGCCGATTAGCATGGGAAAGACTTTTAAAGGGGTCTATAATCTGTATGAAAAAAGTTTGCAGCTTTTCACACCTAGCAAAGTGACGGTACAAGAAAGCTTGGAAATTTCGGATATCAACAGCGAAGAGATAGATCGGCTAGTGGGCGAAAATTACGCCAAGCAATTGCGAGCCGATGTAGAGTTGATTGAGGGTGTGTATCCGGAATTTAATGTGGATGATTACCTGAGTGGAAAAGTAGCACCCGTATTTTTTGGTAGTGCTGTCAATAATTTTGGGGTAAAGGAATTATTGGATGCTTTCATTCGCATCGCCCCAGCTCCTATTCCACGAGAAACCACGGTGCGCGAAGTGCTGCCCCATGAAACTAAATTCTCCGGATTCATTTTCAAAATCCATGCGAACATGGATCCTAAGCACAGAAACCGCATTGCGTTTATCCGAATTTGCTCGGGACAATTTGGGAGAGGAAACAATTACTATCATGTTCGCCAAGATAAAAGCATTCGTTTCTCCAATGCTACCGCCTTCATGGCACAAGATCGCGAAACAGTAGATGAGGCGTGGCCGGGCGATATCGTAGGCCTGTATGATACCGGGAATTTGAAAATCGGAGACACGCTTACCGAAGGAGAAAAAATGGTGTATACCGGCATCCCGAGTTTTTCGCCAGAGATTTTCAAAGAGGTGATCAACAAAGACGCCATGAAGACCAAGCAATTGGAAAAAGGTCTTTTACAGTTGATGGAGGAAGGCGTAGCTCAGCTATTCACCTATGAATTGGGCAAGAAAAAAGTGGTAGGTGTGGTGGGTGCGCTACAATTTGAGGTAATCCAGTTTCGATTGAAAAATGAGTACGGTGCTTCGGTAGAATTTTCTTCACAAAATATTTACAAAGCCTGTTGGATCAGCAGCAAGAACCCTAAAAAATTGGCGGAGTTCATCGAATCAAAGCAGCGACATATTGCACGCGACAAAGATGACAAGATTGTCTTTATGGCTGAGTCAAGAGCATGGCTACAAATGGTGCAGGATAATTTCCCTGACATTAGTTTTCATTTTACTTCAGAGTTTTAGGAATAGGAGGCTTTTGAAAATTTTCAGATGTTTGAGCTATGCTAACCGTTATCTACGAAGACAATCACTTGCTGGCCATTAACAAAAAGGCCGGCACGCTCGTGCAAGGAGATGCAACCGGAGACAAGCCGTTGGCAGATATTTGCAAAGATTACATCAAAGAAAAATACAAGAAACCGGGCGAAGTTTTTTTGGGAGTGGTGCACCGATTGGATCGGCCGGTGAGTGGAGTGATAATTTTTGCTCGCACCTCCAAGGCACTTGAACGGATGAATGCGCTCTTCCGAAATAAAGAAACGCAAAAAACTTATTGGGCATTGGTGAATAAAAAACCAGCTCAGCAAGAAGGCACTTTGATACACTGGTTGGTGAAGGATGAAAAGAAAAATAAAACTACTGCCTACAAAAAAGAAAATCCAGAAGGGCAGCGATCGGAATTGAGCTATAAAATCATTTCCCAAAAGTCAGGTCTATTTTTACTGGAAGTCAAACCTATCACCGGCAGGCCGCACCAAATACGTGTCCAGTTGGCATCCATGGGCTGCCCCATTGTTGGTGACCTAAAATACGGGTATGATGCCCCCAACGAGGACGCCAGCATTTGCCTTCATGCCAAACAGTTGGAGTTTATTCACCCGGTGAAAAAAGAAGCGGTAATAATCTGTGCCGAGTTGCCAAAAAGTCCATTTTGGAAACTGTTTTTTTGATTCCTTTCTTTACAGAAATAATTACCGATGAGTTGGCTGGATAAATTACAGGCAAGGTGGAAGGTCAAGAATATTTACCAAGTACTGGTAATCTTACTGGTGTTTGCCTGCACGGGCTTTACCGTTCTATTTATCAAAAAACCATTATTCTATTATTGGTTTCCAAACGCAGAAATGCCGGTGTGGGCATCCGTGCTCTATTACATTTTGATCCTACCTGTTTACAATGTTTTCTTATTGTTATATGGGTCATTGTTTGGTCAATTTCGGTTCTTTTGGGAATTTGAAAAGCGTTTTTTTAATCGGATTGTTAGTATCTTTAAATCTAAATAAAACAAAGAACATGAAAAAAATTATTGGGTTATTGGCTCTTGCTTTTTTAGGTAGCTGCTCTGCACCTAAATATTATTCGAATTTTAATCGTCCTGCTCATCGATTAGACGGTCAATCTGTTGTAGCGAAGGCTGAAGAACCCACTCCGCCCCCAGTAGCATCAACCATGCAAATTGAGGCCAGCCTACACGCTGCACCTACCATTTTCACAGAAAAAGAGGCTATTCAAAAAAACTATCAGCAGCTTTCCAAAACTGAAAAAGTTCAAGTGCGGAAAATGCTGAAAAGGGAAATTAAGAACATTGTGAAAATTCAAAAGCGAGAGCAGGTTGTGAGTTCAACAAAAGCTTCGGGAATAGATCATGATCTCAAATTGGCGGCTATTTTTGGGGCTGTTGGGGTGGTCGCACTTATACTTGGGTCCGCAGGCCAAGCCTTCACAATAATAGGAGCAATTTGTGTGCTGATTGGAGTAGTCTTTTTCGTAAAGTGGATTCTCCGGCAATAAATCAGAACAAAGAACTGCAGAACAAAAAAAAACCTCCACTTGAAAAAAGTGGAGGTTTTTTTGTGACCCCGCTGGGATTCGAACCCAGGACCCTTACATTAAAAGTGTAATGCTCTACCAGCTGAGCTACGAGATCGATCCACGAATTTGCCAGTTTAAAAGGCATTTCCGTTATTGAGGTCGCAAAGGTAATCGAATAAGAAAATAATGCAAACCCTGATTTCAAAAATTCTTCTACTTCTAGTTTTATTAGTGCCAAAGACCAGTCTTTCACAAAATACTGCTGACCTAATTGCCGAAGCAGATTCTCTTTTCCTATCAAAACAATACACCCAATCGTTTGCTATCTACGACTCACTATTCTCGGCCAAGACCTATTCTGATGCCATGCTGCTAAAAATGGCCTTTATCCAAGAGGGTTTGGGGCATCCCGCACTTTGTCTCTATTATTTGAATCTGTACCACAAGACTAACGATGATCGGCAGGTATCAGCGAAAATGGAAGAGCTGGCCCAAAAGCATGGGTTAAAAGGTTACGAATCGACAGACTCTTTTCACATTTTGAATTTATTACAAATGGAAAGCCTGAACATTACAAGGGCGCTGGCTGCATTGATCCTTTTGTCCTTAGTGGGACTGATTTTTCAAAAAAGAAGAAATAAAAATCTTGTTTTCCCGGCAAGTTCCATTGCATTTTTCACGTTTATCCTTTTCCTATTCTCCAATTGGGGCAACGGGCGCAGTCAAGCTATTATTTCAGCAGATAAAGTCTATCTGATGAGTGGACCTTCCGCTGGTTCTACCGTCATAGATATTTTAAAAGGAGGGCATCGGCTAACCATTTACGGAACAAAAGACGTGTGGTTGAAAGTGAAGTGGCGGGAGAAAGACGCTTTTGTCAAGCAAAGCAGCGTGCTACCCCTTGAGATTTAATAGCGAATGGAAAGCGGGCTTTTGAATTCCCGATTAGCATACTTCACCCTGTAATAGTACACGCCAGCCGATTCATTAGGAGCGTACCATCGAAATGTGCGATTGGTACTTTGAAAAACTAAATCTCCCCAACGATTGAAAATTTTGATGGATTCAAATCGGTCGACACAATTGTCTTTGGGTAAAGAAATTTTTTCATCGTAGTCAATCCCACTGACATCGTTATCAATTCCTTCTAGCGCGAAGTAGTCATTGTGGTTGTCCCCGTTGGGTGTAAATACATTGGGAAGTAGAAATTCATTACCGCTACTATCCACGTCCTTCACCTTCAATATCACTCTTACCGTATCTGCCTTTACATTCAAACATTTATCATCTGCCAACCGAAATTCTAAGGTGTCGGTATTTTCATAAATCTGGTTTGTAAAAATAGTGCAATCTGGCTTCCAGGTAAAAACAGATTGAACAGGAGACTGCCCCGTCTTATTTTCAAAAACGTAACCATTCATCACTTGATTTTCCGTTTTTGAAATGAGTGATAGACTCAAGTTATCTTTTGTAGGCGCCACATCCGAATCAACTCCCAGTAAGATCAATTCAATTGGTTGGCCGAGCGTGTACTGTATGGTCAAGTTGGCTAAGTTTGGCTGCTGCGAATTGGATATAGAAAGTTGCGGCTTGGTATTGGGTGGCGGAGCGAGCTTTACTTCTACCTCTACAGTATCAGCTTTATAAAAACGGCATTTGTTGGCGTTATCCACAACCACAAATTGAAAAGTGTAGGAGCTTTTTTTATTTAAATCCAGTTTCGCACACGAAATATTCCATGAGAAATTTGACGCAACGAGGCCGGTGCCGCTTGCTTGCGCGAATGTGGCACCATAGTCGGCTGGCGTAAAACCAATGCCTTTCATGCCCAACACCAAAAAATCATTGTCGGTTAAGTCCTTTCCGGTCACCCTAAAATTTAGAGATTCAAACACTTTTCGCTCAACAATCACTTTTCTTTCCCGCATAGCAGGGGTTAAATCGGTGTCGATAGTGGGGCTTGCATTACCGGGAAGCTTTATATTCAATCGATAAATTGCAGTGTCAGGATCATTTAAATTGCACAAGTCTCTATCGTCCACCAATATCCGGATGGTAAAGACAGATCGTTTTGTAAAATCAAAAATATTGCATCGCGGATCCCAAGTAAGTTGACCATTTACCAGTCCCTTTTGTTGAGTAAAGTTCACCGCCATTCCATAATCGGCCAACGCAAACCCATCCGTCAAAATAGAAACAGTTAAGTCATCCAATTCTTTGTCTTTCGCTTCAAATACCCAAGGTGGTAGCTGATCGCCTTCGATAATCTGCGCCACCGTTTGCTTTTGGGTTGTAAAGTAAGCTCGCTCATTGGTGGGTGGCTCAATGTTAACATTTACCCGAAGTGTATCTGTCAAAGGCAAACTACATGCATCGTCAAAAGCTATAATTCCTATCTGATACGGACCTTTGATGTACGGGCATTGCGGAAAGCAAACTCTAAAATCCACCGTGCTTCCATTCCGCAAAACGGCTGTTGTAATCGCTGGCAAAATTTGATTGAGATTCGGACTTTTAAAATTTAGCCCCACCACCCTAATACTAATATTTTCGGTAAAGTTTTGATCTGGTTTTGTAGAATCCAAATCAGAAACTCTCAATTGTATACATCGATCAGCAGTTGCTACAGTATTGGCAAAACTAACATTCATATTTTTCTTAAATGTGAAAGCCACATCCGCCAATTTTTTCCCCGTTATCTCTGGTGGTGCGGCTACCGGACATGCATCCACTACTAACATTTGAAAATCTCGCCTGCTCTCTCCTATTTTTATTCCCTTTCTAAATTCATCCACCTTCACCGCAAAAACAAAAAGTCCCTGCGTTCGAGGAGTGCAGGTAAGTAACCCTTCTTTAGTGATGCGTAAGTCAGGCAATCCGTTAATAACGTTATTGATTGAATAACCAGGCCTCCAAAGCACATCTGGGTAAGGACGCGGAGAAGCGGCTGGCAAAGCAGCAGCGGATTTTGTATTGAGTGGTGGCGCCAACGAATACACCAACGAATCTTTGTCATCATCTACACCTGCAAAATCAACATAGTAAGGGCGAAATGGGCAAGCGTAATCATTGAGAGGTGGAAATAATCTCGGAGAGGAATTAACAAATGGTTGCCCGCCTTTTACAACTGGCGGGAATTCAAGATAAAATGTTTGACCCGCATATTGCGATTGACTTCCTACCACACTAAATACGTTCGATATCGAGTAGTTCCTACAGCATCGTTGCCAAGAAACATAGTAACCTTGTTGATCGTTGTAGATGTCAGCAGCAAGAACAATAGTAGAAGAGTAAATTATTTTAGAGGTTTCTATCTCACCCCTAGAGCAAGTTGGCTGAGTATAAGAAACGTCTGATTCACTAATCAACGGCAACAAAACATTGCCCATTTGAACATTATCCCGCTTTCGGAAAATAGTTGCCGTTACGCTACCATCTCTCGCCCCCGGATTCCCATTAATTTTATCAAAATACAAAATCATATTGAGGCGGTAGGTGTTGCCGCTGATATAGATTAGTTCAAATTCCCCGCCCACAATGTGTGAAGCCATCAGCGGGAAGCAAATAAGCAAGAGCGCGGTAAGGAAGAGCTTTTTCATGATTACAAAAGAATTCAAATATACCAATTCCGCTGACGCGTAAAACTCAATCAATTCCGTAATTTCGCCACCCATGAAAAAAGGCGATAAACTGGGAGATATTACCATTGAGACGATGGCGGCCGAGGGCAAATGCATCGCTCGTGTGGATGGATTAGTGGTATTTATCCAAGGGGGAGCGCCAGGAGATATCGTTGAAATTGAGCTTACCAAAATAAAGAGCAGTTTTTTGGAAGGCCGCGTTACCGCCATCCAAAAATTATCGGACAAGCGAGAGACTCCCTTCTGTAGCCACTTTGGCACTTGCGGTGGTTGCTCATGGCAACACATTCAATACAGTGAGCAACTGAAATATAAACAGCAACAAGTAATCGATAATTTAGAACGAATCGGGGGACTGGAATTACCAACTATTAGCCCGATTATTCCGTCCGTTAAGATAAAATACTATCGCAATAAGCTAGACTTCACTTTTACGTCCAACCGCTGGCTGACCAAAGAAGAACTCGCAAAAGCAATCGAAGAAAAAAGATATGAAGAAGGGCTGGGCTTCCACATGCCCAAATCATTCGATAAAGTATTTGATGTGAAAGAATGTTTTCTCCAAGCGGATCCTTCCAATGGGATTCGTTTGTTGGCAAAACAAGTAGCGGTGGAAGAAGGTATTCCGTTCTTCGATTTGAAAAGACAAGTTGGCTTTTTACGAACCCTCACCATCCGTACTTCATCCATCGGTGAAGTGATGGTCATTCTTCAGGTAGCTCAGGACAACCTTGAATGGACAGAAAAAATTCTTCAGGCGATTGCAACCCATTTTCCAAAAGTCACTTCGATGAACTATATTATCAATGGAAAGAAGAACGATACGTTTGCAGATTTAGACGTAGTGTGTTGGAAAGGAAATCCGTACATCACCGAGCAGATGAAAAAACCAGACGGATCTGGAACGCTTCAATTTCGAATAGGACCCAAATCATTTTACCAAACCAACTCTGACCAAGCCTCTGAATTGTACAAAATTGCTTGGCAAATGGCGGGGTTAACTGGGAGTGAACTTGTGTATGACTTGTATACAGGAACAGGAACCATCGCCAACTTTGTGGCGGGGCAAGCAAAGAAAGTAATCGGGTTAGAATATGTTGCTGACGCAATCAAGGATGCTAAAATAAATTCACAGATCAATCACATCACTAATACCGATTTCTATTCTGGTGACATGAAAGATTTATTGAATGACTCATTTTTGGCTCAACACGGAAAACCCGATGTGATTATTACCGATCCACCAAGAGGCGGTATGCACGAAGACGTATGTAAAATGCTTCTAAAGGCAGCCCCGGAAAAAATAGTGTACGTGAGTTGCAATCCTGCCACACAAGCACGTGACTTACAACTGCTTTCTGTGGACTATAAAGTAACGGATATTCAGCCTGTTGACATGTTTCCGCATACCGTACATGTGGAAAATATAGTTAAGCTTGAACGGAAACGCTAGCCTACTTTTTTGATAACTTCGCAGCTCAGAATAAGTTCTATGAAAAATTATATCGTTTTGTTATTGGTTGCCCTCAGCGGCAATGCGTTTGCGCAGTTTGATCAAATTCTATCTAAAACAAAAAAGGCATTGCAACCTGGCAAGCCACTGACCTCCGAAGAGGTAAGCAATGGTTTAAAAGAAGCACTCATAAACGGAATTACGAAAGGCAGTGACCTCACCTCTAAATTGGATGGCTATTTTAAAAACCCGGAGATAAAAATTCCTTTTCCTTCAGACGCAAAAAAAGTGGAGGACAAGCTGCGGCAGATGGGCCTTGGTGCCGATGTAGATAAATTTATTTTAACGCTCAACCGCGGAGCCGAAGATGCAGCAAAAGAAGCAAAGCCGATTTTCATCTCCGCTATTAAACAAATGACCGTTGACGATGCGTTCGCCATTTTGAAAGGCCAGCCCGATGCAGCAACAAAATATCTACAAAAAGCTACCACCGCGCAGTTGAAAGCGAAATTCAAACCCGTGGTGCAAACCTCGCTCGACAAAGTAAGTGCCACTAAATACTATGGAGACTTGGTGAATAAGTACAATCGCATACCGTTCATCACGAAAGTAAATCCCAACCTAAATGAATTTGCCACTGACATGGCCATACAAGGTTTGTTTACCATGATTGCCAAAGAAGAAAAAAATATTCGGCAAGACCCGTTGGCCAGAACCAGCGATTTATTGAAAAGAGTTTTTGCTCAGAAATAGAGAATTTAGTAGTTAGTAGTTAGAGTTTAGAATTTAGAATTTAGAATATTATGACATTATTTGAAAAACACCAAGCCACCATTACCAAAGCAATCGAGGCGTTACATGCCCGCACATTTTATGCAGCCTTTGTAGAGCAGCCCGCTCCCGCTGTGTATGGCGAAACAGCCGATGCCGATGGACAAGCGAAATTTAAAGCAGCGTTGGGGAAAAAGTTTGAAGAACTGAAACAACCAAATCCTACTGCTTGGGGCGGACAAGAAGAGTCGCCCTACTTGCAAGAAGAACTAAAAATATCATATCCTTTATATTCAACAGAGGTGCTGATCGACCGTGCTAAAAATTCTTTTCACCAATGGAGAAAAGTTTCGGCACAAGATCGTGCGGGCATTTTAATGGAGTCGCTGGAGAGAGTAAAAGCGAGATTTTTTGAAGTTGCCTATTCCACTATGCACACCACCGGCCAAGGCTACATGATGGCTTTTCAAGCATCTGGCCCACATGCGGCCGACCGCGCGTTGGAGGCAATTGCCGCAGGCTACGAAGAACTGAATCGGTTTCCATCTAGCGCTATTTGGGAAAAGCCGATGGGCAAATTTAATTTGCAACTGAACAAAGAATGGCGCGCGGTACCAAAAGGAATTTCTGTGGTGATTGGCTGTTCTACCTTTCCCACTTGGAATTCCGTTACCGGAATTTATGGAAGTTTAATCACCGGCAATTCAGTAATTGTAAAACCACACCCCGGTGCTATTTTACCGATTGCGATTTTTGTGGCGGAAATTCAAAAGGTATTGGCGGAAAATAATCTCGATCCGACTATTTGTCAATTAGCCGTAGATACCTTTGGTAAAATGATCACCAAAGAATTGGCTGAACATGCCGAAGTAAAACTCATTGACTTTACTGGCAACTCTGCCTTTGGTTCTTACTTGGAGGCCCTGCCGGGCAAAACCGTTTTCACGGAAAAAACAGGCGTGAACTCTGTAATTTTAGATTCAGTCGATGATGTAGATAAAGTAGCTGCGAACCTAGCTTTTTCAGTTAATCTATATAGCGGACAAATGTGTACTGCCCCGCAAAATTTTTATATCCCCGAAAGTGGAATTAAAACTGCCGCTGGTACAGTAAGCTTCGATGAGTTTGCCGAAAAATTTGTCGCCAACATTAACGGCTTGGTCGACAATCCAAAAGCAGGCCCTTTTGTATTGGGTGCGGTACAAAATAAAAAAACAAGTGAGCGCGTGATCGATGCGGAAAAAATCGCAGGTAAAGTTTGGTTGAAATCGCGTACTTTCGAAAACCCGCAGTTTAAAAACGCGCGCGTGGCCACACCAATTGTTATTGAAGTTGATGGCTCCGAGAAGGAAATTTTCGGCAAAGAATTATTTGGACCTATTGCGCTGTTGATCAAAACCAAAAACACCGATCAATCTATTTCACTTGCGAAAGAAATGGCGCAACAACACGGGGCAATCTCTTGCGGAGCATACACGACTGATGCCACGGTGAGAGAAACAATTGCAGATGAGATGTCTTTGGCCGCTACCCCCGTATCGTTCAATTTAGTCGGTGGTATTTACATGAATCAAAATGCTGCCTTCTCTGATTTCCATGTCACGGGCGGCAATCCTTCCGGCAACGCATCTTTCACTAATCCTGAATATGTGACGAAACGTTTCACATGGGTTGGGCATCGGGAGCCAGTGAAATAGCTAAAATGTAAGCAATACATTCAGTCAGCTGTTACCGCCAATGCCCCGCGTCCGCAGACAGTGACGACAAAATTTTAAAAAATTGGGTTCTGCAGACAAGAAATTAATCGGTTGACAACCACACGTTAAAGACTCAGCTATAGGACAAAATTTGGGTCGAAAAACTGCGAGATTTGATTAAATTTGAGGAAATGATTAATGAAAAAGCACCTACCCAACAACTTTTGGCAGAAGTCTTTGGGTTTCCTATAGATAACGAGTCGGAAAGAGCAAAGAGGTATAGAGACAATAAGCTTTGTCCATTCAATAATATAGTTTCTAATTGTACTAAAAATAGTATCGAGTTCCCTTTAGGAGTTTGCAGCTTACATCATAAAGGAAAGCCTGTAATCATTTGCCCAATAAGATTTAGGGAGGATTGGAGTATTATTAGCGATGCCGCTGGGTTCATTTTTGACAAAAAAGCCACGTGGATACATGTGGGTGAAGTTCGCCTAAAAGATAAACACGGTAAGTCAGCAGGAAATATTGACTATGTTCTGGTTTCATATGACGAGAAAGGTCGTATTGTTGATTTTGGTTCATTAGAGGTTCAAGCAGTTTACATTTCGGGAAATTTGACAGGACCCTTTACAGCTTATTTAGAAAATCCTTCGCCCAACTTTACTTGGACTCAAGCATTTAAATTTCCAAAGCCTGACTATCTTTCATCATCAAGAAAAAGACTCATTCCTCAAATAATTGCAAAAGGTTCTATCTTAAAACAGTGGAAGAAAAAACAAGTTGTAGCTCTACAAACCAGTTTTTACAACACTCTACCAGAATTACCAGAGTTTGACAAAGCAGAATCTGATTTTGCTTTTTTCCTCTATGACCTTGTTCCAGTAAAGAAGAGCAAAACCCTAGAGCTAAAATTACAAAGAGTAGTTTACACCAAGTTTGTAAAAGCTTTAGAACAGATAGCAAAATTTGAAGCTGGTTCAATAAAACAGTTTACTGAAATACTTCAGAAAAAACTTGATGCTAAGAGAGCTGGAAAGACTGACCCAGACAACCTTGAAAACATTGTTGTGGAATGAAAAGTCAACTAAACATATTTGACATTTCCGAAACTCCGATGGGAAGTGCTGTCATAAATGTCGCTTCCGTTCCGCAGCGAAGTCCATTTAGGTATCCAGGTGGAAAGACTTGGTTAATTCCAACTGTCAGACAATGGTTAAAACAAAATAAAAAATCGGCAAACATTTTAATTGAGCCATTTGCTGGCGGTGGAATTGTTAGCTTGACAGCAGCGTTTGAAAAATTGGCTGACCATATAACGATGGTCGAAATGGACGAAGAAATTGCTGCCGTTTGGGAAGTAATTCTAAATGGGAAAAATAAATGGCTTGCGGAAAAAATATTAAAGTTTGACCTTAATCATGAAAACGTAAAGATAGAATTCGACAAACCCAATAAGAAAACTCATGACGTTGCATTTTGCACTATACTAAAAAATAGAATCTTTCATGGAGGTATTCTTGCAAAAGGCTCAGGAATGATAAAAAATGGAGAAAATGGAAAAGGAATTTCTTCCCGTTGGTATCCTAGGACATTACATGACAGAATAATTGCAATTGACTATGTGAAGGGTAAAATAGATTTCGTAAATGGAGACGCCTTCCAAATTTTAGAAGAGTACGGTGACAGTCAAAATGCTTATTTCTTCATTGACCCTCCTTATACAGTTGCAGGCAAACGTCTCTACACTCACTTCGATATTGACCATGAAAGACTATTTCAATTAACATCGAAACTTAAAGGAAAGTTTATGCTGACTTATGACGACACTTCGGAAATACGTCATCTTGCTTATAAATACAATTTAGCTTACAGGACAATACCGATGAAGACAACTCATCATTTAGAGAAGAATGAAATTATTATTTCCGACAACTTTACATGGTGGACATTAAACAACGGCTGACAGGAAGGAAGGGTTACTGGCGGTAGTCGAGTAGGTAAAGGGAAATTACACACCATCTGGCGTCCCACTTGTGCGTTGAATGTGTACATACGCATTGCTTTGGTTTGTCAATAGGGGAGAGGAGATGAAAGAAAAATGGTAGAAGAGAAATTAGAAGCACAAGCGACTAGCTTATGCATTGGAACTACCAGTGGAAACTGGGCTTGTTGAAGGAGAAGAAGACTATTTGCAGAGCAGCGTAAGCGATTTTTATGGAAAGAAAGGGCTGATAAAATTGAGTTACATTGTTTAATGAAAGGCACAAGCGAGAAGCTTGCGCTAGAGCGGGGGATTAGGAATGTTTATTTCGGGACTGATTGTGGACGACAAGCGCATTGGCTTCTGACTATTCGCTGGATCAATTGTTCCAAACATTATTTCAATAAAACTTGGTGGCCGCTCGGCCAGCAAGAGGCACAAGGCGGTCTGGATACAGAATCGGGAAATCCTTTCACGAACAAGATAAATCAGCGACTGGTCGATTATCTCTTCCAAATACTTCTAAGTAAGTAGACATCCTCAATCTTCACCCCAGTCGACTTAATTTTTATTCCCTTGCTGTTAAAAAAGAACTGCTCAGTTAAGGCCGCCTCACCATCTTTAACAAAAACTTCCACAATAGACTGATCTACGATCACCCGAATTTTAATCGAAGGCGGATATTGCGGCACAGTGTAGGAATCAACACTGGCAAAGTCGGCCTGAAAATCGGTTTGGGTTTTGGTTCTGTCGATCAAGAATTCTCCACCAATGTAAGACAAGGTCAATTTATCATTCCCCTCCGTCAATAATGAGACAGTTGTTTCTGCGGTCAGCACTGCTGTAAATTCAAAGGCGCTCGTAAATACTTCGCTTTCTATATCATCAATTTTTTTGCCCCTAATTTTTTCTAACCCTAAAATTGGTTGTTGTTTTAAAAATATCCCATTGTTTGTTTTTACTAAACTCAATTCTCTTGGAATGGACATGGCGCTACGCCATGGTGAAGTGGGAATTTGATTTCCATACGTCCAATTGTTTACCCAGCCAATCATTACTTTTTTTTTCTGGGGATGATCTAAATTATTGTAAACAATGCCTGCATAAAAGTCCTTACCATAATCGATGTACTGTGCCGACTGTCCAGCATTGTCCCTATGAAATGTGTTGCCATCAAACTCGCCTACAAAATATTGCATACCCACAAACCTGGCTCCTTGCGGGTGACCACCAGAGAGCGAAAGAACCCATTTGCTTTTGCTTTCATTTTCGATCGGTAACTCATACAGGTCGGGGCACTCCCAAATACGAGAGGTATCTCCTGCGCCTGTAAATTCGCCTGTTAATTTCCACGCTGACAAATTTTTGGAATCGTAAAATTGAACGGTGAATAAATCAGGAATGACCAATGCCATTACCCATTTTTGATGGGGCTCATACCACAATACTTTGGGGTCGCGAAAGTCTTTACGTTTGATGTCGAGTATAGGATTTTTATCATAACGGTTCCATGTCCTTCCTTTATCAATGCTATATGCCATGCTCTGATGTTGAACTACGGCTTCATTGTTTTTGTGAACATGCGAAGTGTAAATGGCCACCATCGCATTATTGCCAAAGCCAGCCGAGTTATATTTATCGACCACCACCGTGCCAGAAAAAGTCATGGTGCTATCTCCGGTGGCTTTGTCTTGGTATTCGCGTAACGCGATGGGTAAGTGTTGCCAATGAAGTAAATCGGTGCTTACGGCATGGCCCCAACTCATGTGCCCCCATGTATTGCCATACGGGTTATGCTGATAAAACAAATGATATTCACCATCCAAGTACACGAGTCCGTTGGGGTCGTTCATCCAATTGGTTTCGGGTGAGAAATGAATTTGCGGGCGGTGCAGCTCTTGATAATAATTTGCGGTTTCTTTTTTGTTGGACTGACACGCCATTAAGAAAATCAAAACGATTGTTGGCAGAACCGATTTTGTGGCAATTAGGATTTGACGGTTGCGTGAGGGATTGAAGCGGAAATCCTTTTTGACCTCACCCCCAGCGTCTTCCCGCAAGAGCATAGAGCGAGAATAACTAATGCGTTGCAGTAACTCAATTGAAATAAGGTGAGGGCAAAAAGATTGAAGCGAAAAAGCCCGACCCCTTTTGCAGCCGTAACTTTTGTGGAGGGCTGCGAAGGGGACACGCCCAATT
>JBBSCN010000067.1:0-15483 GCA_038250265.1 Cytophagales bacterium | reverse complement strand
CGAATTATAAAGCGCAATAAAAATACTCAGCCCAGAAATAACTATCAACACATAGGCAAACCCCATAAGCGCTTCAATGCCTATGCCCAAAAGCGTAAACAACCGCGCAGTTTCAAATGCCGGAGAGGCCGCCTGCATATTGGTTTGGGTATTGATAATCCGGGGCAATTGAATAGCGGCAATGGGATTTTTGTATTTGATAAGCAAAGATGTTATCTCGCGCAGGCTGTCTCCAGCCTCTACCGTTGGAACCAAACCGGAGGGTGTCAATAACTTTGCAGCCACCAAAGAATCACTGGCGGGTTTTTCGTGAACTTTCCAAATACTACCCACATTTGTCAAGATCAAATTGTCGATAACAGTGCCAGCACTTTTCAAGATACCCGTTACCACGTATTTATTTTCTTTGTGTGCGTGACCGTCCTTTGTAAGCCCGTGAGCACTTTCAAACATATCACCCACCTTCATCTTTGTTACGCTTGCAACCACGGAGCCAATAGTCACCTCGAGGTCGTTGCTCCACCAGGCCCCGGTTGCCAATTCTGCTGAGTAAAGGTTCACATACTGACGATTGGTTCCAACAATTCGGTAGCCGTTGTAACTATCTCCCAAGGCCAAAGGAATAGCACTCTTAACCAGACGATGCTTGGCAAGTTTCTCGGCATCGATAAGTTTGATGTTTCCCGTAGGAAAATCAATATGAAATACACTGCACAAAATTAATTGAAGAGGGCTTCCCTTCGCCCCTACCACTAAATCGATTCCCTTTGAAGTGCTCGCGATTTTTTCACCCAACTGATTTTTAAAAAGAATCAAAATGGTAACTATGGAAATACCCAACGACAAAAGCAGAACGTTCAACATCGTATTGAGCCTGCGCGCAGTTAAGTAATTCCAGATGAGTTTCAGTAGCGACATCAATTCAAAATCTTTATAGGATAATCTTCTTGGCTATTTTGTCTTTTAAGCGCTGGTCATGCGTAGCTACTATCAATGCTGCATTATTCTCACTCGCTACTTTTGTTAATAGTTGAATCACTTTTTCACAGTTGGTATCATCCAACGCAGAGGTTGGTTCGTCCGCTAAAATCAGAGCCGGTTTGTTGATAATTGCACGCGCAATGGCAACTCGTTGTGCTTGCCCCTGGCTAAGTTGATGAATTTGTGAATCTCGTTTTTCAAGCAGACCCAATTCTTCCAATACTTGATCAACTCGATCCCTATCTTGTTTTTTCCCGGCTAAGAAAGGCGCCATCAATAAATTATTCCTTACCGAAAGTGATGCGATCAAATGATTTTTCTGGAAGATAAATCCAACTTGTTTGCCTCTAAATTGATCTAACATGATTTCGGATAGCTGAGTAATGTCAATTTCTTCCACCTTAATGTTGCCCTGTTGTGCACGAATCAATCCGCCCAATAAGTGGAGCAATGTCGTTTTGCCACTCCCCGATTGCCCCAACAAAATAAATTGTTCGCCTCTTGCCACCTTAAAGTCGGGAAAAGAAATCTTTTTGGTGGCCTCATTCTGAGATGGATATTGATAGGAAAGTCCTTCTATTGAAATCATACCGCTCGTTTATTGATAGCAACCGACTTTACCCTACTGAGTAATGCCAACCCAATTACAAAGAAGAAACCAATGGCCAGTGTACTATTTCGCATACTACCTGTAAGTTGTTCAACAAACCCATAGCTAAACGTGCCAACGACAATAGACAAATTAAATGCCGCGTCAAAAAAACTAAAATACGATGCGTGATCAATTGAATTTGTTGGGATAAGTTTTGCATACGTAGCTCTGGACAACGCCTGAATGCCTCCCATTACCATACCCACTGATGTTGCGAGCGCATAAAATTGATATTCATTAGTTACTAGATATGCAGCCACGCAAATGATGATCCAAATGCAAATCATCAAAGCCAATGTCTTTTTGTTGCCCCACTTGCCAGATAGTCTTGCAAAGACCGAGGCGCCTAATGCAGCAACCAATTGAATTGTCAATATGGTGGCAATCAATTTAAAATCTGGAAGCTTTAATTCCTTAGAACCGAATGTGGCCGCCATGTACATGACCGTTTGCACACCCATATTAAAAAAGAAATATGCAAAAATGTATTGTTTCAGATCAGGGCTGCTTTTTAGACTCTTCCATACTGTCACCAATTCTTCATAGCCTTTCGTCAGCTTAGATTTTCCATCGGTTCGCCTCAAGACATTTGGCAAATACGAGAAAGCGATCTGTGCAAAGCCAATCCACCAGACGCCTACCAGCAAAAATGACGAGCGCGTTGCCAAACCCTGAGTGGCGAAACCAAACAACTCATAGTTTTGAATGACCACCAAATTCAGCACTAGTAAGATCACACCTCCATAGTAGCCCCACGAATAACCCTTAGCACTAATTTTATCAAACTGATCTTCCGAAGCGATTTCAGGTAAAAAGGCATCATAAAAAACTAAGCTTCCCGAATATCCAATGCTGGCCAATACCACACACAAAATACCCCACTCCAACGTATCTACTTTAAAAAAATACATTCCCATGCAGCCGATTCCTCCCAAGTAGCAAAAGAACTTCATAAACGACTTCTTGTTGCCTGCATAGTCTGCAATTCCCGAAAGCAAAGGCAACAATGGGGTGATCAGCAAAAAAGAAAACGAAAGTGCATAGGAATATAAGACTGAGTTTCTAACCGGCTGGCCAAGGAAAACAACCACGTCATTTCCATCTGGCGTGGTGGTAATCGCCTGATAATAGATCGGGAAAATGGCAGAGGTTATCACCAACGAGTAAACCGAATTGGCCCAGTCATACATGCACCAAGCCTTAATTGTTCGCGGGTTATTCAAACGGATCAAACTCATAAGGCTTCAAGCTATACAAAGTCCTTAAAATAAAAAACCTTCCGCTTTTGCAGAAGGTCTTTTATCAATACCACAAATTTCAATTATTGTTTACGCTGATTGCTATTATCTGAAGCAGTGTATAAAACTTTCCGTGCATTTCCTTTCCGCAATTCGGTTTCTACGTCTGCGATAATTCCGCGTTTTGCGTCCTTATCTCCCTTTATCGAGATAGTAAGCTGCTCGCGCTCAGCCTCTGCCAGCTTTGATTTCTCTTCATTGACCCACCGAATTATATCGTTCGTGTCGAGAAAAGCATCATTGGCCTGAATCTTCTCCTCAGTACCATATTCTGCCTTAGTGGGCTGCCCGATATACAGATTTGCCACCAATGTTTTACGTTCAAGCTTTCTAAGTTGCGCGGCCTTCGGAAGTACTTGCTTCACTTCAATGGACGATTTGCGCATTTCTGTTGTAACCATGAAAAAGAACAACAACATAAACACCACATCGGGCATTGAAGAGGTCGGGATTTCCTGCTTTACCTCTGCCTTCTTCTTAAATTTTGACATAGACTCAATAATTTAATTACCTACTTTAGTTGGTTCCGCAATAGAAATATTCATCGGATAATCCTTTTTGCCACGCTCGTATATTGCCTTACTTCGTGGATCTGAAAGTTTTGCAGCAGCTTCTCGCCATTGCTTGTTGCTTACTCCAGCCTCCTCGGCATAAATATCATAGTAAGCACCTTGAACAATATCCAGAATTTCGATGAACCGCTTATGACTCGTTCCTCTATCCGTTTTGAAAGAGACAATCGCCTTACTTGGACTTTCAGAACTAGAAGGATCTTGACCATTGTTCTTGATGAACTTTATGATCATTTCCTTTAGCCCACTTACATCGCTCATTGGGTCACCCTCAATGAGTAATGCGTCTGATGAGTTAACTTGTATCTTGAAAAGGTTCTTCTCCTGCATCTTGACCTCATCCTTTTTATTAGGATCAGGTGGAGGAGGAAGACCAATGCTCAATCCACGGTCGTTATTGATTGTTGTGGTAACCAAAAAGAAGGTTAGCAGCAAGAATGCAATATCTGCCATGGAAGAATTGGGTATGTCTGGTGTAGCTCTTGACATTTTTTTAGAATAGTTTAACCTGAAATAATATCTTTTATCAAAGAATAAATCGCGAGTACAGCCGCTGAAAGCAGTACGATATAAAATAAAATCATACCAGCTCCAATCATTCTTGAACTGCCCGCGTCTATACCTAGAGAAGCCGCTCGCGCTGTGACTTCAGAACCAGAAAGTACATAAGAAATCCCAAAGAGGATTCCCAAACCTACTATACCAACTACGGCTTTAATTAGCCCTTGTGGGTTTTTTATGGCTTGGACTATTGGCATACCTACACTTGCTGCAAGTGCAAGACCAAAGAAGATGTAGCAAACTACTAATCCTGGTCCAACCAACGATTCAATAAGTGGTGTTGATTCTTCCATATAATTACTTAGCTATTTTGCGCTTTACTAAAATATCGATCAACGAGATAGAAGCATCTTCCATTTTATTAACTAGGCTATCAATTTTAGATACACAATAGTTATATAAAATTTGAAGCACCATACCTACGATAAGACCCCCTACAGTTGTAATTAAAGCCACTTTCATACCTCCAGCAACAACAGATGGAGAAATATCCCCGGCTGCCTCAATGGCATCAAAAGCATTCACCATCCCGATAACCGTTCCGAAGAAACCTAACATTGGTCCTAGTGAAATACACAAGGAAATCCAGATCAAACCAGACTCCAATCGACCCATTTCAACGCCACCATATGAAACGATTGATTTTTCAACCATATCAATTCCTTCACCTGACCGCATTAATCCTTGGGTAAAGATAGAAGCCACCGGGCCACGCGTATTTTTAGTAACGTCTTTTGCTGCTTCCACCCCGCCTTTGTCGAGGGCATCTTCAATTGAAGCCAATAATTTCTTAGTGTTTGTGGTCGCTAGATTCAGCGTGATAATACGCTCAATAGAGATCGACAGCCCTAGAATAAAAACAATAAGAATCGGCCACATAAAGGGAGCACCTCCTTGAATGAACTTTGACTTTAAAGCTTGGTGGAAAGATTCCTCCTCCTCTACGGCCGCTGCGTCTGAAGCTACTTCAGTTACAGTTGACTCAGGTACAGGTGTATCAGTTGCGGCCTTTGTCGTATCGGCTTGCGCAAATGATTTGGATGCGCTAAATGATAGCACTCCGATAAAAGCGAGAATAGTTACTAATTTTTTCATGGTTTAAGGTTTATGATAGAAACTTGAAGTGGCCAAAAGTAATGGTTTTGGCGATTCCCCAACAAGATTTTTGAAAAAAAAACTCAAATTCTCTAATTATTTCTTTTGCTTTCGGCAATAGAATACTGCGATCAGCGAGAAGTCACTCAAAATTTAAGATAATATAAAGGTTTTATACGCCAAAAAAGATCGACAAAGCACGTCAACGGGAATTTACTAAGCCGATGATTTAGAATGACTCATCGGTTTCAGCCAGTTGTTAGTTGTCGATAATTAAAAACCCTCCCTTGCTAAAGCTACAAGCTAATGGTAGAACCCTCCTTCGCTGAAGCTACGGAGGGTGAAGCGGAGAGAGTGGGATTCGAACCCACGTTACCTTGCGGTAAACACGCTTTCCAAGCGTGCTCGTTCGGCCACTCTGACATCTCTCCGAATTAGGGCTGCAAAGAAATGCATTAATCAACCTCCATGCAAATTTATTCGCTCATCTCCCCTGCCAACGGGATGCCTATCAACTGTTTGGTTTTCTCCAAACCCTTTTCACCCAGCAGCACCATCAATTTTGCAATTGCGGCCTCGGTGGTCATGTCCTTTCCACTGATCACTCCAATTTCCTTCAGGGCTTTACTTGTCTCATACTTACCCTGCTCTACCCGTCCCCCCGGGCACTGCGATACATTTAATATCAATAGTTCTTGCTCAATCGCTTTTTGAAGCAGATTGATCATCCAGTCAGACGAAGGAGCATTTCCTGCTCCGTATGTTTCCAATACAACTGCTTTTAGGTGTGGACTTTGAAGTGTTGCCTTAACGACTGACTCATTGATCCCTGGAAAAAGCTTGAGGATAGAAATATTGTTGTCGAATTGATTGCGGAGTTTTAGCTGCTTTGAATGCGTAGGTTGATAGATCACCGAACGATTATAGTTAATGACAACGCCTGCCGTTGCTAGAGCTGGATAGTTTTCTGATTCAAATGCATCAAAGTGCATGCTCTCCACTTTTTTGGAACGATTGCCGCGAAGCAATTTGTAGTTAAAGTAAATGCACACTTCTGGCACCAAGGCTTTCCCATCCTGTTTGGCGCAAGCAATCTCTAGTGCACTGATCAAATTCTCTCGTGCATCTGAACGCGGTTCGCTGATTGGCAGTTGTGCCCCAGTAAATACGACTGGCTTCGTCAAACTTTGTAGCGTAAAGCTGAGCGCGGAAGCTGTATACGACATTGTATCCGTGCCATGCAAAATCACAAATCCATCTTGCTCGTTGTAATGGTCATAAATGATTTGACCGATCATTTGCCAATGGGCGGGCTCTATATTTGACGAGTCAATAGGGTTATCGAATGAAATAACGGTCAGGTCGAGCTGCAAACTTCTCAACGTAGGAAGATGATGCAAGATCAACGAAAAATCAAATGGGATCAAAACTCCTTGGGCATCATAAGCCATCCCAAACGTGCCGCCCGTGTAGACGATCATGACTTTTGACTTCGCCATATCTGGCAGAGCAGTGTTAATATTTATTTTCTTGTAGCTCATCTTGCGGAATTGAATAATCGATTAGAATTCAATTGGGTAATATGTGATAATTCTGCCAACGTTATCTTTTTTAGATCGATGATTCGCTGGGCAATAATTGGAATGTAAGAAGGCTCGTTGCGCTTGCCGCGATGAGGAACTGGGGCTAGGTATGGGCAATCCGTTTCCAACACAACATTTTCTAGCTCTACGTGCGGGATCACTTCATCCAATCCACTTTTCTTAAATGTCGTAACTCCGCCCAAGCCTAGATAAAAACCCATGTCTGTAATTCGTTTGGCCTGCGCCAACGTGCCGCCAAAACAATGAAAGACTCCCGTTAGCTTTCCATCTACGTGTGGCTCCAACAATTGAATAGTCTCATCTGTTGATTCCCTCGAATGCAAAACAATTGGCAACTTGTATTTCTTAGCCCAACCAACTTGAATGTTGAACGCTTCTTTCTGTTGCTCCCAAAACGTTTTGTCCCAATACAAATCTGTGCCCATCTCTCCTACTGCAGCAAATTTTCGTTTGCTCAGCCATGATTCTACCAAGTACAATTCCTTTTCAAAGTCTTTTTTGACTGAACATGGGTGCAAGCCCATCATAGGGATGCAATGACCTGGATTTCTTTCCTCCACTTCCAACATGTTATCAATAGAGGCGTGATCTACATTGGGCATGTAGATTTTGCCAATGCCCGCTTCCCGTGCCCGTGCTATCGTATCGATGCGATCGGCTTTATACTCTTCCGAGTAAATGTGGGCATGGGTGTCAATCCAACTATACATAAGAAAGCAAATATGAACCAAAAATAACCACACCCACCAAAGAAGCGATCACCGCGGCAACTAAAACCGCTGCGGCCGCCATGTCTTTTATTTTTCCTGCTAATGGTAGCCTTTCTGCACTGACTAAATCGACCAAGCCCTCAATTGCCGAATTAACAAGTTCTAGGCTGATCACCAATGCAATACAAATCAGCAGGATCAACCATTCGATAGTTTGCACTCTCAGTAAGTAAGCCACCAACACAACAAACAGGGAAACAACCAAGTGTATGCGCAAATTGGATTGTTCTTTCACGGCCACCCAAAAGCCACGAAACGCAAATTTAAAACTGTTCAATAGTCGAGTCATTCAATTAATTGGGTTAGCAGATAATAACTCGTCAATCGCCTCCTTCAATAAATTTGAACCGTTTTGTTCATTATCAAAGCCGTGGTAATCTTTCGCAAGATGCATTGACTTCGTTAGATTAAAATTAGCTTGATCGGTGGCATAGACTTTCTTTTCTTCACGTAGCTTAGCAGCTAAATACTCTTGTTCTGGCTGACCGGGTGTTGGCACCATAACCACATTTTTTTTTGTTAACGCAATTAGATCCATAACGGAACTATAACCCGATCTGCAAAGAATAAATTCAGAGGAAAGAATGGCTTCTTGTAATTCAAGTGTAGTGAGATGGCACATTTGTGTAACATTGCCTTGCACCTGAACTGTCTGTTCTGTTTCTGGAATGCCCCTCACCACCAAAACTTTTCCATCCACTTTATGAGCTTGTTCACTCACTAACTTTTCAAAAATCCCCCGTTGTGGTTCCGGACCAGAAATGATTGAAAGTAGTTTATACTTCACAGGCAAGACAGTCGATGTGTTTTTAAATCTCGAAAGGATGCCGATGTAGCGAATCAATATCCGATTGTTCCTACTCAAGATACCTGAAAAAATACTCTCGGGTAAATCGGGCACCCAGCACTGATCAAATTTTTTGATCATACGAATATTCCAATAGCTGGCAATTGCACGAACTAATGGAAAAGACTGAGGCAGAATATTAATCTGGTGAGTAATGAAAATATTTTTTGTGCCTCTCGACCTACAACCAAACCGATTATCTGAAATGATCACATCAATTGAATTAGCCTGAACGATTTTTTCGGTTTGCTTTCGCTCCTGCAAAATAGCCTTCAAAAGTTGCGGCAATTGAAAAGCCATCTTTAAAAAAAAAGAACCGCTGGCTTGATAGCGAATTCCGTAAGAAACAATCGGGTGATGAACTAAATCAGGAAATTCAGCTCGAAGAAGTGCAAACGCCCCACCACTGGTGGCAATGGAAACAGTGCAGCCGCGCAGGAGCAATTCGTTGATGATCGGAATGCACCGAGTCGCGTGGCCGAGACCCCAATCAAGCGGTGTGACGAGAATTTTCAATTTTGAATGTTGAATATTGAATGAGGGACTGCCACCAATTTAAAATTCATCAATCAAAATTTAAAATTTTAAAAGTAAATCCTAAACCAGAAAAATGTTCTAGATAGCGCGGTAGCGCAAAACTCATGT
This sequence comes from Cytophagales bacterium, assembly GCA_038250265.1. GTDB lineage: Bacteria > Bacteroidota > Bacteroidia > Cytophagales > Cyclobacteriaceae > ELB16-189. The sequence goes on along the minus strand of JBBSCN010000067.1, from coordinate 6,458 downwards.
TTCTTTCTGCTTTCAGGCTATCATGAAAAACAACAATAGAACCTGGCCGAGTAGCTCTGATAGAACCGCGCAAGCATTTTTCTGGACTCTGTGACTGGGCGTAATCAGAGGTTAGTACATCCCACATAATGATTTTATACTGATCTTTTAAATGGTCAATCTGTTTCCCTCTAATTCTGCCATAAGGAGGACGGAATAGTCTTTTGGAAGTTAGAGGATTGAGGTTGGAAATTGGAAGTTGGAGAGTTGAGGCGCGAGGTTGGAGGCTCGAAATTTGATCTTCACAAAGTTTGACATTGTCCACATACTTTTCCGTAGAGGTTCCCCATCCTTTCAAATGATGGAACGTATGGTTTCCAATTCCATGACCCTCCGCTACGATTCGCTGAAAAATTTCCGGGTGCTTGCAAATGTTATCTCCTATGCAGAAAAAAGTAGCTTTCGCGTTAAACTTGGCTAACTCCCGTAAAATAAATTCGGTTGGTCCCGAAATGGGTCCGTCATCAAACGTTAAGAACAACTCTTTCTCGGTCGTCTTTACTCTCCAAGTAAGGGTTGGAAAAAGGAAGGGAAGTATGGAAGGCGTTCGAAACAAAATGATTTGAGATTTGTGATTTGTGATCTTAGATTTATGATTGCGACCCAACAGGAAACAGGACTACTCCACTCTGCAGGTCAACAATGTAATATCATCGCGGTAGCCATTTTTGCCTTTAAACCCATCTAGCTGCACAATAATGTCTTGGTGAATGGTCTTTAAATTTTTAGCATGGTTAGCAGTAAAATATTCGATCAGTTTTTCGGGGCCAAATTCCTCGTCTTCTTCGTTGGCAGTCTCAGTAAGACCATCTGTGTATGCCAGCAACGTAAATTCGGTTAAGTCGGTGATGAAACCTTCGTTGATAAATGGAAGTGGATGCATAGCGCCTAGCACCGTAGAACCTTCTTCCAACATCCGAATGCCATTTTTAGAATCGTGCAATAAGGGAGGGTTATGTCCTGCATTTACATATACCATCGTGCGCAAGTTGATATCGTAGATTGCCCCAAAAAAAGTAATGAACTTCTCGCCTTTGGTGCTATCCAACACCTGAAAATTCAAGGCCTCTACAATTTCAGTTAAGTTGGGCGTTTGACGCAGCAACGTTCGCAATGAAGCCTGAAAATTGGACATCATTAACGCAGCGGGAATTCCTTTTCCGCTCACATCGGCCACGCAAATCAAAAATTGGTTTTTATTGATGGGTATGTAATCATAGTAATCACCACCAATAATATCATGTGGTAAATAACTGGCTTCAATTTTTAAATGTTCGGTCTTGGGCAGCGTTTTAGGGAACAGGAATTGTTGCACATCGCTGGCAATCTCTAATTCTTTTCGAAACGCCTCTTGAACCAATTGCTTTCTCGCCAATTTTTTGTTTTCAATGGCAACGACAATAATGTTACTCAGTGCTTGAATAAACTTCAGCCCTTCGTCATGCTCACGGTTCTCCTGATCGCTATTCAGTCCTCCCACAAAAACCAACGCCAAGGTATCCTCTTTGTGTGAAATGGGAATGACCAAATCAAACTCATGAAAATCACATTGTTCAAATTCAGAGAGTTGATGAATGCGCTTTATCATCTTAAAGCGATCATCCAACTTGTTCTTTCCAAAGTTTAATTTTGTGCCAAAGTTCACTTTGCAATTCCAAATCTCATCATACACAAACAACGCCAGCTTCTTAATGTCCAGATTAGAGCGCAATGTAAAGTTGAAAATCTTGTAAAGCGACTCTTCCGACACGTTGTTGTTGATGGATTGAGTAATCTCCAGCAACGCATTGAGTTCCAGTTCTTTCTTCTCAATTAACTTCTTAAGGGCGTTTTCAGGCATGGCTCAGTAATCTGCAAAAATAGCAAATAAAGCTGCCCGCTACTAGCCTGCCATTTAGTGAGGGTGTACCATATGTATAACATATTCAATAGCTATCCGATTTGGATGTTGGGCTAAAACCCTTCTTGCCAATTACCAAACAACTACGGGCATAAGCCTTTGGTTGTTTGCACTAGGAAGTTCATGAGCTTCAGTCCCGAATGACTTTGTAAAATTGTAGTACAGCCTAGTGTTCATGTTTCCTGATTTGCCACCCGCTGATTATGCTTCACATTCCTCCCTTTCCATACAAATGATTTCCGTTGTGCTAATAACGCTATCCAAAAAACGTAAACAGGGTAAACAAATTGCAGCGTTAAAAAAGAAGTCCAACGCCACTTTATTTTTAAAAACTGGCGGACCTGATTCAGAAACAAAAATTCCAGCACGAGTTTGCATCCCATCAGCAGAAAGAAAGTTCTCAAAGGAACCCATCCCGCTAAAAAGAGAGCGGCAAACAAAATGACAGAAACATGAAACATAAAAACAAAGGCGGCCAAAAGCTTTGTCGAGATAGATTGATTGTGGCGCCATTTGCCAGCCCAACGAACACGCTGATGAAGAAATGATTGCAAAGTAGATTGAGGCTTAGTAGAAACCACCGAATCTGAACCACGAAGAAAATGAATGGACTTAGGAAACTTATGATGGATCTTTCTCATCAAGAATTCGTCATCACCGGACGGTATTTCTAAATTCCCTTCGTATCCGCTTACTGCGACAAAGGCAGATCTTCGGAAAGCCAAATTCGCTCCGTTGCACATGGTAGGAAAACCATAGGTAAGAGTCGCAACTCCCGAACCAATAAGGCTGGCAAACTCCATGGCCTGAAGTTTCGAAAAAAAGGATTGTGCTGGGTCAATTCGAACAGCTCCCACAATCATATTGCGATCAGGCTTTTGAAATGCCTCGTTAATCTTCTCAAGCCAAGTAGATGACATAGAACAATCTGCATCGGTGGTAACAATTATTTCCCCCAGTGCGTTTTCGACACCCAACGTAATCGCTTGCTTTTTACCGTAGGTCGCAGAGAGCTGAAGTAGTTTAGCAACAGGATTTAACCGGGCGTATTCATCAATAAGTATGTCGGACTGGTCGGACGAATGGTCGTTGACGAAAATAAATTCAATGTGCTCGGTCGGATAATATTGAACTTTGAAGCAGTCTATTAAAGTGGGTAAATTGTCCTGTTCATCCCGAAAAGGAACAATCACCGAAATCTTGTGGAATTTAACTTTGTCCGGTTTTACTGAATCAGCTTCCATCGAAATCTGCCACCCCACTATCAACCCAATAACGAGCACTCCGTAAAGGAGAAACACGATCAAAAAATAAATTACCATGTCGGAAAGTTAGCAGTTATTAGAAAGCATCTCAAAAATAACTCAGTAGCAGGTTGATCTTCTCGAAAACCATATCCGGTATCCAAATTGCCTTCGATATGCTCAGGCTGACAGCTTCTTATGATTTTTGAGCTGAGTGCTAATCATCGAGAATATCCAACCCCAATGACTATTTTTGCACGACAAAATGGTTAAGAATCCTGTCAAAGAAAAAATAATCCTCGGCCTCGATCCGGGAACGAACATAATGGGTTACGGACTTCTCCATATTAAAGGAAGCAAACTGACGCTTATCCAATATGGAGTGATCAATATGGGAAAGTTTGGCGCGCACGAATTGAAGTTGAAAAAGATTTTTGAGCGCGTGCTGGGTTTGGTAGACGAATATCACCCTGATGAAGTGGCTTTGGAAGCACCCTTCTTTGGAAAAAATATCCAGTCGATGCTGAAATTAGGTCGGGCACAGGGAGTAGCCATGGCAGCCGCCCTCTATCGCGAAGTACCTATTACAGAATATGCGCCAAAAAAAGTAAAGCAATCCGTTACCGGAAATGGAAATGCCAGCAAAGAGCAGGTGGCCAGAATGCTCATGCAAATCTTTTCAATTAAAGAACTGCCGAAGCTGTTGGATGCTACGGATGCATTGGCTGTAGCAGTGTGTCATCATTATCAAAATGGGTCGACCAAGAGCAAAACAAAATCGTGGGAATCGTTTTTGACGGAGAATCCGAAGCGAATGAAAGCCATTAAGAAGTGAAGAAGATACTAGTCATCAGTTTTAGCGATCTCAATCACGATGCACGCGTTGCCCGTCAGATTGACTTTATCAAAGATCAATATTCCGTTACAGCCATTTGCTACCAGGGGAAGCCAAACAATGGATATGAAATCATTCCCATTCAAAAGACAAAGTTTACACTAAGCCATAAACTCGTCTCCTCTTTTTTTTTGTTAACCCGGCTATTTAAAAAAGCGTACTCACTTTTATATCAGGTTGAGCCACTCATTCAAAATTTAGATAAAAAAAAGTTTGATTTGATTATTGCGAACGATGTAGAAAGCTTGCCGTTGGCTTTCTCGCTAAAGGGTTCTGCGAAAATAATTTTTGATGCGCATGAGTATGCACCACGTCATTTTGAAGACCGGTTGACTTGGAGAATATTTTTTCAGCCACTAAATATTTATCTCTGTAAAAAATACATTCCATTAGTTGACGCCATGACAACGGTGGGGAAAGGGCTGGCAAACGAGTACTACAAAAATTTCGGTGTAATGCCACAAATCATTACCAATGCTACTTGGTACAAAGAGCTTTCACCTTCATCAAGCAACAGTAATAAAATCAGATTAATTCATCACGGTGGCTCCACGCCATCGCGAAAGCTGGAATTGATGATTGAGATGATGAAGCATTTAGATGATCGGTTTACGCTTGACCTTATGCTGATCGTTCCGCAACTAGCTTCATCTAAAACAGCTGGTTACATTGACTACCTAAAACATTTAGCTGCAAGTGATCCGCGGATCAGGTTTCTGCCAGCTTTGAAAAGTGAAGACTTGGTTGAGTTCCTAAACCAATACGATATTGGAGTATTTTTATTACCGCCAACCAATTTCAATTACGCCAACACCTTGCCAAACAAGCTATTCGACTTCATTCAAGCTCGGCTAGCCATTGCCATCGGGCCGACACCTGAGATGGCGGATATTGTAAATCAATACAATATTGGCGTGGTGTCTGAGGATTTCACGCCAGGGAAACTAGCCGAAAAACTCAAAGCAATTACGCGAATTAAATTATCTCAGTTCAAAACGGATACTCAGAGGGCTGCTGAAGATCTATCAGCAAATCAAAATAAGGAAAGGATTACTTCACTTTTGAGTCAACTACTGCATCGCTAACTCATAAACTTTTTGCATTCTAGCCAAAAATACTTCCTTTGAAAATCGCTCGACAATTTGCTGCCGGATTTTGATTGGATCATAACGTGAATAATCTATCAGCATTTTTTCTAGTGCCTCACGCAATTTAGCCAAATCATTCAATTCAATTAGTATCCCATTCTCACTATTCACAAAATCCGCAGGCCCCCCATTGTCAAAGCAAACAACTGGTAACCCACTTGCCATTGCCTCAATAATAGCTATACCGAAACTTTCATGTTTTGAAACATTTACGAAGAAATCCAGCTCATTCATAAAGAGAGGAATATTTTCATAATTAACATATCCTCGAAATTCAACTTTGTCCTCTATCCGTAATTTTGTTGCCATGTCACGATAGGTATCTACCATTTTTCCACCACCGCCTACAATCAACTTAAAAGGAGCTGTTACTTTACTTAATTGAGTGAGAAGAATCGGTAGTCCTTTAGCATGATTCTCAGTTTCGAGCGAACCAAGAAACCCAATTCTAATTTCATAGTTTTTATGGGTGTGGATTTTAAATCTGTCGACTTGTATCATATTAGGAATAACCACAACTTTCCTCAACAAAGTAGCTTCAATCTGTTTCGCTGAGTAGTCACTAACGGTAATAATAGAATTTGCCAGCTTCATTGGGTAAATGGTAAGCAACTTGTGAATCCAACTTCTAAAATGATTATGAAAATTAGAAGTGTGCTCTGTGATGACGAAGGGTACCCTCATCGATTTAGAAAGCATCCATGACCAAAAAGCAGCAGGATACCCAATGCTTCCATGTATTATGTCGGGTTTAAAATCACTTGCTATTTTTTTTATAAATCGTAAAGTCAACCATAAGTAATTAAATTGATTATAAAACGGAATAGATCTTTTGATTATTAACCGATGTACAGCAACCTTACCTTCTATTAATGTTGATGACATTGATTGAGTTAAACCAAACTGTTGATAGTCAACCTTAGAAGAAACAACTGCTATTTGATGGTGTTCAGCAAGTGCTTGTGCTTGTTCTTGAATAAAGATGCCATGGTTTTTGATTTGATCATCGGGGTACCATGGTGTTAGAAAAAGAATCTTCATCAACAATTGAATTGGCTAATTTACAAAATTGTACTTTTGAAAGCTATACGCACAAGAAAGATGAAATTATTTAAATGGGGTAGCCTCGAAAGTACACATTATAAGGGTATGTTGGAACGGGCAGCCCATGGGCTTCACCAAGATGTATTTGAGTATTTTAAGCCGCTAATGACTCCCGACCTTTTAGTGCT
>JBBSCN010000066.1:0-15539 GCA_038250265.1 Cytophagales bacterium | reverse complement strand
TGAAGAAAACCGCCATCCTTTTCGGATTTATTTTTTTTGCAGCCAGCCTAATGGCGCAACCCGGTGATCCTGGTGGAGGTGGAGACCCAGATGTTCCCATCACGGGAATAGAAATTTTATTAGGCATTGGCGGTGCGTTAGGTGTAAAGCGGGCATTAAATAAAAAGAAATCAATTAGATAATTTGACTTTGAAATTGCCAAGAATCCGCAATCTAAAAATATTACCTCGCTGGGTGATAGCGTTTATAGACCTCGGCATTATTGCTTTTTCATGCCTGTTAGCGTATGTACTACGCTTTAACTTTTCATTAGTAGATCTCAGCAGAAGTAGTTTTATTGAAGGAACATTGTTTTATTCGGTCTGCGGAGCAGTGGCAATTTCGGTAACGAGCAGCTACAAGGGAATTGTTCGATATACAGGTCTGCAAGATGGGTTTCGAATCATCTCCATGGTGTTTTTGAACGCTATTCTGGTCGTTCTCGGAAACCTTATTTACTTTTCCAGTTTTCAATTAAACATAGTTCCCTACTCGGTCATTGTCATTAGTTTTCTTTCGGCTGCGTTGATATTATTCAACTACCGGCTTATTGTGAAGTATATTCTTTCTTATTACAAAAACGCCATTTTTAAGAAGGCGAGGGTGTTGGTGTATGGAGCTGGGCAAACTGGAATTATTACGCGTCATGTGATCGATTCTTCGCCCCGCACTCATACGGTTGGATTTTTGGAGGATGACAGAAATAAAATTGGCAAAGTATTAGATGGCGTCAAGATATATAGCGCCAACTTTCAGGAGGTTGAGCCTCTTTTTAAAGATTTGGGAATTGATGAATTGGTCATCACCGTTAAAGACCTATCTCTCGAATTGAAAAACGAGCTGGTTGATTTATGTATCAAAAATCAAGTTAAGATTAGAACAATTCCTCCGGTTGATAAATGGGTGAAGGGAGAACTAAGCTTCAATCAAATTAAGGAAATAAACATCGAAGACTTATTAGGTAGGGAGGCCATTAAACTTGATAGGGGAACGGTTGGCAATGACCTTCAAGGCAAGAGAGTTCTTATTACGGGTGCAGCGGGATCAATCGGCAGCGAACTAGTAAGGCAGGTGATCCAGTTTAACCCAGAAAGTCTGATACTCATCGATCAAGCGGAGTCGGATTTATACAGCATAGAAAGGGAAATAAAGCAAAAGGATTCTCGAACCAGAATCACGTTGTATTTAGCCGACATAACTAATAAAGATCGAATAAGGTCCATTTTTGAGTACCATAAACCGGAGTTGGTTTACCATGCGGCAGCTTACAAGCATGTGCCCATGATGGAGAGTAATCCCTCTGAAGCGATTGGCTGTAATATTCTTGGAACAAAGCTATTAGCCGATCTGTCAGTGGAGTTTCGGGTAAGAAAGTTCGTAATGATTTCTACAGACAAAGCAGTAAATCCTACCAATGTGATGGGCTGCTCTAAACGGATTGCAGAAATTTATGTACAATCTTTAAATAATCAGTTGGCGCAGGGTTCAGGAGGCACCTCATTTGTTACCACCCGATTCGGCAACGTGCTTGGATCAAACGGATCTGTTATTCCGCTGTTTAAAAAGCAAATTCAAGCCGGTGGCCCGATAACAGTTACTCATCCAGAGGTGACTCGGTATTTTATGACAATACCCGAGGCTTGCCAATTGGTACTGGAGGCTGGAACCATGGGTAAAGGTGGGGAGATTTTTATTTTTGATATGGGAAGGGCCATCAAAATAGCAGACTTGGCTCGGAAGATGGTATACTTATCTGGTTTTGAACCCGGTAGAGATATTGATATTGTATTCACGGGGTTACGCGAAGGAGAGAAGCTTTATGAAGAGCTATTGAACAAACATGAGAATACGCTTCCTACTCATCATAGAAAGATCATGATAGCGAAGGTGAAAGAATATTCATATGATGAGATAAATAAGTTCGTAGAACTCTTTAATGACTTGGTATATGACAATAATGAGCTGAAAATGGTTGCGCTTATGAAAGAGCTTGTGCCTGAATACAAGAGCAACTATTCTCGGTATGAGATGCTGGACACAAAAATAGACTAGTACCTCCTTCTGCCTTTGTATCGTTGCGAGGATTTCCGTTTCCTATTGTACCCACTTTTGTTTCCTCTATTGCCAAGAAAGGCAGTAGGGAGATAGTACTCAACTTTTACGTTTAGCAACATGTATCCATCATCATTAGTTGGATTTCCTCTAATTCCACCGGAATCCCCATTGACACCGGGGTCTACTCTGCGATCAGAGAAAGCCGCGGCTATCGGATTAGTAAATGAACTTGCACCTGGGTAGGTGGTACTGACGTCATCGAGGTGATCAGTAAACGTTTTTCTCCATCCCCCCTCTACAGCGAGGTTTAACTTCGGGCTTACTTTGAAGCGCACCCCCAATCCAAAAGGAATAACTGGGGTAACTAAACTGTAAGCTGCGCCCTCTGTCCGTAAAGGCTGCAGTGCTACCAAATTCCCCTGAGCATCTTTAGCCTTAGGATTAAAATACAATAAACCAATGCCTGCGAACCCGTAAACGTTGAAGTTGGGTCTTCGATAATACCGATTACCTTTGGAGTATAGGTTAAAGATACCAACGGCACTTAGTTCGAAATTGCTAGATTGAAAAGATAGATTTCTTTGGTCGCGACCTCCTCCATTGGCATTTTTATCGTCTCCAGCCAAAGTGAACCAATTTAATTCGACTCGGGCACCAATTCTATTGGTAAGAAAATATTCAAGACCTACATTAATGTTTGGTTGCGCCTGAACGTACGCATTCGAGTTTGCCAGATCTCCAAAGTAGGAGGAAGTGCCCAATCCAGTCGATAGTATCAGTGAACGTTCTCTCCGAGCTGAATAAAAGCTTTGTCCTTTTAACTCTAAGGACGCCAGTGCCAAGAACGAAACAGAAAAAATGAATATACGCATTGAATAAAATATCAACTGCAATTTACAGAAATTCTATCAATAAGGAAACCAACTACTTAGCTAAAACTTCCTTGATTTTTTCGGCTGCCTCTTTCAATAGGATGGCCGAAAATACTTTTAAGCCCGATTCCTTAATGATTTTTGCACCTTCTTCTGCATTGGTGCCTTGTAAACGCACAATGATAGGCACCGGAATATTGCCTACTTTCTTATAAGCTTCTACCACGCCAGAAGCCACTCGGTCGCACCTTACTATGCCGCCAAAAATATTGATCAGAATAGCCTTCACGTTTGGATCTTTCAGGATAATTCTAAATCCTGCCTCAACGGTTTCGGCATTGGCGCCACCACCCACATCCAAAAAGTTGGCGGGCTCACCTCCCGATATTTTTATTATGTCCATAGTGGCCATGGCAAGGCCGGCCCCATTTACCATACAGCCCACATTGCCATCCAGCTTCACATAATTCAAACCTGATTTTCCGGCTTCAACCTCTAATGGATCTTCTTCTGAAATATCTCTGAGTTCCTCCAAGTCTTTGTGACGGTAGAGGGCGTTGTCGTCAATATTTACCTTTCCATCTACGGCCAATATTTTGCTGTCAGATGTTTTTAATACGGGATTGATTTCAAACATCGAAGCATCCAAACCGATGTAGGCGCTATACAATGAGTTGACAAACTTCACCATTTCTTTGAATGCATTTCCTTCCAGCCCCAATGAGAAAGCGATCTTTCTTGCTTGGAAAGGCTGCAACCCAATCGCTGGGTCAATCCACTCTTTTACAATTTTCTCCGGGTGTGTTTCTGCTACTTCTTCAATATTCATTCCTCCCTCGGTGGAGGCCATAATTACCGGCTTGCTGGTAGCGCGATCCAGCAGGATACTCATATAATATTCTTTTGGCTCAGTTGCACCTGGATAATAAACGTCCTCTGCAATGAGTACTTTATTCACTTTTTTTCCGGCAGGTCCTGTCTGAATCGTTACCAATGTGCCTCCTAAAATTGCTTTTGATTTTTCGAAGACTTCATCAAAACTCTTAGCTATAACCACGCCTTTGGATCCCGTTTCTTTTACAGTACCTTTTCCGCGCCCGCCCGCATGAATCTGCGATTTTACTACAAACCATTTAGACCCCGTTTCGCTCTGAATTTCTTTTGCTGCAGCAACGGCCTTATCGGGCGTATCTGCTACAATACCTCGTTGAACAGCAACTCCAAATTTTTTGAGAATGTCTTTAGCTTGGTATTCATGAATGTTCATATCCCTTAGTTTTGCAAGCAAGCTACTTTTTTAATGCTTTAATTCATAACTCATGTTATGCAAAAATGTTAATTGGTGTCAGTTTGAGCTTGTCGAAAACGGCTTATTCGTGTTTCGAACTAGGCTTCGACCGGCTCAGCCTCGCTTCAACTGGCTCAGACTGATAGGAAAGCAATTGGCTTGCGTTACACAAGTTTATAAGTTGAATCACCATGTTTAGTTTGAAGATCTTTTAAAATATTTTTTTCGCCTCCGCCAAGTGTCCGATTAAATTATCCCTTACTTTGGCAAGGACTTGAAAATTTTTAAAATCATAAAAGCATGCTAAAAGGAATTGGACTTCGAAAATCGTACGGTGATTTGAAGGTTTTGAAGGGCGTTGATATCGAAATCAACAAGGGAGAAGTGGTTTCAATAGTGGGTGCTTCCGGAGCCGGGAAGAGTACACTTTTGCATATTCTCGGAACCTTGGACTCTCCCGATTCGGGGACGCTAGAAATCAACGGAAAAGATGTTTTTAGTCAATCATCTAATTCGTTGGCGGCCTTTCGGAATAGCCACATCGGCTTTGTTTTTCAATTCCACAATCTTTTGCCCGAATTTTCGGCCATCGAAAACGTCATGATCCCAGGCTTAATAGCTAAAGGGAATGAAGGGAAGATCAAGGCGAGAGCGAAAGAACTATTGGACTTGCTGGGGTTGGGTTCGAGAGAACATCACAAACCTTCCGAGCTATCGGGTGGAGAGCAGCAGCGTGTGGCCGTTGCCCGATCGTTGATTAACTCTCCTGTTTTGGTTTTGGCCGATGAGCCCAGCGGAAACCTGGATTCAAAAAATGCTACCGAGCTCCACCAGCTTTTTTTTCGCCTGCGTGATCAGTTCAATCAAACATTCGTGATTGTTACCCATAATCAAGAGTTGGCATCTATCACCGACCGCAGGCTGGTGATCACAGATGGAATGATGGACAACTAATGTGAGGTCAAGTTTAAATAGACGTGCGCCTTGGGGTCGGGCTTTTAGCTACAAGCCTGCATGTGCAGTAGGAGGCAGGTGCTGGTGGCGCGAGGCGTACCTCTGTAAGCTTTTTACTTCAACTCCTCAGGCAATTCCGTCAGCTCACAATTAGCACAGCACTACGCACCGGGCCTGTAGCTTTTTTGAGCTTTAAGACCGTGGCGTGTATGACCGTTTGTGTTACCATAAGAATGACAGTGGTAACTTTCAAAAGCGCAAGATGATAGGGTGAAAGCAACTAAGAAGAACAGGATTAATTTTTTCATGACTTTTTTCTTTTCGGTGACTCAAAGGTGCAGCCGTCTATTGGACTCCATTTTCCGATGTTTGGCCGAATAAAATAGGCGTAAGCAGAATTAACTCTATGGCAAGAAATACGACAAATTGCGCTTTTACTGAATTCTTAGAACAGGAACTTACACCAATCTGTACACCGTTGGCTTATTTAAAGGAATACTTTAAGTCAAGAATGTGAAAAAACTTCACTTTGTATATCAACCGCTTCAACGGTGTTGTTAGAATTGACAGCTATAAGCCTAACTTTTTTGAGTTCATTGATCAACAACGGATCGTAGTTGGCGCTTACGCGGACATAGTTTTCGGTAAACCCGAGCATTTTGCCGGCCTCCACGTCATTTTCAAATAAGACGGTGTATTCTTTTTCAAGATTCTCTTCATAGAAGGCTCTTCTCTTTTTATCAGATAGGATGTGAAGCATTTTTGAGCGGTCGCTGCGTTCTTTTAAGGAAACGCTCTCGGGCAAGGCCGATGCGGGGGTGTTGTTACGCTCGGAATAGGTGAATACATGTAGGTAAGAGATGTTCAGTTCATTTAAGAACTGATAGGTCTCCAAAAAGTCTTCTTTTGTTTCGCCCGGAAAGCCCACAATCACATCTACGCCAATACAACAATGAGGCATTAGAGACTTTATCTTTTCTACCCGACTAACGTACAGTTCGCGCTGGTAGCGCCTGCGCATAAGCTTTAAGATCTTGTTAGAGCCAGATTGCAGCGGGATGTGAAAATGCGGAACGAATTTTTTTGATTGAGCGACAAACTCAATGACTTCATCTGTCAATAGGTTTGGCTCAATGGACGAAATTCGGAATCGCTCAATGCCTTCTATTTCGTCAAGTGCTTTTACCAAATCAACAAAACGTTCTTTTCGCTCTCCATTTTGGATGCCGAAATCTCCTGTGTTGACTCCCGTCAAAACAATTTCCTTTACTTCCGTCTTGGCTATTTCTTGTGCGGTAGTAACAATATTTTCGATGCTATCGCTTCGGCTCGCGCCACGGGCCAGTGGTATCGTGCAGAAAGAGCAAGAATAATCGCAACCATCTTGGACTTTCAAAAAAGTGCGGGTGCGGTCATTGATGGAAAAAGAAGAATTGAAGGTGGTGGCAACGGCTATGTCAGAAGAATACACGGTTGCTTTTTCCGGTCGCACGAAACCATCCAGTAGCTCAACCAACTGAAATTTTTCCGCTGCCCCCAGCACAGCATCTACTCCCGGTATTTCAGAAATTTCTTTCGGCTTCAACTGGGCATAGCAGCCGATGATGGCCACATAGGCGTTGGGTGAAATCGCTCTGGCCTCACGAACCACCTTATGACATTTTTTATCAGCATTCTCTGTGACCGAGCAGGTATTGATGATGAAAATGTCGGGCTGATCGGTAAAATCAACTTTTTTGTAGCCCTTGTCCTCGAATTTGCGCGCGATGGTGGAAGTCTCTGAATAATTCAGCTTGCATCCCAAGGTATAAAAGGCGACTTTTTTCATATTGCAAGTCGCAAAGATAATGAGAATTCGATGGCTGTAAAATTATAACGGTCTGCGGTGATAATTGATTTGACCCAAGTGATAGCACAAATGAGCCGTTAAGTGAATCAAAAAATACTGAGTGGTCGTTGGTGCGTTGAATACTTCTTCCGGAAAGGTTTTTTCTAGCTCTCCATCATTCAATTTTTCTAAAGCATTGGTGACAGCTGCTTTCGTTTGCCTGATCTCTGCAATAAGCTTTTCCTTGGAGATTCCCATTGCGCTGAATTCATTTTCGCGATTTCGGATGTACCCAGATTTTCCAAGTACGGCACCGATATAATGTGGCAGATTGCCGCCCAGGTGTAAACATAAATTACCGGCTGAGTTTTTGACATCGCGACTGCTTAACCAAACTGAATCTTCCGCAGGGTACAAGGAAATTTCTTTTTCCAACGTAGCCAAATCACGCAAGGGCATCTCTAAAAACTCCTCTTACGCTTCTCTCCCGATAGCTATCGGGATGGAGAAGGGAAAGGGTTGAGGTTATAAGATTAAGTGTTTTTATAGATGCCCGCCAAATTAATTTGTGGATGGATTCAATAAATTAAATCACGGGACTAAGTCTTTTTCGATGGCCTTGATTTTGTCATCCAATTGTTTCGATACTTGATGGAAATCATTTTTGGATGCGAGCGTTGACTTTACACTTACATAGAACTTTATCTTCGGCTCTGTTCCAGACGGGCGCACAGAAATTTTGCTTCCAGATTCCGTATAGAATTGAAGCACATCGGATGCAGGAAAATCCAATTTGGTTTTCCGGTTCGTTTGCAAATCGGTTTCTTCGCCAGCTTGGTAATCCAGTTTTCTCGCCACTTTTTCACCGGCTAAATTGGTTGGAGGATTTTCGCGGAACATTTTCATCATGTCTTTGATTTGTTGCGCCCCCTCAGCACCTTTTCGTACCAAGTTGATCAGTCCGTCTTTGTAAAACCCATGCTCAATATACATTTGAAGTAACCAATCATACAAAGTTTGCCCTTCGTCTTTGGCAGAAGCGGCCATCGCGGCAAAAAAGGCACACGCAGACACGGCATCTTTATCGCGCACAAAATCGCCTACCATGTAGCCGTAACTTTCTTCTCCTGCCGCAATGAATTTCTTTTTTCCTTCTTGTTCGCGCATCAACTCGGCAATGTATTTGAATCCCGTTAAGGTGTTGAAACACTCAACATCTGCTTGTTTGGCCATGGCGTCAATCAATTCGGTAGTAACAATAGTCTTTACAATGTAGGTATCAGTAGTGTTCTTCAAATTTTTTAAGATGAACCACATCATCAAACTAAATGCCTGGTTTCCATTCAGCAAGAAAAATTCTCCCTGTTCATCTTTTATTCCAATTCCAACTCGGTCTGTGTCCGGGTCGGTTGCCATTACCAATTCCGCATTCAGTGCTTTTGCCTTATCAAGTGCCAGTTGCATGGCGGATTTTTCTTCGGGGTTGGGCGATTGAACGGTCGGGAAATTTCCGTCTGGTGTTCTTTGTTCTTCTACTACTTGTACATTCTCAAAGCCCAGTCGTTTCAGGCATTCGGGCACCATGGTGATACCCGCTCCGTGAATGCTCGAGTAAACAAGCGGAATATTTTTTTGCCGGTAAATGCTATCTTGCTTGGGAATCAACTTGTTTACTTCTGCATAGTAGGCATCCTCCACTTCTTGTCCAATCATTTTAATGTGGGAAGGTTGAGCTACAAAGTTGACTTGGTTGAAGTCTATAATCTTATTTACTTCTTCAATTACATTTTTATCATCGGGAGGAACGAGTTGTGCCCCATCTGTCCAGTAGGCTTTGTAGCCATTGTATTCTTTCGGATTATGGGATGCGGTAATTACCACGCCCGAAAAGCAACCTAGGTGACGGATGGCAAAGGACAGGAGTGGAGTGGGACGTAACTCTGGGAATAGATATACCGTAATTCCATTTGCTGAAAAAACGTTCGCGGTTACTTGCGCCAATTCCTTGCTATGGTTACGGCTATCGTAGGCAATCGCCACTTTGATTTCCTGTGAAGGAAAACTTTTCTTCAAATAATTGGCGAGTCCCTGAGTGGCTGAACCAATAGTATACTCGTTGATGCAATTGGCGCCAACGCCCATCACGCCTCTCAGCCCGCCCGTTCCAAATTCCAATTCTTTGTAAAAGCTGTCGATCAGGTTTTTGGTGTTGCTATCTGCCAACAGTTTTTTTATTTCTGACTTAGACGCTTCATCTACCACAGTACTTTGAAGCCACTTGTTTGCTTTCGCTTTTGATATTTCTAGCAAATTCATTTTTCTTATTTATAATCTTCTCTGACGGGATAAAAAACATCTACTATTTTACAATCGGTAATAGCCCTTTCAGCATGTTTACCACTTGCTCATGAAGAAGAGAATGTTCCGGCAAGGAACTTCCTTTTTTTATCTCCCAATACGCAAAGGTCATGTTATCAGTATGTATAAAACGGCCAACAAATCCGGGAAAGACTTCCTTTGGATGGATATCGTCTAATTTATGAATCATTTAGGCACAGAAGTAAATGGATTTACAATAGTCAGTACCTTCTCAACAACAAGACCATCTTGCATATCTTCTGAATATAAAATGGTGCAATTAGTGTTCAAAGCCGTTGAAAGGATGATAGCATCCCAAGAGCTTACTTGATACTTTACAGATATTTCAAAACTGTTTAAAAGAACCTCAGGCGTAATAATTACTGTTTGAAACCTCTTCAAAAGTCTCTTGGCAAAATCAAATGTGGTTTGTTTATCAAGTTTTAATTTTTTTAAACAAACGCTAACATTTTCAGAGATTACTTGCGTACTGATAATGAAATCAGGATTTAATAATTCCCCAATTATTTTTTTCTTTTGTGCAGCGCTATCGTCAATTAGATAGATTAGTATGTTACTGTCAACGAACGCTTTTTTAAGGTCTGTCATACAACTCGTCTCTTGTATATTTCAGATTACTTAGGTCAACATTGAATTGTGAAAATTCTTTAATTAGGTCTTTTCTCCATTCAACTACATCAATTGGCTTTTCGATAGAAAGACTATCTCCTTTTGATGGGAGAATAATGACATCGACTTCTTCTGCCTTAAATTCATCAGGGAGCTCCACCGTGATTTTACTACCAATTCGTTTAACTTTTTCCTTGCGTATTGCTTCCATACATCAAATTTAAAGATTTCCCCTCAACTCCTGCTCGTGCTCAATCGCTTCAAACAAGGCCTTGAAATTTCCTTTGCCGAACGACTTTGCTCCGTTGCGCTCAATTATCTCAAAAAACAAAGTAGGTCTGTCTTGTAAAGGCTTGGAAAAAATCTGGAGCAAGTAACCCTCTTCATCACGGTCAATCAAGATGTTCAACTTCTTTAGCTCTTTGTAGTCTTCGTTGATTTTGCCAACGCGCTGAATTACTTCTTCATAATAAGAATCGGGGACATGCAAAAACTCTACTCCGCGTTTTTTTAGTTCACCCACCGTATAAATAATGTCGTCTGTGGCGATGGCAATGTGTTGAACGCCCGCTCCTTGGTAAAAATCCAGGTACTCCTCTATTTGCGATTTTTTCTTGCCCGCGGCCGGCTCGTTGATTGGGAATTTAATGTAGCCATTTCCGCTCGATACAACTTTGGACATCAGTGCGCTATACTCCGTAGAAATATCCTTGTCATCAAATGTGATCAACAGTTTAAAGCCCATCACATCTTCGTAAAATTTCACCCACTTGTTCATGTGTCCCAATTCCACATTGCCAACACAATGATCAACATGTCTTAAGCCAATGGGAGTGGTTTGGAAACTGCTTTTTATCGCTTTGTATCCCGGAAGGAAAGCACCTTTATAATTTTTTCTCTCCACGAACGTGTGAATAGTTTCACCGTACGTTTTAATAGAGGCCACCACTACTTCACCGTATTCATCCGTTAGTGTTTTTGGCGCTTGATCCACCTCAGCTCCCCGCAAAACAGTTTCCTCAAAAGATTTTGTGGCGTCATCTACCCAAAGCGCCAATACCTTTGCGCCATCGCCATGTTTTCGGTGGTGAGCCGTGATGGGCGACTCCGGATACAAAGACGAAGTGACAACAAACCTGATCTTGTGTTGTTGTAACACGTACGAGGCTCTGTCTTTAACGCCCGTTTCTGGTCCGGCATACGCCACCAATTCAAATCCAAAACAATGTTGATAGAATAAAGAGGCTTGTTTTGCGTTGCCCACATAAAACTCAATATGGTCAGTGCCATTAATGGGAAGAAAGTCTTGCTCCATGGTAATGTTTATTTAACTTGGTAAAATTAATCAATCCACTTGTTTTTATTTTTACTTTCGGCAATCTTGGCAAAAATTTGAGATATGGATTTAAAAAGGGCAGATCAGGCCGTTCAGGAGATAGCATTGCGCAGAAATGAGTTGATAGAATTGGATTATAACGACCCCAAGTACGATGACCTGGAAGAAGAACTTCACGATTTAGAAGATGAGTTGCTGGACGAGCACGGAGCGTATTTGGAGGGCATATTGCAAGAAGTGCACGACAAATATTGCCCCGACACAGATATTTTGCTGCCCATTGCTTACTTAGCCAAGGCCTATGCTATCAACGCTTCAAATGAATTCTCGGTGGCGGCCAGCGAGGGCGTTTATGTAGAGGTGGATATAATGCCGGGCAAAGAGACGAAATTGGTAATGCTACCGAACCCGCTTCGCGTGGTTTTAAATATTGGCAAAGAAAAGCAACAGACCGTCTGGAGTGCTAACTGATTTACGGCTTTTTTCCAGCCCAACTTTTGGAGGCCATGCAGTTGGCTTCACTATTCCCCATTTCCTTTTACCTTTGTTGGCTAGTTTGATTTTTTAAGCCATTTTTTGTGAACTTTTCAGCCAACTTAGATTCGAACCCTGTTTTCAAAGCAGTCTCGGCAGCGTCCGAAAAGTTGGGTTATGAATCGTATGCAGTAGGCGGTTTTGTGAGAGACCTACTGGTGCATCGCCCTTGCAAAGACATTGATTTTGTGTGTGTTGGCAGCGGCACAGAGTTAGCAGAGCAAGTGGCATTGACGTTGGGAGAAAAGCAAGTGACTATTTTCAAAAATTTTGGTACTGCCAATATCAAGCATGGCGACTTGGAGTTGGAGTTTGTAGGTGCGAGAAAGGAATCTTACCGCAGCGAATCGCGCAAACCCATCGTAGAGGATGGAACGTTGCAGGACGACCAACTGCGCAGGGATTTCACCATCAACGCTATGGCAATCAGCTTGGGTAAATCAAATTATGGCCAGTTGATAGATCCATTTGGCGGGGTGGCACATTTGAAAGAAAAGTTGATCAAGACACCGCTTGACCCGGAGATTACGTTTTCGGATGACCCGCTGCGCATGATGCGCGCCATTCGTTTTGCTTCGCAATTGAATTTTGATATTGAAGCGGCAACCTATGAGGCGATTGGTCGAAATGTCGAAAGAATGAAAATCGTTTCGATGGAGCGAATTACAGATGAGCTGAATAAAATCATTTTGTCGCCCGTTCCATCCTATGGATTCAAGCTTCTTTTTCAAAGCGGCTTGTTGAAGTTGATTTTCCCTGAGATGGTGGCATTGCATGGAGTAGAATATCAAGACAACAAGGCGCACAAAGACAATTTTTACCACACGCTACAAGTATTGGATAATGTTTCTAAAGTCTCGAACGATTTGTGGTTGCGATGGGCAGCTATTTTGCATGACATCGCCAAGCCGTTGACCAAACGATTTGATAAAGAAGTGGGCTGGACATTTCATGGGCATGAGGACAAAGGCGCACGAATGGTGCCTGGTATTTTCAGAAGGATGAAGTTGCCTATGCATGAAAAAATGGATTTCGTTCAAAAGCTCGTTCGCCTTCACTTGCGGCCCATTGCGCTAGTAAAAGAAGTGACCGATTCTGCCATCCGCAGATTGCTGTTTGAAGCGGGCAACGATGCAGACGAATTGATGGCGTTGTGCCGGGCAGACATTACTTCAAAAAATAGCGAGAAGGTGGTAAAATACCTCAAGAATTTTGAGAAGGTTCAGCAGAAAATGATCGAGGTAGAAGGCAAAGACCACATTCGGAATTTTCAGCCTCCCATTGACGGTAGCGAAATCATGACTATTTTTGATGTTCCACCCAGCAGAATCATCGGAGATATTAAAGACCAAATCAAAGAGGCCATTTTAGAAGGCCAGATAAAAAATAATCGGGAAGAAGCCTATCAATTGATGCTCAGCATAGCCGCTCAAAAAGGACTTCACCTAAAAGTAAACTCAATTTAAACTAGCTACACACTTATGAAAATCCGTAATTTATTTTTGATAGGATTGGTACTTCTCTCTACAGTTACTTTCGCGCAAAAAAAGAAGAAAGGGGAAGAGCAGCGCAAGATGGAAGACCCTGCACCCACATTGGCGCCAGCTACCAAGCCAGAACCCGCGAAGAAAGACTCATTGCCGAGAGTTAACCCGTTGACGCAACATTTTGCTCGCAAATACGCTGCGGCCCTGCAATGGAACGATTACGAAGTGGCAAAAGATGCTCTTTATGATTTGATCATTGAGAATCCCGGAAATGACTCGCTGATTTTTGATCTGGCGCTATACTATTATCAAAATCAGAAATCAGCCTCAGCTGTTTTGGTATCTAGTGAACTGTTGAAACGAAACCCTAAAAATGCTGGTGCCTTGGAGATCTCTGCTGGCGGATATGAAGCGTTGGGCGTCATGGACAAAGCACTACAGAATTACGAGAGCCTGTATTTGATTACTGATAATGTTGGAACGCTTTATAAAATGGCTTTCTTGCAATACCAGATGAAGCGATACAAGGAAAGTGAAACGACAGCTGATATTATTTTGTCGCGCAAGGAAATTGATACGATGACGGCTTCGTACAATGGAGCAGATGGCAAGGCCAAGGAGTATCCAATTAAGGTAGCAGTGATCAATCTAAAGGGTTTGGTAGCACTCGATCAGGGCGATAAGATCAATGCCAAAAAGCTTTTTCAACAAGTACTGGTACTAGCTCCTGATTTCGCCTTGGCAAAAGAAAATCTGGCGAAGATCAAATAGGCGCGCAACCTTGTTTGTTTTGGTTAGTCTATAATAGCTGAAAGGCTGTAAACTTGGATCGACCATCAATAAATGTTCATCAAGACCTGATTGATCGCTGTCGGCAAGGCGATCGAACTTCCTACTATCAATTGTACAAATTGTATAGTAAAAGTATGTACAATGTTGGCTACCGAATCGTTAACGATGAGGCAGAGGCGCAAGACGTTTTGCAAGAGGCTTTCATCAGTGCGTTTCATAACCTAGATAGTTACCGGGGAGATTCCGCTTTTGGCGCATGGCTGAAACGGATTGTGGTTAACAAGGCTATTACCCATGCTTCAAAAAAGAAATTTGAGCGCTTTCCTGAAGACGAGCGTTTTGATGTGAAAGAAGAAGAGGCCGCAGATACCTTTGAGGCTTTTCCCTTTACGGTGGAGAGGGTGCGGGAGGGTATTTTAGCATTGCCGGATGGATATAGAACCGTACTGTCACTTTATTTGTTGGAGGGATATGACCATGGGGAGATTGCCGAGATTTTGGGCATCACGGAATCAACTTCCAAGTCGCAGTTTAATAGATCGAAAAAGAAATTGAAAGAATTACTTGAACACAAAATAATATGAGCGATTCATTAGAAGATTTTATTCGCCAAAACCGGGAGGGGTTTGATGGTAAAACGCCATCCCAAGATGCTTGGGGTAAAATTGAATCGCACTTGCCGGCTAAAACAAAATCGCTATGGAACTCGGTAGTGCTTTGGCGATCGGCAGCAATTTTACTGTTGGGCGTTTGTGCCTATTTATTTTTTGCCCCAATAGGAAAGGCAAATAGACTCGAGCAAGCAAACATCAAAGGTGAATTCAAAGACTTAGAATCTTTCTACGGTGGCCAAATTGCAGAAAAAAAAGAACTGGTGAGCCAATTTCAGTCGGAGACGGGGTCAATGGCTGATGAGGTAACTCAAAATCTACAAAAACTAGAAGCGATGTATCAAGTGCTGAAGGATGAAATGGAAAAACGTCCCTCGCAAGATGTCAAAGATGCTTTGGTGCTCAATCTATTGGTGCGAATAGACCTGTTAAATCAGCAGTTGAATAAATTGGATCGGCAAACCAACGAGGCAGAGGTTGTCAGCTCTTAATATAATTCAGAGCTTAGCTCGAAGTGTTCTTTATTGGAGTCAAGGATTTTGCCCTCCTCACATTTTAGCACCCGAGCCGGAAATCTTTTGATCAACCCGTAGCTATGTGTAGCCATTAAGATAGCCGTTCCGCTTTTGTTGATTTGTTGGAATATTTTTACAATTCCGTGCGACACCTCAGGATCTAGATTGCCGGTTGGCTCATCGGCAATCAGTATTACAGGTTCGTTGATCATCGCGCGGGCGATCACCACCCGTTGTTGC
>JBBSCN010000065.1:0-15555 GCA_038250265.1 Cytophagales bacterium | reverse complement strand
CCATTGATATTTTTTTCCGTACAACCGAAACGATTTGATCTCTTCGTAGTCGTGGTCTTCGGAGGCCATCCAGTAAAGCGGGACAAAATTGTATTCAGGATAAGCTGCTTTTAATTCTTTACAGGCATTGATTACCGTGATAATCTTATAAATGAAATAGAGGGGTCCTGTAAAAATATTGAGTTGATGGCCTGTAGTAATCGTGAAGGTTTTTGCATCCTTCAGTAATTCAATGTTGTTCTTTACCTTTTCGGTGATTTTTAGATTAGTGTATTGTTTTGCTAATGCATCAGTAAGTAGTGCACGAGTTGATTGGGGAAAAGAAGCTTTGTCTTGAATCTGATCGTGGAAGTTATCGATCAGCGGAAAGCGATTATAAAATTTTGTGAGAGAATCTTTTTGTTGGATGTAGTCAAGAAAGAAAGAGCTGAACGCGTGCGTATCCTGAAAGTCGATCTTTCTCGTGGTCATATCAGCAGCAAATCAGATGATTAAAAAGCATAATCGCAATTAACTATGGAAATCCAAGTAAAGTTTATGGATGAGCGGTGGTATTTATTAGAAATTGCTAAACAACTTGGGCAATCAAATCAAATTCGGTAGCGCTGTTTACCTTTGCGTGCACAAAATCACCTATCCGGAGGTATGCTTCAGCGCCTTCAAAAATAACTTCATTGTCCACCTCGGGAGAATCAAACTCTGTGCGGCCAATAAAGTTGCCACCTTCCTTACGGTCGATCAATACGTTAAACGTTTTACCAACTTTGGCTTGATTTAGTTCCAACGAAATACCCTGCTGCAATTCCATAATCGCATCTACGCGCTCTTGTTTTACTTCGGCAGGCACATCATCAACAAAAGAATACGAATGTGTATTCTCTTCGTGCGAGTAGGGAAACACACCCAAGCGATCAAACCGTGATTGTTCTACGAAGCGCATCATCTCATCAAAGTGCGCTTCAGTTTCTCCGGGGTGCCCGGCAATCAACGTTGTGCGTATTGCAATGCCCGGCACTTTCGTACGAATGGTTTGCAAAAGATCTTCCGTCTTCTCACGGGTGATGCCGCGCTTCATCAGCTTCAACATTTCTGATGAGCCATGTTGAAGAGGAATATCCAAGTACTTGCAAATGTTGTTCCGCTCCGCCATCACATCCAATACATCCAAGGGAAAGCCAGAAGGAAAGGCATAATGCAAGCGGATCCAATCAATGCCTTCTACATCAGAAAGCCTTTTCAACAAATCAGAAAGATTTCTCTTCTTATAGATGTCTAGGCCATAGTAGGTAGAATCTTGCGCGATCAACAGCAATTCTTTGGTGCCATTCTTTGCCAAATTTTTTGCTTCCAGTACTAACTCTTCCATCGGGCGCGATACATGCTTGCCTCGCATCAATGGGATAGCACAAAACGAACAAGGGCGATCGCATCCTTCTGAAATTTTTAAATAGGCAAAATGACTCGGGTTGGTAAGAATACGTTCGCCTACCAACTCATGCTTGTAGTTCGCATTAAGTTGCTTCAACAAGCGCGATAGATCGCGGGTACCAAACCAAGCGTCTACCTGCGGAATTTCCTTTTCCAAATCTTGGCTGTAGCGTTGTGAGAGGCAACCGGTGACATATACCTTTTCCACCAGTCCTTCTTCCTTCGCGTCCACATACCTCAAAATGGTATCAATGGATTCTTGCTTGGCATTGTCAATAAAACCACAGGTATTGATCACGACAATATTTGAATCGTCTTTTTTGGATTCGTGGGTAACATCAATACCGTTTCCCCTGAGTTGAGTGAGCAATACTTCAGAATCCACTAGGTTTTTGGAGCAACCGAGCGTAACAATATTGACTTTTGTCTTTTTAGCGCCTTTCGTTTTCAATTTCTACAATTAAAGGCTGCAAATTTACAAAAAATACGGGCGGCAGACCCGAAGTTGGCGCGGTGGTTGAAGTATATTTGCCCCAATAAAAAATGGTCGTTTCAAGGATTTTAATTGTTTTGGCGGCATTCGCATTTGGCACAGCTTGTTTCAGAGAGCCGGATTGCATCGTTACGGCATCGACAGCCATAAAAATCGATTTCAAGCAAACTAAGATTAATCCCACTACTTTCATTAGAGCCACGGTGGACTCTTTGGTTTTTTTTACCACCGTTTTCGTTACTGGAATTGACACAGCCTACATTAAAGATAGGCAACTCAGTTCACTTACCCTTCCGATTGACCCGCGCACAAAAGAGATAAAATTTGTTTTCAACATAAAATCATCAAACGGAGCATTTACACGAAAGGATAGTATGAGCTTTAACTACGCGAGTGAATCTCGAGTGATTGCTCCTAAGTGTGGAGCATATACTTATTTTTTAGACTTGAAGGTGAAATCAGCCAGCTATGATTCAACCAAGTATAGATTGGTGAGCAATCGACTCTTAAAAAACACCACCAATGTACAAGTGTTTTATTAGCGTATTGGTTGGTTTCGTTTTTATAGGCTTGCCAAGTTTGGCCCAGCCCGAAGGCAAATCGCCATCGGATACCGTACGTAACAAATATTTGCCAACAGGTGTGCGAATTGGCTTTGATGCCTTGTCGTTGATTCGCAGCCAGGATAACTCCTTTAAGGGCTGGGAGATTAATGTTGATACCGATTTCAGCCGCTATTTTTTTACGGTCGATTACGGGTATTGGGCGACCAGCCAAAAACTTGGAAACGGAAGATATCAAAACGATGGAAACTATCTCCGGATCGGGGCCGATGTCAACTTTCTTTTAAAAGACCCCGATAAAAATATGTTCTTCATCGGCCTTCGTTATGGTCTGTCTTCTTTTAAGGAGTCGGTTCAATACCAAAACACACCAGTCTATAGTGGCTTCGGCACGATCACTGGCGATGAATCGAACAGTAATATTTCAGGGAGCTGGATTGAAGTTACCTCAGGCCTTCGCGTAAAAATTGTAGGTGGCTTTTGGATGGGCTTTACCGGGAGATTGAAAATCGCGCCCTCTACAAATGGCGCAGGCAAGTTGGTTCCCTACGATATGCCCGGTTATGGCATCATTTCTGAAACGCCTTACTGGGGATTTAACTATCAGTTGTTTTGGAGAATTCCGCTGCCGAAGTTTATAAAGTAGTTTTCCGATAAAACGGTTATCCCATCAAATAATGTTACATATCCTATCATGTTGATAGGAATTTCATACTTTTATGATAGGATAGCCTATGAATACCCTTCGCCAACAAGAGATATTTTGGATTATATTAAAAGATGAGCCACTCGGCATAGCTGCAATCTTAGCAGCGATGACCAACAAGATTTCAATTCCCAGCTTAAACAGAGATTTGCTAAAACTAAAAGAAACCAATTTTATTTTATCAGAAGGCAATGGGCCAAGCACAAAGTATCGAGCAAACCTTAAAGCATTGATTCATGCTGCTATCGATCCGGATTCGTATTTCAAAAACGATACAGACAATCGAAAAATTTTAGAAAAGTATAATCCATCTATTTTGGATACGCTAGAAAGTGTTCAGATTTTTACTCAAAAAGAAATTACTCTTTTAGATAATCTTACAAATGCTTATCAGCAAAAAGTAAAAAGCACCTCTGCTAATAATTACAAAAGAGAGTTTGAGCGGTTGATGATTGAGTTGTCATGGAAGTCGTCACAGATAGAAGGCAATACATACGATTTGTTGGACACCGAACAATTGTTGAAGTACAACATCACCGCACCAAATCATACAGAAGAAGAAACCATTATGCTATTGAATCATAAGGTTGCTATTGAATACACACGAGAAAATACGAATTTTTTTAATCACTTGACAATAAGTAAAATCATTGATATCCATACGTTGCTTACGCAGAAACTGGGCATCTCAAAATCAATTCGAAATCGGTTGGTGAGAATAACAGGCACAAAATATACCCCACCCGATAACCAATTTGTGATTGAAGAAGCACTCGAAAACCTATGCGTATCGGTCAACTCCATCAGTAACGTTTTTGAAAAGGCATTGAGAGCACTATTGCTAATAAGCTATCTCCAACCGTTTGATGATGGAAACAAGAGAACGGCAAGGCTTACCGCCAATGCGTTGTTGATGGCGGCTGAAAGATGTCCTCTTTCCTACCGAAGTATCAGCCCGAGCGAATACAAAAAGTCGATCTTGTTATTTTATGAGATGAATAATGTCAATGCTTTCAAAAAGATATTTATAGACCAATATCGATTTGCAGTAGAGAATTATTTTTAGTGATTTTCACCGCTGAAAAAGCGAATCCAGAACTCCGTATAAACCCGACTACCCTTGTTAGAACAGTCGTAGACACCACCGTTAATTTTGTTTCGGTGCGGGTGTCAGGTATAGACACGGCATATGTGATGAAGAAAAAACTCTCCTCTTTATTGCTGCCGGTTGACCCTCGTGTAAAATCGATGAAGTATATTCTTACCATAGAATCAACTTCCGGAGCGATCACGCGAAAAGATAGCCTGACTTTTAGTTATGTTAGTGAAAGCAGGGTGATAGCGCCAAAATGCGGTGCGTATACTTATTTCCTTGATCTAGCGGTCGTAAACACAAATTTCGCGAACAGCAATTATAAAGTCCTAAGTAATCGGCTGCTAAAGAATACCACCAATGTGCAGATCGTTTTTTAACATCATCTGCTTATTGTTACTGAGCCTATCGTGCTTTTCTCAGGGGAAACAAGCGTTGAGAATGGATACCGTTCAGAATAGATATTTGCCAACGGGTGTACGAATTGGCCTCGATGCTTTGTCGCTAATTCGCAGTCAGGATAACTCCTTTAAGGGCTGGGAGATTAATGTTGACACTGATTTTAGTCGTTATTTTTTCACCGTTGATTACGGGTATTGGGCCACCAATCAAAAACTTGGAAATGGAAATTATCAAAATGATGGAACCTATCTTCGGGTGGGGGTGGATGTCAATTTTCTTTTGAAAGACCCTGACAAGAACATGTTCTTTATGGGGCTCCGTTATGGTCTCTCCTCCTTCAGCGAAAGTGTACAATACCAAAACACGCCTTTTTACCCCGGCTTTGGAGCGATTTCTGCGGATCAATCGAACAACAATGTTTCCGGTAATTGGCTAGAATTTACCTCCGGACTTCGCGTAAAAATTGTAAGCGGATTTTGGATGGGCTTTACTGGTAGGATAAAGCTTGCGCCATCAACCAGAGGCTTTGGGACCCTTGAACCCTATGATATGCCTGGCTATGGTATCATTTCAGAGACACTTTACTGGGGGTTTAACTATCAGCTTTTTTGGAGAATTCCGCTGCCCAAGTTTAAGAAGTAGTTTTTCGCCAAAACGGCTATCCTATCAAATACTGCTATTCATCCTATTATGTTGATAAGATTTGCTTTTGGTTGGTGTTTTCACCAACCAACGAGATGAGATAAAGTGTAGGCAGGTTCAGTGACAACACCGACCTGAGGCAAAACTCTTTCTCATTAAAAGTTTGAAGGTCTGTCACCTTTTCTCTACTGTGCTCAGTTTAATGCCTTAACTAAACAACATTCACCTGAATTCTTATTCCTTGGGGACGCGAACAAAGGCTGACGAAATTTTAACATTTCCCCAATTTCTTAATTGGCTTTTTTGCTTATCATTGATCATGGAATTCGCCTATACTTTATTATTGCTAATTCTGGCCTTTTCAGGTGGATTGTTGGTGACTTTTATTATGGCTCATCAGCAGCTAAGGCGTTATCTACTTCAGCGAAAAAATATGGAAGTTACCCTCGACTCGATTAAAAAACAATTTGACATCTTGACGAAAAAGACGGAATTGGAAAAATGGGAAGAAATTGAAAAGATGAGAGTTGAGGAACGGAAAAGGGTTGCGACAGATCTACACGATGGGTTGGGAGCCGACTTGGCTCAGGTTCAATATTGGTTATCTCTATTAGACTTTAATAAACTAACAGATCGAGAGCTCGGCTTTGTAAGAAACGCTCGGGCTGCCGTAGGTAAATTAGCGGGCACTATCAGAAATATTGCATATAATTTGGTTCCTATAGAAATTGATGAGTTGGGATTAGTGGTGGCTATTGAAAAATTCCTGTTGGGCAAGGGCGGAATAAAGGGAATTAATTTTATTTTTTATAAGCTAGGTAAAGAACGCAAACTTACGTCAACCTTAGAGTTGATGATTTTTCGCTCGATCCAGGAATTGGTAACCAACTCGATAAAACATTCTGTTTGTTGGCATGTCTGGTTCAAGTTGATATGGGAGGATAATCAAGTTGTGTTGGAGGCAGAAGATGACGGAAGTAATTTGAGCCCTGATGTCATTTCAAAATCGATCAAGCGAAGAGTAAATTTGGCTGGCGGCACGTTAGTAAAGATGCAGCAATTTAAAGGCCTGCATATTCAAATCATTTTCCCCGGTTAGAGAATTAGCCCGTTTTTTTGAGTATAAGCGATTAACTCATCTGTATTTCTTGTACCGGTTTGCCTTAGCAAGAGTTGACGATAACTGTTGATGGTATTTTCACCCAGGTTCATTAACGAAGAAATTTCTTTACTCGACTTTCCTAAACCAATATAGCGCAACAACATTCGGTCTCGGTCACTCAAGGGCAATTTTCCGGTTTCTTTTTTTTCTCCCATAAGGGAGGGCATTAGTGCTTCCACAGTTGGTGGAAACCAACGGCCACCTGCCCAAACAGTATTGATAGCAGATTCTATATCTTCGTTCTCACCCTTAAAAAAAATGCCGTCAACGCCCTGTTGCAAGAAATGGAGATTTAGTGCTCTGCCCCCGTACTGGGTGAGAAGGATAATTTTGGTGGTTGGATATTTCTTTTTTATTTGAGGAAATACGGTATAGCCATCCATTTCGGGCATGGCTACGTCTAACAATACAATATCTACAGGAGACTGACTTAACAGCTGTAGAGCCTCATTGCCATTCTGAGCCGCGTAAAAAAGAGCATCCTGGAAGTGTTTTTTTAGAACCTCTGTTAAACCTCGTATCAGCAGCGGATGATCATCCACCAGAAGAAAAGAGGAAAGAGTTGGTTTCATTTGTTCAAAAATACCTGAAAAATCAGGTATTAAACACACCTGATTTTTCAGGTATTTGCATACGCCTTTTCTTCCATCATCGGGAACTGCTGCTTCCACAACTCGTAGTATTTTGAGTCGCTAGCGAGAAACCTTCGCTCTTCAAATTAATATTGTTCTTTGTGGACAAGGAGAGTAAGCAATATAAACAGGACGAAGTTGCTTTCATGTTCTTTAGCGAGAGGTCTCTTGCCGATAAAAATGTTTTTATTTGACTTACAGACCGCCTAAGGCGATAAGTAACGTGATACAAAACAAGTTATGTAATGCGTGAAACAAAAATCCCCATAATAGACCAAACTTAACACGTAAGTATCCTGTAAATAGTCCTGTAAAAAATTGCGGTGTTATTAAAATCGGAATGAAAAAGTTAATCTCTTCATCAGGAATATTTGGAATGTGGGCTAACGCAAATAAAATGGCAGAAACGTAAAACAGCAAACCAAAGTGAGTCTTAAGAAATCTTTGATTGAAAAATCTTGGCCAAGTAAGGTATGATCTAAAGATAACTTCCTCACAAAAGGGTACCGCAATTATTCCCAACAATAAAAAAAGTGTATACCCATAGCGCTCTACTAATGCACGGAATGGACTCAATGGGTCTGCTGATTGTATTATAAATCCGTATTCATAAAGAAAGTAGACTAGAGCTAGGATGAGTCCCATCAATGGCAACTCAATCAGAGCCAATTGAAACAAATATTTTATTTTGAAAAGCGCACTTTTGTTTGGGCGTTCGTCAATGTTTGGTTTTTTTAAAAAGGAAAAAAACTCTCTCGCTGTTACAACTAGCATGAAATTTCTTTGGTCAACAATTCTAAAAGGGGAAGAAGACTACTAAAGAGACTACTCCTAAGCAATACTCCTTCCCTTTATTTTTATTCTCGCTACCCATCAATTCGGATCTTCGCAGCTTGGTTTAGAATAGTCAGTGGGGCCGTAACATAGAGAGGAAGCTGGCGGTTCAGGCGGAGCGAAGGCCCAGGCCAAAAATCTCGCCATCACACCCAAAGCACTAGGATTTCCTCCCTCAATTTTGCTTGACTCAGCTTGAGACAAGTCCTCAACACCCATTTTTTCTAATTTCATGTTTTCTGTTTTTAAAGGTTAAAGTTTATTTTTCACCCCGGAGAGCTTTGTTTTTAAAGTACCAGAACCGTGGGATATTTCCAAACTCAAACCCAAAATACCTGATAAATCAGGTATTAGCATACGCCTTTTCTTCCATCATCGGAAACTGCTGCTTCCACAACCCATAGTATTGTTTTCGATTGCCGATCAGTTGATCGTGATGCCCTTCTTCTACCACTGTGCCTTGAGAAAGCACCACAATTTTGTCGGATCGTAAAACCGAGCTGAGCCGATGGGCTATAAGAATAACTGTCTTCTCATTTTCTCGCATCCATTCCACCATGCGATGTACATATTGCTCAGAGGCAGAGTCCAAAGCCGATGTAGCTTCATCTAGTATCAATACTTCTGGGTCACGGTAAAGCACCCGTGCGATAGCGATACGTTGTTTCTGCCCACCTGATAACGTAGCTCCGTTCTCGCCCAAATAAGTATTGAACCCAGCTGGTAGTTTTTCGATAAACTCCATAATACCCAAAGAAGTGCAAATGGAAATGATCTTTTTCATATCGGGTTGATAATCTCCAACCGCAATGTTATCGACTACATTCCCGGCAAATAGATCTACCTTTTGAGGTACTACACCAACCAAGTGCCGGAGCGAGTTATTCTCAATGTATTTCAGATCGTATTCACCGATGCGAATACTGCCGGACAAGATGGGATACAAATTCTGCAAAATATTGATCAAGGTGGATTTTCCAGAACCGCTCTCCCCCACCAAGGCCGTTACTTTTCCTTTTGGCACGACAAGATTGAAATCTTGAAACACGGTGACCCGTGAACCATAGCGAAATGCTACATTCTTAAATTCAATATCTCCGAGCATTTCACGAGTCAGCGTCACTTTATTTTCATCGCTTTCTCGCTCTAAGTCCATGATCTCAAACAAACGATCTGCTGCGATCATTGCATTTTGGATGGTTTTGTTCATACCAATCAGACTGCTAACCGGGCCGGTGAAATAACCAATCAATGCATAGAATGATAGCAATTCACCGGGTGTGATCTGACCATCCAATACAAAGCCTGCGCCCACCCAAAGTAAAATGATCGTGAATAGCCTCGAAATAAACTCGGTAGAAAAATTGGAAAATAAATTATTCAATCCAGACTTGTAAACGGTCTGTAGTAGATTATAGAATTTATCTTCTGTTTTTATATTGGCATGTTGCTCCAGCCCGAAGCTCTTTATTGTGCTTACGGAATTGAGCGATTCCACCAGTTGCGATTCTAGTTCGGCAGAGTTCTCCATCAATTTGCGTTCTGCCTTTTTGTTCAACCTATTAGTGATGTAGTAAATGATGGAATAGAACGGGATCACCAATAAAATCACCACCGCCAATTTCCAATAGTAGGTGAACATGAGCGCGAACGAAAACACGATCATGAAAAAATTAACAGCTAGGTTGATAGATACATCGTTGATGAACGCCCTGATCTTCACCGCATCGTTGATGCGCGAAAGTATTTCACCCACGCGCATCGTATCAAAAAATTGCTGTGGAAGTTTGAGCAAGTGTTTGTAGTAGCCGAGTATTAATCGGGAATCGATCATTTGCCCTGTCTGTACTGTAAATAGACTTTTGGTGTAGCCAATAAAAATTGATAAGAGCAGCAAGGCCACCATCGCTATGCTCATCAGATTCAACAAATTTCTATTGCCATCTACCAACACATAGTCTACAATCTTCTGCACATAAATAGAAGTGGAAAGACCTAAAATAGTGTAGACCAACGCACCAAAAAGTGCCTGAATCATAACACTTCTGTGAGGATGTACCAATCGCCAAAAACGCGAGCTCATCGCCTCTTTTTTATCCCCTTTTTGAAAAGTTTCACCCGGCAATAAAAGAATCAAAACTCCTGTCCAAATGTTTTTGAATTCCTCATGCGTGTGCCTATGTACCTGACCATCGCCTGGATCCATTACCTCAATATATTTTGGTGTGGCATCGTAGATGACAACATAGTGTTGCAGTACTTCTTTGATGATCACATGCGCAATAGCAGGCTTTGGTATTTTAAACAAACTTTCAAAGGGTCCCTTCACTCCCTTGGCTTGAAACCCAAGCTTCTCAGCGGCCTCTATCATGCCGAGTACGTTTGTTCCCTTCCTATCGGTCGATGCCAACTGACGAATGCGTGCCACGGGCAACTGCAATTCATAGTGTGCAGCGATAGACGCCAGGCATGCTGCACCGCAGTCGGTAATGTCGCGTTGTTTAATTTTGGGTACTCTTTTCATGGCTATCTTAGACTCAAGATGGTAGACATAAGACTCAAGATTTTGCTGCGGTGGTTTGTCTGATGTCTTGCTACTTATTTCTTACTCAATATTCGGGTTCACCCAATCATCCACCTTATCATACAGCAATTGCCACAAAGTACGTTCAGCAACTATAAATCTGGCTTGCAACGTCATGCCTTTTTTCAAATAGCCTTTGTAGCCGCTTTTCAGTTGAAGGAATTCTTTATCTAGTGAGCAGCGTACTTCAAACACAGGCTTGTTGTCAATGATCTTAATATCTTGTGGCACTGCGATGACTTTGCCTGTGGCCATTCCCCATTGATTATAGTTGAACGCATCCACTTGCAGGCGCACGTTCATATCTTTTTTTATGAAACCAATATCGTTTGGTTGTACATAAGCGATCACGAGCATACTGGTATCAGGTGAAATTTGTCCTAGCTCCTGGTTGGCAAAAACATTACTACCCACATATACGCCCATTAAATTTTGCAGCGTGCCGCTCACCGGTGCTTTGATGGCTAGTAGGGCTTTCTCTTTTTGTATGCGTACGAGTTGGCTCTCCAACTCATTCTTTTCCTCTTGCAATGTTTTTAATTCACTCTGCCACTGGCTGCGCTGTGTTTCTTTGAGCTGGGCTATGGCGTCTTCTGCCTTTTTCAGTTCAAACTGAAAATTCTCAAACTCCATGGCTGCAATTACCTTTTCTTGATAGAGTTTGTATTGCCTATCAAACGCCTGCTTCGCTTTGTTGTAGTGCGTTTGTGCCTCGATTACCTTCTGCTGGTAGGTAAAATGGCTCTGCCGGTAGACCGCACTATTAAAAATGGGTTTTGTAGCTAAGTGAGCTTTTGACACCTCTATTACCAACTCCACATCTTCTGTCAGCGATTTCTTTAGCCCCATCTTCTCCTGAAAAAAATGCTCTTGCTCATTAAGCATCTCTGAGTCGATCAAATAAAGCAACTCACCTGCTTTTACTTTTTTATTTTCTGCTGCATACGCTTCCTTTATCTTACCCGAGCTAATGCAACGAATAATATTTACCTCAGAAGCAGGGCGGATCAGTGCCGATGAGCGCACACTCACATCTGTTTTTAAATAAGGCATGGCAGCTAGCGCAATAAAGCAGCA
The DNA here is from genome assembly GCA_038250265.1 of Cytophagales bacterium. Classification (GTDB taxonomy): domain Bacteria; phylum Bacteroidota; class Bacteroidia; order Cytophagales; family Cyclobacteriaceae; genus ELB16-189. The sequence goes on along the minus strand of JBBSCN010000065.1, from coordinate 3,939 downwards.
GAAAATGCAACCTATGTAGATGATAGCGGTGCGGGTATAGGCAGGGAAGTAAGTGTTCTCGGGGAACATATTTGTTTTAGTTGATCACACTTTCTAAGTACAAGCGGACGTTTGCGCTACTTGGGCTTGTTCAATCTTTTAGTATTCAGGTTTGTGAAGAACACCGAAGGGATGAATTAATTCTAAAGCTATCTTTTGGCTTTATCCAAACTATTTATGATAAATTCCTCTTCTGGCGTGGCTACGAGACCATTTTGGCCAAACCAGAATTCATTCTGAACCTTGGTTTTACTTTTTTGAAGGCTGCTCTTTTTAAAGAGTTCTTCCTTTTTGAATGGACTGATGTTTTCAAAGTCAATTTTACTAATGACAAATTCGCTTACAAAAGAATGAATAACATTTGTAGTCTTTTTGTTGTAAGCCCGCAGTGTAACGTCTGCCCGCATGTGTTTAATAAAGCATTTTTCAATTGATATTTGATACTGAATACTTAGTCTAAATTTTTCGATTTTCTGTCGTACTACTAACGCGCTTTGATCAGTATACGGGAGATGAGATGAAGGTATTTCAATATCAGCTTGCCTAATTATCATGGAGGCCTTGTCGATATACACTTTACCCGAATACAATTTTTCTTTAACATTTATATTTGGACAGACTGAAATTAAATATAACCCCTTAGCAGTGTCTTCCGAAATTGAGAAATCGTAATATTTCTCTGAATTGTTTTTTGTAAAATATCTTACTATTCGTTCAGGATTGCAGTAACTTGGTAGAATTTTAAGATTGATAATTTGACGTAAGCTTAAATCCAGACCGGTATCCAATCGTACATCTACTTTTTCTGATCGCGATTCATTTACCCTTACTTCTATGGCAGACCTACGATTCCATTTAGTGATGCTAGGCAAATAATAATCGATCAAACCATCTGCATACTCAGTATATCTTGAGTTTTTCTTGACAAATTCCCTATAGTATGTATGCAATATAGCTGGCGCATAGCTTTTTTCCTTCGTAATTCTTGCAGCTTCTTTTAAGACTTGTAAGGGCGTTTCTCCATCCGCCTTAATAAATATCTCCTTTAGAATAATTATATCCTCTTCTAACAGTATTTCTAAAGAACCTAGAACGAGGTTATTATTTGTATTTACGTAAGCAGTTTTGTACCCAATGCATGAAACAAAAATTCTACTTTCGATATTTTCCTGTGGAACAATTAGTTTAAACATTCCTTGCTCGTTAGAAACAACACCTAAAGTTGTTCCTTCAATTGCAATACTTGCATAAGGAACTCCAAGTTTTGTTTTTGAATTTCTAACAGAACCCGTTAACGATTTAGGTACTTGACCAATTGACCAATTAAAAGTTAGAATAAGTATAAGTGTCAAAAGGGAGGTGCTTGGCCTCTTACATACTTCAATAAAACGATTACTACTCATAGCATGTATTTTGGCAAAGCACCTTCCAAAATAAATTCAATTAAAAAATTCCTTCACGGCATTCCAACCATCAAGAAAACCCTGTGTTATTTCCTTCCAAACTCTGGAGAGCCAGCTTCCACCCTCGGTGGTCAACATGTCTGAGTGTGTCATTTCACTTACACCCAACTTTTTGAAATCAATGATTTTCATTTTTTACAAGTTTATTAAATTAATTAATTATTCAAAATGGTTTGAAATCCATTCAACAGCTCCGTATACCCACTCAGCGACTGCACCAGCGGCACCGCAAATGTTAGTCCACGCTCGGGAAAGCCAGCTGCCACCCTCTATGTTAAGCATATCTGACTCTGTCATTTCGCTCACGCATAAGTCTTCTAACTCAATTTTTTTCATCTTATTTTTCTTTAAATTTGACAATTTTTTGTTCCAGCAAAAATCATTTCCAAAAAGTAATGAAATCATATAGTTCATAAAACGCGCGAGCTGCGCCACCGATGATGTTTCCTAGCACTGACCAAAAAGAACCTCCAACTAATTCTAGTTGTTCTTCAGGTGTTAATTCACTTACGTGATAAGAATTCAATTCAAGATTTTTCATAATTAATATTTTTAACAGTTTCAAAATTTATTTTTCAGCCCCGGCCGGAAGCCTTGAAGTGAAAGTATTAGTGGCGTGGAGTAATTTCCAAACCAAAACCTAAAATACCTGATAAATCAGGTATAAATACCACCTGATTTATCAGGCATTGGCATAGGCCTTGTCTTCCATCATCGGAAACTGCTGCTTCCACAACTCATAGTATTGTTTCTTGCCCGTGGTCGGTGTTTTCACCGATCCACAAATATTGGCGGGGTATTGATGGTCGGTGAAAGCCCCGTCTTAGCGTCTCGCTTGTGCTTGTAAGTTACTGCGCTCAAACTGGCTCCAGCATGGGAGTCTTCACGAAACGAGCCTTTACTTTTAAATCCATGGATTACTGTGCCGAGATTCAAAAAGTAGATTGCTCAACGTCTGAAAAGCGAATCCACAAACTCTTTCTTATTAAAAGTTTGAAGGTCTTCCACCTTTTCGCCCACGCCAATATATTTAACAGGGATTTTAAATTTTGCTTTTGGTTGGTGTTTTCACCAACCAACGAGATGAGATAAAGTGTAGGCAGGTTCGGTGACAACACCGACCTGAGGCAAAATCCATGGATTACGCTGCCGAGATTCAAAAAGTAGATTGCTCAACGCTTGAAAAGCGAATCCACAAACTCTTTCTTATCAAAAGTTTGAAGGTCTTCCACCTTTTCGCCCACGCCAATATATTTAACAGGGATTTTAAATTCATCGGAGATGCCGATGACTACTCCGCCCTTGGCAGTTCCATCCAGCTTGGTAATAGTTAAGCACGTGACATCCGTTGCTTTGGTGAACTCTCTCGCTTGTATCACCGCATTTTGTCCCGTGCTGCCATCGAGCACTAACATGACATCGTGCGGGGCATTAGGAATTACCTTCTGAATGACACGTTTGATTTTTGTGAGTTCTTGCATGAGATTTACCTTGGTGTGCAAGCGGCCAGCGGTATCGATAATAATCACATCTGCGCCAAGCTCCACACCTTTTTGTACCGCTTCAAACGCCACGGCTGATGGATCGGTGTTCATGCCTTTCGCAATTACAGGAACGCCCACGCGCTCACCCCACAATTTGAGTTGCTCAACAGCTGCTGCCCGAAAGGTATCGGCTGCCCCAAGCACTACTGACTTACCTTTTTTCTTAAACTGTGCAGATAGTTTTCCAATGGTTGTGGTCTTGCCAACCCCATTTACGCCCACCACCAATAGCACATAAGGCTTTATGCCAATGGGCGTTTCAAAATCCGGAAGGGCGGAGGTATTATTTTCGGAAAGTAAAGAAGCTACTTCTTCCTTTAAGATGCCATCCAGTTCTGTTGTTCCAAGGTATTTGTCTTTGGCTACTCGCGCCTGAATGCGTTGAATGATTTTCAGCGTAGTATCTACTCCCACATCAGAGGAGATCAATATCTCTTCCAAATTATCGAGCACTTCATCATCTACTGTTGATTTTCCGGCAATAGCTTTTCCCAGTTTGCTAAAAAAGGTTTCTTTGGTTTTTTGCAATCCCAGATCGAGGGATTCTTTCCCAGCCTGGCCGGCAGGCAGGGTTTCTTTTGAGAACAGATTGCCGAGGAAGGACATGAGGAGTTGAGATTTTAGATTTGTGATTTACGAATGGATACCTCTCGCGAAATCTATAACTGAAAAAATGGTTTGGCGCTAAAACGAAAAAGTCCCACTAAGGGGACTCTTTATCAGTTTACAAAGGCCATTATTTTTTAGCCAATGTTTCTTTTACCAAGTCGGTTACTACAATTTCTGATTTGAAAGTGTAGGCACCTGTCTTTTCAGACCGCACTGCCCGTATTACTTTTGCGTAGTTTTTAGTGTCTGTTTTCTTAAGCGATGCAACAACTTTCTTTGCCATG
>JBBSCN010000064.1:0-15643 GCA_038250265.1 Cytophagales bacterium | reverse complement strand
TTTGCTGAGTGAAATCGCCAGCACTGATGCAATAGTATCCGCATTCGTATTCAGCATCACACCATTGGCATGAGTAAGCGGAGCGAACACGGGTATCACGTTCTGCTTTAGTAAAAAATAGAGTAGGGTAGAGTTCACACTATCGGCAGTGATGTCTCCAACAAAACCGAAATCAACTTCGCCTACTGGACGTTTTACCGCTTTGATCATATTACCATCTGCGCCCGTCAAGCCCATCGCATTGCAGTGCAACGATTGCAATTGCGCTACGATTTGTTTGTTCACTAATCCCCCATAAACCATCGTTACTAAATCCAGCGTAGGCGCATCGGTAATTCTCCGCCCTTTAACATAGTGACTTTCAATGCCCAATTGCTCACCCAACTTGGTGGCAATCTTTCCACCCCCGTGGATAAGGATTTTCGGTTCTTGAATAGAAGCAAAGTCTTTGAGAAAAGTGCGAAGGGACTTTTCATCATCGAGTACGTTTCCCCCGATTTTGATAACATAGAGTTTGTTCATTGAAATGACAATTAGAAGAGAGTGAGGGCTAACTAGTTCAAGCTAAAAGCTTTTAGGCCTTGTGGCCTTATTTTGTTGATGATTTGGACTGCGGAATCCATCCCGGCTTTAATGATCGCATAGTTATTTTCTCCTTGATAATACCCATCAATATGTAGAATACGGTAGGCTGTGGTGAATTCATTCAGGATTTTGGTATCCACTTGAGCCAATGCCATTTGATAATCTTTTACATTAATTTGAGACTTTTTCTTTTCTAGTATTGGCTTGCCCTTTATTTCCAAGTAAGAATTCAACGCCAATAGCACACCGCTGTAAACAGTGCCGCATGCTATGCGAACGTATTTTTGATCTTCGTAATAGCGAGCTTTTTTTTGCGCCTTCGTCTTCAGGATATCAATTGCATTCTCAATATACCGGACTGCTTCACGGAAACGGGTCTCTTTTTCTCTCGTGCTCATGGTTCAAATTTACACTATGTTTAGCGATTTTGTTATTTATAAATTCAGTTCGCTTTCAAAATTTCAGAAAGCACCGCCTGGGCGGCCCACACACGATTGGTAGCTTGTTGCGTAACAATGCTTGAGTCGCTGTCCAATATTTCATCGCTCAATTCTACATTTCTCCTTACGGGAAGGCAATGCATGATTTTAGCCTGATGAGTACTTGCTATTTTTTTCTTTGTTAGCATCCACTGGGGATCGTTGCAATAGATTTTCCCATAGTCAGCATAAGTGCTCCAATTTTTTACATATATAAAATCGGCATCGCGTAAAGCTTCTTCTTGACTATGTGTGATGGTTGCCCCTTTCGTAAATCGAGCATCCAATTCATAATCTTCGGGATGGGCAATGGTAAAGTCAGCACCACCCCAAGCGGTGATCCACTGCGAAAAACTATTTGCCACGCATTGCGGTAATGCCTTTACATGTGGCGCCCAGGTCAGCACGATTTTTGGTTTTCTGTTTTCTCGAAATGTTTCTTGAATGGTGATCAAGTCAGTTAAACTTTGCAGCGGGTGTAAGGTGGCGCTTTCTAAACTTACTACTGGCACACCTGCATATTTTATAAACTGATTGATGTAAAGTTCACTATAGTCGTCTTCTTTGTTTTTAAGTGATGGAAACGTTCGGATGCCCAGGACATCAAAATACTTTCCTAAGATTGGCGCTGCATCTTTCACATGCTCTACGGTAGTGCCGCTCATGATGGCTTCGTCTTCAAATTCAAACGCCCAGCCGTCTTGCCCCACGTTAAACACGATCACATCCATTCCTAAATTTTTGGCAGCGATTTCTGTGCTCAGTCGTGTGCGCATGCTGGGATTTAAAAATAGCAAACCTATACGTTTGCCTTTACCAAGAGCAGCATCTTTCAATGGATATATTTTGTATTCCAACGCTTTCGCGATAAGCGGTTGAAAGTTGCCGGCATCTTGTGCCGATATAAAATGCTTCATAAGGCGATTGCTTGTTTTAGTTCTTGAGACAAGGCTTCAAGTAGAATATCCGCTTCGATGTTTGAAATGGCAAGTGAGGGAAGCAAACGTACGGTGTTAGGTTTAGCTTCTCCCGTAAAGATTTGATGTTTGAAAAGTAAATCCTTGCGGAGATTTGATAGCGATTCTGGCAAATCAAAACCGATCATCAAACCTCTGCCGCGGATTTCCAAAATAGAAGAGAAACTTTTCAACTCTTCCATCCAGTAGTTGCCGATTGCTTCAGCATGCGCCATCAATTTTTCACTTTCGATAACTTCTAACACCGAAAGCGCAGCCGCACACGCTAAATAGTTCCCTCCAAAAGTTGTTCCCAACATTCCCGCCCACGGTTTGATGGAAGGGTGGATCAACACTCCGCCTACTGGAAATCCATTGCCCATACCTTTAGCGATGGTGATGATGTCGGCTTCGATGTCCGCAAATTGGTGCGCGAAGAATTTCCCCGTTCTACCACAGCCCGATTGTACTTCATCTAAGATCAATAAAGCGCCAACCTCTTTACACTTTTTGGATAGGTGTTGCAAAAATGCATTTTCAGGGATATGTATGCCGCCCACGCCTTGAATCCCTTCGATGATCACGGCAGTCACATCGCTATCGATAGCTTGATCAAAAGCGTGTGAATCATTGAGTGGAAGAAAGACAATTTCATGCCCCGCATTAAAAGCTGAGACTATTTTCGGATTGTCTGTCGCAGCCACTGCACCGGATGTTCTTCCGTGAAAAGCCTTTTTGAATGCGATTACTTTTTTTCTTCCGTTTACAAATGAGGCAAGCTTCAAGGCATTTTCGTTTGCCTCTGCACCGGAGTTGCAAAGAAATAGCTGATGGTTTGGGTAGCCTGAAAGTTGCCCCAATTTTTGCGCAAGCTTTTCTTGTAATTCATTCTTGATGCTATTGGAGTAAAAACTAATTTTATCCAATTGAGATTTTAGCGCTTCTACAAAATGCGGATGATTGTGCCCAATAGAAATCACCGCATGTCCGCCATACAGATCTAAGTATTTTTTCCCTTCCTTATCCCATAGCCAAGAGCCTTGTGCCTTGACAGGTTCTATGTTGAAGAGCGGGTAGACGTCAAATAATTTCATAAAATAGTTTCTGGTTTCCGGATTCCTGTTACCGGCAACTTGGCACCGGTAACTGGAAACGATTTAAAATATTGACCCCTTTAGCTTAAGTCCCTCGCTCTCGTTAAATCCAAACATTAAATTCATATTCTGGACCGCTTGTCCACTGGCGCCTTTGATCAAATTATCGGTTACAGAATGGATCGCCAATTTTGAACCAACTTTTTCTAAATAGATCAAGCATTTATTAGTATTTACGACTTGTTTGATGTCGATCATAGAATCGGCAATGTGTGTGAATGGATGTGTTGAATAATATTTTTTATAAAGCTCAATCGCCTGCTCAATTGGAAGAGATGATTCAACTACTGACGTCACGAAAATGCCCCGAGTAAAATCTCCTCTCCATGGTACAAAGTTGACATTCTCGTTAAAACCAGGTTGCAGAGATTTTAGTGTTTGATTGATTTCACCCAAATGTTGATGGGACAAAGTTTTGTAAGCAGAGATATTGTTGGCTCGCCAAGTGAAGTGAGTGGAGTCTTGTAATTTTTGTCCTGCACCCGTGGAGCCTGTGATGCCCGTGCTGTGAACTTCCGATAGTAAACCAAATTTCGCCAACGGCAGTAAGCCCAATTGTATGGTAGTTGCAAAGCAGCCCGAGTTTGCAATATTTTTTGCTGATTTTATTTTCTCGCGCTGCAACTCTGGAAGGCCATAGACAAACTCTCTTCCGCCCGCTGTATCTCCCAAACGAAAATCATTTCCTAAGTCAATGATTTTTGTCGTTGACGGGAAAGCATTCTCGGTTAATAGCTTTTTACTTTCTCCATGGCTCAGACACAGAAATAAAACATCAACGGGCTGATTACTATTTTCCGAAAACAGAAGCTCGGTTTCTCCAATTAAATCGGTGTGAAGCGCAGTCAATGGTTTCCCTGCCTGACTTCTACTTTGAACGAAGACCAAATCTACTTGAGGATGATTCAACAGCAATCGAACTGTTTCTCCGCCCGTGTAGCCCGCTCCGCCTATAATGCCTGCTTTTATCGTCTTCATTTTATTTAGTTGAAAGTTAAAAGTCAAAAGTCGAAGTAGCGCATTTGTTTCAACTTTCAACTTTCAAGTTTTTACTTTTTACTTTTTACTTTTTACTTTCTTCTTTTACACTATGGTATATCGCTACCTGATTTCCAAAGATCTTCGTAAACCCTTTCACGTCTTCTCCCGTCCAGCCCAAGTTTATCTCGCCATACTTTCCAAACTTGCTCGACATCAAATCAAAATCCGATTCGATGCCGTTAATTTGATAACGATAGGGGTGAAGCGTGATTGAGACTTCTCCCGTTACATTTTCTTGTGAATCGCTAAGATAAGCTTCAATGTTGCGCATCACCGGATCAAGGTACTGACCTTCATGCAACCAATTGCCATAAAACTGCGAAAGTTGTTCTTTCCAACTCAATTGCCACTTGGTAAGCACGTGCTTCTCAAGCGCATGGTGTGCTTTGATGATCAACACGGGCGCAGCAGCCTCAAAACCTACGCGACCTTTAATCCCAATGATGGTGTCGCCTACGTGAATATCTCGACCAATCCCGTAAGGCCCGGCAATAGCTTGTAAATGTTGAATGGCTTCAATCGGGTGAGAAAATTTCTTTCCGTTAATTGAAACAGGTTCACCTTTTTCAAAGCCGATTCGTACCTCCTCGCTTTCTTTGTTGGTCACTTGCGTAGGCCAGGCATCTTCTGGCAATTGGCCCATCGAGTTGAGCGTTTCTTTTCCGCCCACGCTAGTTCCCCAGATGCCTTTATTAATAGAGTACTTGGCTTTTTCAAAATCGAAAACTACTCCTTTCGATTTCAGGTATTCAATCTCTTCGTCTCGACTTAATCTTTTATCGCGGATTGGCGTGATGATTTCGACACCCGGTGCCAAAATCTGAAACACCATATCAAACCGAACTTGATCGTTGCCCGCGCCAGTACTTCCGTGGCCGATGGCGTCTGCCTTTATTTGTTTGGCATAGTTTGCTACCGCCAGTGCCTGAGACATGCGCTCGGCACTCACGCTCAGCGGGTAAGTGGCATTCTTCAACACATTCCCGAAAATCAAAAAACGAATTACCTGTTGGTAATAGTTTTTTGTTTCGTCCACCATCTTGTGCGACTTCACGCCTAAACTCAACGCTCTTTTTTCGATGGCTTGAAGTTCGGCTGCATCAAAGCCGCCCGTGTTTACCGTCAATGAATGAACTTCGTAACCCAAATCTTCCGTCAAATATTTTCCGCAGTAGGAGGTATCCAATCCACCACTGAAGGCTAGTACTACTTTTTTCATTACCAGAAAAATAAAAAGTTTAAGATCGGATTTTTCTTTTCGCTGCCGGCACCTTCTTTTTTCTTCCATCCTTTCAACAGCACAAATTGTTTAAAGCGCACCCAGCGGTCGAACACTTTATTGTCTTTGCGCAAATCCCTTCCCCAAAAATTTTCAGGCTTGGCCTCGTGTTGCTTTTTCTCCTCTATTTCTTTTGCTTTTTCAACGGGATCATAGAGCATCGCTGTGCACATACAGTTCTGGCGGTCCTTGCTCATAAGAATATCGTAGTTCACACAACTTTGGCATCCCTTCCAAAATTGTTCATCGTTAGTCAGTTGGTTGTAGGTGACCGGCTCGTAGCCTAAATCGGAGTTGATCTTCATCACCGCCAAGCCGGTAGTCAACCCAAAAATTTTCGCATCGGGATATTTCTCCCGCGAAAGCGCAAAGACTTTGTTTTTGATTTCCTTCGCCACACCCGACTTGCGAAAAGCCGGGGCTACGATGAGCCCGCTGTTGGCCACAAACTTTTCGTGTTCCCACGATTCGATGTAGCAAAACCCAACCCAAGTGCCGTCAGGTGTGGTGGCAATTACTGCCTTGCCTTCCTCCATTTTAAGTTGGATGTAGTCGGGTGAACGTTTGGCGATACCAGTACCACGCGCTTTGGCAGACTCTGCCATCTCGGTCACAATGGTTTCAGCATAACGAACGTCAGCAGCCGTGGCTGTTCTGACAATAATTTTATTGTCCAATTCAGTAGATGTAAAAGTGAGAGAATAAGTTTAGCGGGCGGCAGACCAAGCTACTTGCTTGCCGCAATGGCACGATGGCAGTATCAGATTCGGATACGCCTATGCGGTCGCCTAGTGATCGGGCAGATGGTGCGCAGTAGGTTTTCACACGACTCAGGGGCGTGTAGGAGAGAAGTCAAATTAAATTGGTTCTCGCAAATGGTAATTAGTTTTATCAACTCTTGTCGCTATTTAACAAGTGATTAAAATATTTATACAAAATTAATAGATTTATAAACGAATAATCCAATAATCGGTTTAAATTTTAGGAATTAATTTTGAGGTAACATAAAGCGAACGAGCGGTTGGGAGAACTGGATACTTAATATTGGTGAAATGGGCTAATCTCGGTTTTGTTTTTCCAATCCCTCAATGTCAGTTTGGTCAATAGTTCTGTTGATTGCTTTCTTGTTCTGAAGTAAGTCGTGATAACTTATGATGTGTAGCTCATTTCCATCTAACAGATGCCTAGTGGAACTCTTCTTACTTTCTTGAAATGACTTCAAGCCTTCCATTTGAGGGAGAAAATCGGTGTGAAAATTTTTATGAGGAATTTTTAAAAAACTTTTCATCGGGTCGAAGATGGCTTCCTTAAGGTCTTGGGTGTCAACACCCATTTCTTCGAGGGCTGATACCAAGTTGACAAAATTTTCGGTAGTCGGCTTATACCAAAAGTCTAAATCTGTTTTTAGCTCGGGTCTATACAACGAACTACCCGAAATCCGTTGGTAGCCATAATACCCTACCGCCACCCCGCCAATGATCATATACTCTACCTTATACTTATTCAGAAGCGAGCAGACCAATTGAAGCGTCTCTCGTATTTCGTTACTAATCATTCGTTTTAAAAGGTAAAATGATCCATTCTATTTCTTCTTCAATATTTTTCTCAACAGCGGAATTTCTCAAGGCGGCAATGAAATCTATCACATTGAGGCAATGGATGAGGCTTTCTACTGGCGAAAGAGGCTTGGAGAGTTTCGCCTCGATCACATTTTTTTCCTTTACGTCATTGTATAGAATAGCAGTTGGCATATTGTACTTTTGTTATTTATGCAGAATGTCCAATGAATTCTTTTTAAATTATTGGATTCTGATTTTAAAGTTAGCTGAATATTAACAGACTTGGAAGAATTTTTAGATCAATATGGTTATGCTGCGCTGGCAGTTGGTACATTCTTCGAGGGAGAAACCGCCATACTTGTAGTGTCTTCGCTAATTCACCGCGGCATGTTCCAATTTCCGCTTACGGTGTTGGCGGCTTTTTCAGGTTCGTTTGTCAGCGACTGGATTTACTACCTGATCGGGCGATTGAACGGAAAACTTTTTCTCTCCACCCGCCCGAAGTTACGAGCCAAGATGTTGCCCATTACAAGTTTTTTCGAACGTAATCGCTATCAAATTCTATATAGCTATCGATTCCTCTATGGCTTTCGGATAGTCATTCCACTAATGATCGGGATGAGCGGCCTTGCGCCCAGCCGATTTTTGTTTTACAGCATCGTAACAGGATTGATTTGGGCGACTGTCGTTAGTTCGGTTGGTTATTGGACAGGACGGATTTTTAACTTGGATGCAAAAGTGTTTCAAGAGAATTTGTTTTGGATTGTAATTGGGTTTGCTTCGCTGGGGCTGTTGATCGGATTTGCGGTGAGGAAATTTACGTTTAAGGAAGATTTGTAAGCCTGAACGACTAATTTGACCCTGCATTTGCAAAATAAGCGTAAATTTTTTTAGGACGAACTCTTGCTAAAGAATTACGGCAAGCTTCCACCTTCCAGCAGGCATTGGCAACTTTCAAACTTTGAACTTTCAACTTTAAACTTATTCCATGACCATCGGCACACCCCTTACATCGTCCGCTATTAAAGTTATGATGCTTGGTTCGGGCGAATTGGGCAAAGAAGTAGTGATTGAATTTCAGCGCTACGGAGTGGAAGTGATCGCGGTAGATCGTTATGATAATGCACCCGCCATGCAAGTGGCACATCGATCATACACCATCTCAATGTTAGATGCGAACGCACTCAGGAGCATTATTGAAAAAGAAAAGCCAAACTACATCGTTCCTGAAGTAGAAGCCATCTCTACTGACACATTGATCGAATTGGAGAGGGAAGGCTTTTGTGTGATCCCCACGGCCACGGCCACCAAGCTCACCATGAACCGCGAAGGCATCCGAACACTGGCTGCAGAACAACTGAAATTGAAAACATCACCTTACTGTTTTGCGGGAACGCTGGAGGAATTTAAAACTGCCGTCCTCGCGATTGGAATACCGTGTGTGGTAAAACCTATCATGAGTTCATCGGGCAAAGGGCAAAGCGTGGTAAAAAATGAAGTTGACATTGAAGCGGCTTGGCGCTACGGACAAGAAGGCGGCCGGAGTGGGGGAGGGCGAATGATCGTGGAAGGCTTTATTGATTTTGATTACGAGATCACTCTGTTGACCATCCGACATAAGGACGGAGTTTCTTTTTGTGAACCCATAGGCCATCGCCAAGAGCATGGCGACTATCAGGAATCTTGGCAGCCGCACCCCATGCCTGCGAAGGCATTGCAAGAGGCGCAAGATATCGCCAAGAAAGTAGTGAATGCGCTTGGGGGAGCGGGCATTTTTGGCGTAGAGTTTTTTGTGAAGGGCGAAGAAGTTTATTTCAGCGAACTTTCTCCGCGCCCACATGATACCGGGATGGTCACGATGATCTCGCAAGATCTTTCTGAATTTGCCTTGCACGTCCGTGCGATTTTAGGTTTGCCGATTCCCGTTATCCGTCAATTGGGGCCAAGTGCTTCGTCTGTTATTTTGGTAAAAGGCAATTCCAACAATATTTCTTATTCAGGATTGGCGGAAGCCCTCACTCAGCCAGATACTCAACTACGACTATTTGGCAAGCCAGAAGTAAATGGAGAAAGAAGAATGGGGGTTTGCCTAGCGATCGGAGAAAGCATTGAAGAGGCGAGGAAGAAAGCGAATGGAGCCGCGGGAAAAATCAACTTTTTTTTGTCATAAAGTAAATTGAGGTAATGAGCTGTCTTCCGTTTTTTGTTGGTGCTGTGTTTGGGGTTTCACCACCAACCCTTGTTGTTATTGCGCCTGAGCAGCATGAGCAGCGCCACCAAAAAAAGAATTGATTTCTATTTTATGTAGAGCTCTTATCGAGTGATGGCATTTAATTTCATCAACTCGTCAAATCAATGCTGACTGTACTTTCAAATTTATTAGTTTTGCAAAAGTTAATGTGTAATGTAATGCGCGAAGTGCCCGAAGTGAGAGACTCCGCTGGGAAGGGACGAAAAACATGACTCTTTGTTTGAAGAAAAGGTATTTTTTCAACTGTTGTTATATTGTTCCTGATAATGTATTTCAAAATGACTAATAAAATAGTCGGGATTCTTCTTTCGTCAGCATGCATTGTAAACTCCTTTTTAGGTAGTGCGCAAGAAAGTCGCTATCACCAACAGTTTGAGCAAAAACTAGGGAAAACAAAAGGTGTAGAAAAGGCAGAGATACTTCAGGCTTTAATCACTATGTATGTTGAAAATGATAGAGAGAAGGCCGAGTACTATTCTAAAGAGTTATCCGCTCTTGATGAGGAAACCGATGATGCTTTCATTAACGTAATTGGACTTACCGAGCGGGCAAATTTGCTCCGGAAAAAGTCGTATAAAGACAGCGCAAAGCTAGTCTTGTTCTATGCTGCAAAAATAGCCAAAACAGTCGGAGACGAAAAGTTGAGGGGTCAGGTTGCCATCCGACTGGGTTTGATCTATGACGATGTACGTAAAAGAGATAGTGCACTTTATTATTTTGAAATGGCGGGAAAACACTATTTCAAAGCCGGGCAGTTGCATGCTGTTGCCTTGGCATTAGCTTACCAGGGATCTACAAACAGATCGCTTGGCAATAACCTTTCCGCTGGTTTGTATTTAGATAGTGCCTCACAACTTATTGATCAAGTAATAGTAACCGACTCGTCCTATTGGCCTGTCCGTTTTGCAGCGGTGACAGCCAACTACAAGGCAATCTACCATACTACCGTGGGGCAGTATGAAAAAGGTTTGAAATGGAGCCTTAAAGCACTTACGCTATTTGAAAAAATTGGCGATGCACGCTCGCAGGCGGCAACGCTGATTGCTGCGGGTAACATTTACCGGAGACTGTCACAACACCCGGCAGCGTTGTTACAATTTCGCAGGGCAGAACAAATGTTTTACAAAGTAGGCGATAAAAATGGTTTAGGCATTTCTTATGAATCTAAGGCAATGGTGTTTGATGATTTAGAAGAAATAGATTCAGCTATGTTGAATTTTGAGAAGGCATTAGCAATCGCTAATGTAACAGGTAATAAAACAACGCTGGGTACACTGCTTAACAACATGGGGGCAATGTATTATAAACTAAAAAATTATGGTAAGGCAAAAGAATGCTATGAACAGGCATTTACCATACGGGGGGGAGAGGAAAACGCAAGCTTGTATGATTATGCAACAGCGATGATCAATCTCGGGCAAACGGCTCTTAAAACCGGGGAAATGGTCAAAGCTTCGAGGTACCTATATAAAGGTCTACATGCGGCTCATCAGTTGCAAGTACCGGAATACGAAAAGTCAGCCCTTGAGGGCCTTATTGAATATTATAGAGAGACACAAGATTTCCAAAAGGCGCTGGCGTATCAAGATACACTGGTTGAACTAAAAGATAGCCTATTTGTAGCCGATAGTGAGGCCAGAATAGCAGAAATGCAAGTAAAATATGAGACAGAAAAGAAAGAACAAGAAATTGCTTTCCTGCAAATTGAAAAGTATAATGCGGAAATAAAGCAAGTTGGCTGGATCAGTGGCCTGGTCTTAGTTGTATTTATTTTAATACTTGCTTTCTACATCCTTCGCAACCGTAAGGCAAGAATTCAGGCTGAATTACTTGTGTCGCGAAAAGAAAAGGAGCTGATTGAAGGTCAGCTTGGCTACAAAGACAGGGAGCTGATAAATTTTGCGACCTATATCACTGAGAAGAACGACTTCCTTGAAAATGTATTACAACGCCTTGACGGCATTGATGCGAATAAGAAAGAAGGTAAAAAACAACTTGACTATCTTATTCCTTTAATTCGTGAGAACATTAACATCAACGGGGGTAGAGAAGAATTCAATGCGCACCTCACCACCGTGTATGGGAGCTTTATCAGAAAGCTTGATGACCGCTACCCGGATATGACAGACCATGAAAAGCGGCTGGCCACCTTGCTTCGCGTAAACCTTACTTCCAAGCAAATAGCCTCCGTCTTTAATATTTCACCTAAGAGTGTAGACATGGCGCGCTACAGACTTCGTAAAAAAATGGGGCTGCACATAGACCAAGACATCAATCAAATGCTGAACAGTATCTAACCAAGCCCTAAAAATTGCTTTTTATTAATCGAAAAGCCCTTGTAGAGATCATGTAGAGATGGTTGACGCATGCCAGATGGTGCGTTTGGGGCTAGTTGGTTTTATTTTTGCGCCCAACGGAAAGTTAAATCAACTTAAACCTAAAACCATAATTGCATGAAGCCCCTGATCGTTACAACTACACTGGTATTGTTTTTTTTCGTCCTTCAAGCCCAGAAAACCAACCTGACCGTCTTCACAGAAACAGGGGAGAATTTCACCCTACACGTAAATGGTGTTATTCAAAATCGTATACCACAATCGAATGTACAGGTAGTAAACCTTCAAGCGGACGCTGTACAGGCTATGGTTGTTTTTGAATCCGCCCTGCCACAAATGAAACAGTTAGTGGCATTAGAGTCTGACCAGGAGATGACTTTTGTAATACGTAAGGGAAATAAAGGAAATTTTGTATTCAGATTAATCAGTGCTGTTCCCATAAGCCAGCCGATACCCTCAACACAAACCTTTGTGGTAGAGGAAACTGTGCCGGCCACTTTGCCACAAGAAACAACTTCCATAGCCATAAAAAATCCGCGCCCTTCCCAGGCCACATCTACCATTGCTATGGAGGGCAACAACACAGCTCTAAGCATTAATGTAAAAGGAGGGATGAATGCCGCCAATGCAAATATCTCTATTCAAGTGGATGAACGTAGCACTCAATCCGCACGCAACTTAACTAACATAACGTTGGCCGAGGGTAATCAAGTGTCAACAACCTCAGCCTATAATGAAAAGAAAGTTGAGAGAGAAAGAACACCAATAGTAGCAAGTACTTGTGCACTTCCGATGTCATTGGGCGATTTTGAAAGAGCAAAGGAATCTATTGAAGCAAAATCTTTTGTTGAGGATAAGGTGATGATTTGCAAACAGCTCGTTAAAGGAAGTTGCTTTAATGTAAAGCAGGTGATCAGTTTGATGGAGTTATTCACCTACGAGGAAAACAAATTAGAGATTGCCAAATTAATGTATAATAAAACGGTCGATAAAGGAAATTACTATCAGGTAAACGATGCACTTACCTATTCAGGTTCAGTGGACGAACTAAACAAATTTTTTGAAAATAAATAGCTAGTTCCCTACTGATGAGAGAAGTTTTGGCTTATACACTGTTATTAAATTTCCCCAAGTAACTGTTATGTCAGCGACTCTCATTTCTTTAGCTAATGATTGTGATAAGAGTCGAGTTCAAAATTTAAAATAAGATTAACTATGAAAAAAATACTGTTTTCTTTTGTACTGCTTTTGATCAGCATATTTTCATTTTCACAATCCGATGCATTGTGGAAAATTAACATAGCTCACCGATGGCACCGCATTACATCGCTTGGCTATTTGGTGGTCGGTTCCACCGGCTATCTAACAGCCATCAATCCTTCCAATGGCGCAACGATGTGGCAAAGTGATAGCTTTGGTACATTGCAGGAGCCACAAGTGGAGGAAATACCCGGTACCAGTTTATTAAGAATCGCACACGGCATCGATGCGGATGATGCTGATTTCCCGATGGTTGCCATTTTAGATGTAGCCACGGGTAAAATCATCTTTGATTCTAATGAACAAAAACTAGGCGTATTGGCTACTTATGTTCTTCCTAAGTCAGGAAAATTTTTAGTAGTAGGCGTAAAGCCTGGCGAATTTTCTGCCAAACTCCTTATGTACAACCTTGAAAATGGTGGTCTGCTTTGGAAGAATGACGAAATATTTAAAGCCACTGCGAATGGTAAGGGCGGGTTATTGGGTAAAATGGCAGCAGCCGTAAAAACAGCCATCAACATGAAGGCACTTATTGCGCCACCGGTTGAAATGGATGATCAATCCCTCGTCATTGTTCACCCAAATTATGTAATCCGTCTACAGGCCGGAGATGGCCGTCAGTTGTGGCGCACGCCCATCGATGAAGCCGTGGGCGCATCAGTTATTCAAAGTTCTTATGCGCCCGGCAGTCTGTTCGTGGGCACTTCGGCAGAAATGGCTTCCAACATGATTATGAGCGATAATCCCAATGCTAAACCTTCTTTCGCGACTACTTACTATGGCTTTGATATGAAAAGCGGTCAGTCAATCTGGAAGACCAAACCACTAACTGAAAATTTAAACCTTACACTGCCGCTTAAAGCGGGGCTTGCTGTCTTTTACGGTAACACCCCTAAGGCAACAATAAATCTTTTGGACTATACAACAGGCAACGGCCTGTGGGGTGGCAAAGGCAAGGGATTTAAAACAAATGGCAGCGTTACTGATTACATCGAGACACAAGATGGTATTGTGCTTTCGTTGGCAGGTGTAAATGCATTCAATAATTTAAATGAAGAAAGTCTTATCAATGTGCTAGATGAAAAAACAGGCGCGTTAAAGTTTGAGAAATCCGTAAAAGTTAAAGGAAGGCTGCTTACCACTGAAATTTTACCGAAAGGCATACTTTACACCACCACACATGAAGTTAACGTTCTTGATCCAATAGCGGGCACATTGGTTCTTCCTGCTTCTATCGAATCAGAGGCGCCCAGGCGAAATGCGAATAGACCCTTTCCTATTGCGAACTCCGACAGATACGTATATGTTTATGCTACCAAAAAAGGATACATAATGGAATTGGACAAACAAACTGCCGCAGTTCGTCAATTAAACATAACAGCCCTGGAGTTTGGCGGAAAAGAACTGCCTAAATCAATTGATCTATTCGAAGAAGGCGTAGTGATTGCTTCGGATCAAAATGTATTAATGGTAGGGTACGATGGTAAGTTGAAGCATGTAAAATACTATCAGCCGCCATTGCAGTCAACCTGGGTGAGAGCCATTTCTATGGCCGAGGCCGTAGCCCATGTGTATGTCGGAGTGATGCTACTGGCAGCAGCGGGTGAAGTAAGTGAAGCCGCTGTTGCTACTCAAAACATTGAAGTGAAGCAACAAGGAAAAGCGGCCGCAGTGGGTATGGGTGCCATTGGATTGTATGCTTTTGCGTATGCGGGGCAGGCGTTAAAAGAATTTAACAGGCGCGTGAAGGCCACCACGGCAAACGATGAGTACATGTTACTGATCAGCGAGCCTGTTAAAAGAGATATTAAATTGATACAAGTTGATAAACGCACAGGCCAGGTACTCACAACCATCGATATAGGTAAGGATCGTGAACCTCAATACACAGTTGATTTTATCGACAGAAAAGTATATTACCTGTCAAACAACAATGAGCTTACTTGTTACAAACTCAAATAAAATCGTTTATTGCGTTAATCAAGGGCCAGCTTTGCCCTCGGTCGGTGTTCTCATGTGTTATCACCGACCGTGGCAGGGGGATTTGTCATTGAGTTTTAGATAGATGGGTAAAGTGCTTCGTCCGTAATTTTAGTAAAAGGCAAGTCCAACAATATTTCTTATTCAGGATTGGAGGAGACTTTCACTCAGCACGATACTCAACTTCGATTGTTCGGTAAGCCAGAAGTGGATGGCGTGAGACGGATGGGAGTTTGTTTAGCGAAAGGGAATAGTATTGAAGAGGCGAGGAAGAAAGCGAATGAGGCGGCTGGGAAGGTGATGCACTCCTTTACTTAGCTCAAGTTTTTCTCATCCCGATCAACCACACATTCGTTCTGGTGCAATGGTTACAATCAAAGGCGCCAAAAAGAAAATAGCAATTGACTTGTGCAGCCATTCAGGCGCTTTCTTTTTTCGAGTGCACATCGAAATTAAAAATATGGGAAAAATGCACTTGGCAAGTTGAGGTTGCATATCAATGCTGCGAATAATGATCCCATCCAAAATGGCAGTACCGGAAGGACGCTGGCAAACAAAAATATCTTCCTGTAATTTTAATGATAAAATTCTTTTCGACTATTATACCTTCTTGAATTCCGAAAGGAAAAAGCAAGCGAGCTAAAATAAAAAGAATGACTGGGCAGATCATCAAAAACAGAAACGTGGGCAACTGCCAAGGCTGAAAACTGCGAAGGTCGTAAGTCAACCACCGCTCTTGCACGTTCAATATCAATACAATCAC
>JBBSCN010000063.1:0-15739 GCA_038250265.1 Cytophagales bacterium | reverse complement strand
GGTTTACTAGACCCTTTTGTTGATTTCGAAGATTCAAAAAAAGATTTGCTGCCAGCAGTCGTAGGTGGCAACACAGAGGTCAGTCAGCGCTTAACAGATACACTTATCAAAGCGCTGAAACTGATGGCATGTGGCCAAGGCACCATGAATAACTTTTTGTTTGGGAATAATCAATTGGGCTACTACGAAACTATTGGCGGGGGAACAGGTGCAGGAGAGGGCTTTAATGGTGCTGATGCCGTCCACTCGCACATGACCAACACCCGCATTACAGACCCAGAGATCTTTGAGTTACGTTACCCCGTGCAACTGAATAGATTTGAAATCTGGAAAAACTCTGGCGGCCAAGGAAAATGGAGAGGCGGTGATGGTATTATTCGTGAAATACTTTTCAAAGAAAAAATGGATGTCAATATTCTTTCGCAACACCGAAAGGAAAAACCATTTGGATTAAAGGGTGGAAGCCCCGGAAAAACTGGCGAGCAAGTTCATATTCCAGCCTCAGGTAAAGCTAAAAAACTGAAAGGGATGGATAGTCTTTCGGTAAACCCCGGAGACAAAATAATTATTAAAACACCTGGAGGTGGAGGTTGGGGAAAATAAAAAAGCCCCGCTTGTGACGAGGCTTTGATCAAAAAAATTCTGAGTCTAGTTCTTCTTTACAGGAGGAACAGTTGTGGTTGTTGTAGCAGGTGCTGGTGTTACACCCATCTTCTTTAATACCAAGTTTGAAATGTTGTAGTTTTCATCGCTGTACAGAAGAATATCTCCACCGCCAGCAACTTGCGGGTTGATGATGAACGTGTAGCCGTTTTCTTTAGCCACATCTTCAATATTCTTTCCAACTTTTTTGTATACGGGCTCCATTAAGTCAGCTTGCTTTTTCTGCAAAGATGATTGGGCTTCTTGCTGATATTTTTGAAACCCTTCTTGCAACGCCTGTAACTCACGTTCCTTATCGGCTTTAATGGCGTCAGGAGTAGTGGCAGGCATGCCTTGATAAGCCTTATACTTTGTTTCAAAGTCTTGCTGCTTCGCTTTCATTTGATTTTGAAGCTGCTCGCTATGTGTTTTTAGTTCGCTGTCGATACGCTTGAATTCAGGTAGCTGGCTAAAAATATATTCCCAATCGGCATAGCCAATTTTTTGGGTTTGGGCGTTAGCGGTAGAAATTAATCCGCAGAAAAGGAAAAGAAGAATTGTTCTCATTTTTGACATTTGGTTACTGGTTTATTTTACTTTATCATTTGGGTCTCCTAACCCAAGCTCTTCTAATACAAAATCCGTATAATCATGCCTTGGATCTGTATAAATCATTACCAATTCAGCGGACTTATCAAATACAATAGCTAGTCGGTTCGTTTTTGCCACTTTGCCTACCGCATCAAATAATTTATCCTGCAAAGGTTTAATCAATTCTTGTTTTTTCAAAAAATAAAGGCCCCCAAATCCAAAAACCTTTTTCTGATAGTCTTTCAGCTCTGTTTCTTTCTTCTTTATCTCGATCAGCCGCTCCTGTTTCATTTCCTCCGTTAGAAGCACTTGTTCTGCCTGAAATGTGCGATAAAGGGCATCTACCTTTCCCTGCAATTCCT
This sequence comes from Cytophagales bacterium, assembly GCA_038250265.1. GTDB lineage: Bacteria > Bacteroidota > Bacteroidia > Cytophagales > Cyclobacteriaceae > ELB16-189. The sequence continues at coordinate 14,144 of JBBSCN010000063.1, read as the reverse complement.
CAATTTCCCGCTGCCAAGCCGCTAACAGCTGATCTACTTCGCCTTGCGCCTTCGCATATTCGGGCATTTTGCTCAGTACAAACCCAGAGTCAAAATAACCGAACTTCTGTGCTTGGACAAAATTCAGGCCGAAAACGAAAATACAAAGATGGAAGACCAAAAAGCGCATTTCTTACCGTATTTGTTGACCGATGGTAAAGTGGAACTGGGAACCACTTACGTCTGCCGAATTCTCAAGCTTATCAAAACCGTATGCCCAGTTCAGGCCGATCAAACCAAATGCAGGCATAAATATCCGGGCTCCAAATCCAGCTGATTTATATAAATTAAACGGATTAAAGTTTTGATAATTGTCCCAGTTATTACCGCCTTCGCCAAATACAAAGGCGTAAACGGTGGCCGCTTGGCTAGTTACAACAGGATATCTCAATTCCATTCCAAATTTATTGTATACCGTACCACCTTCAATACCATTGACCGCTTGCGAACCGCGAAGGGCATAAAGGGGCGGTGTAACTTGGTTGTCGGGATAACCACGAAGCCCAATAATATCTTGACCTAACACAAATGAATTAAAGCCACCTGCTAAGCCTGCGCCACCCACCAAGAATCTTTCGAACGGCCCAGGAGCTACAATATTGTTATATGTACCTATAAAGCCCATGTGCGCTTTTGTTTCCAATACGAGGCTTCGCCCGGTTGGTTTGCTGCTTCCCACAATTTTCACATAGAACCTCGCATCCAGCATCCACTTGTGAAGTTCAATCCAATTGTACCGTTGATTTACATCCTTGTAATAATCTGCGTTTCTAAAAAATGAATAAGGCGGGGTCAAATCTAGGCTAAGGGAGATGGATGAACCCGCTGTTGGGAACATTGGATTATCTATGCTATTTCGAGCCAATGTAGTGTTGAGTTTAATGCTTTTGGTTGAACCAACAGCAGGTAAAGTACTAGAGCCAAAATAATTGCTGTAGTTATATTGTAAAAACGATAGCGAATGAGTGAGAGAGAAATAATTATCTGGCCATTCTAACCTTCTTCCAAATCCAATTGTAATACCACTTTGTCTAAGAGCCGCATTGTCGTTGAAATCAACACTGAACCCGCCCGTATTTCTCACTGGAAGACGTGAAACGGAAGTGTTTAAGCTAACTGTTAAAGCATTAGGTCTTCTTCCACCAAGCCAAGGTTCGGTAAATGACATGTTATAGCTCTGGAAGGATCTTCCATTCGCCTGCACCTGGAGCGAAAGTCTTTGTCCGTCTCCCACTGGAAGTGGTCGCCATTTTTTTAGATGAGGCACGTTCCTCAAAGAAAAATTGTTGAAGGTTAGTCCCACGGTACCCACAAATCCAAAGAATCCACCCCACCCGCCAGACAATTGAACTTGATCGTTGGATTGTTCCTCTACTTTCCATCCAATATTAACAGTACCGTTGGCGGGGTTTGGCTTGATATCTTGTTCTATTTTTTGGGGGTTGAAGAAGCCCATTTGCGACAGTTGTTGTTGAGTTCTGATGATATCTGCCCTTCTAAATTTTTGCCCAGGGATGGTGGTTAGTTCTCTGCGGATCACATGGTCGCTGGTTCTTTCATTACCCGCTATTGTTACTTCATCAATAATTGCTTGGTCACCCTCGAAAATCCTCATCTCCACATCTATCGAATCGCCAACTACGGCCACCTCCACCGGTGTGACCCTGAAAAACAAATAGCCATCGTCCATGTATAACCCGCTTATATCAGCACCCTTTGGGTTGAAGGAAGTTTTTTTGTCGATCATCTCCTGATTATACACATCTCCTTTTTTTATTTCCAATACTTTATTTAGTGTGGCTGCTGTGTAGAGATAGTTTCCAGTCCAGAGAATATTCCTAAAATAGTATTTACTTCCCTCCGAAACTTTAATTCGAACATTTACTTTGGATTCATTGTGGTTAATAATTGTATCAGATACAATATCTACATCTCGGAATCCTTGGGTATTGTAATAGGTCAACAACTTCTTTTTATCTTCTTCGTATTCGGCACGAATGAATTTTGAGCCATTAAAAAAATTGAGCTTGACATTTTTATTGATGAATTCTTTAACGGATCGCCAACTGGTTTTTTGAGCGGAGTCTTTGAAAAATGTCTTTACTTTATTACCATCTATATGAACCAACTCATTAATGAGTGCCCGGTGCAGTGTAAAGCGTGCATGCTCTTTGGTTTTTTTAAATTTCTTTTTTAGCACCGAGGACGAAATTTCCTCGTTGCCTTCAACTTGAATTCGATTAATCCTTACCTTAGACTTCAGATTAACATTTATCCTTAGCCGTACCCCGCCTCTATTTAGGGTGTCCCTTTCCTGAGCAATCTTTACAGCAGTGTTAAGAAACCCTTTTTTTACAAAGTGCTTTTTCACCGCCATCTCGGCATTTCGAATGGTGGCATCATTCACAATTTTTCCGCGTATCAATGTGAGGTCATCTTTTAAACTGCTTTGTTTTCCTTTGCTGATACCCACAAAATAAAAGTCGGTAAGGCGAGGTCGTTCTGCCAACCTAACAGACAAGTACACATTTTTGCCTTCAATTTTCTCCACGGAGATGGTGGCGTCTCCAATGAGACCATGCTTCCAGAGTTTGCGTATGGCGCTGCTGATTCCGTCCCCCGGTATTTTTATTTTGTCGCCCACCTTTAACCCAGTAAGGGATACCATTGCATTTTTATCCAGTACATTAAGGCCAGTCACCTCAATACCAGCGATCGTATATTCTGACGGGGTTCGATAATTTAGTTCGCTTTCGTTGGTAGGTTGAACTTCTGTAGCAGCCGTCTCGCGACTTCTTCTAAACTGTGCAGAGGAAGCAACGGCAACAAACAGTAAAGCAAGAATCAGTAAAATGCGGTTCATTCAGGTTAAGCAATAGGGGTCAGCACTTTTCCAAATCTTCTCTCTCTCTTTTGGTATTCGCAGATAGCCTCGTAGAGATCGTCTTTTCGAAAATCAGGCCATAATTTTTGTGTTATGTACAACTCTGTATAGGCGATCTGCCACAACAGGAAATTACTAATTCTCATTTCTCCGCTGGTTCTAATTAACAAGGAGGGATCGGGTATTTCTTTCGTATCCAAATAAGACGAAAACAAATCTTCATCTACTGACCGCCACATTGCTTTCCCCGTTTGCATATCGCTCACCAATTCGTTTATCGCTTTTAAAATTTCCCAACGGCCACTGTAGTTTAAGGCTATTAATAACGTAAGACCCGTGTTACTTTTTGTGGCTTCTTTGGCTATTTCTAAATTTTCTCTACATGCCAATGGCAATTGACTAATATCACCAATGGTTTTAATCTTTACTTTGTTTTTGTTCAGTGAGTCAATTTCCTTTTTCAATGTGCTCACCAGTAACTCCATCAATGCATCTACCTCCTCTTTGGGGCGTCCCCAATTTTCGGTGCTAAAAGCGTAAAGTGTCAAATACTTGATCCCAATTTCTCCCGCCCCTTCTATTACTTGCCGAACCGCTTCAATGGCGTTTCTATGGCCAAAAATCCGGGCTGCGCCCTTCTTATTTGCCCATCTTCCGTTTCCATCCATGATTACGGCCACGTGTTCTGGCAGATTATGTACGTCTATATTTTCCTTAAATGAAGCCACAGGGGTGCAAAAGTAGCCTTTTTTTCAAACATTAGGCCATCCTTTTGCAAGCCAAAAAGGTTATCCAGAAGATGTATCAAAGCCCTGAAAAGTTTAGCGATAAGGATTTTGTGCGCAAGGAATGTCGTAAAACGTATAGGTAAGCGTAATCCCAGTAAAGAAATAATTATCGGTATCGTTAGGATTGCCATATTGGTAGTTCTTGAAGGACGGAGTTCCACCAGAGACATTGTCTAGGTAATCGAAAAATGTTTTTCGGATGCCAATCTCAAATGAAATATAATAGCGAGGATTTAGTACGTATTTCATCCCTCCCCCAAATGGAATAGCCATTTGGACATTGCTGTAAGAAGCTGTCTTGTTCGGTGTGCCAGCTATGCCAAAAAGAGCCACACCTGAAAACAGATAAGGAGTGAATCTTAATCTTCTTTTATCATCACGCCAGTCCAAGAAATGATATTCGAACACACCAGACAACTCCAAAAGGAAAACGTTAAAAGAGGCTGCTCGTTTGGCTGCAAAAGAATCTGTTGGTGAATTCTGATCACTGGCTGCCAGTTGGCCTCCGGTAAAGGATGTCCGGAAGCTGATAACCTTACTGACATTAGACCGGTAAAAAACAGTGGCTGCAGGTCTGGAAGTTGTTAAATCGTAGGTTCTCACCAAATCACCAGTATAATTAAACACTCCAAGACCGCCCCCGATTTCGGTTCGTTGAGAGATTTGTGCTTCTGATAAAAAGTATGAGAACAAGCCTAACAGCAAAATACCTTTTGCAACAATGGCTTTCATGACTACCTAAACTTCGCCTTATGGAAACTCTTGCCTAAAATGTAAGTGAGCCGAATGGAAGTTACCATGAAAATATCATTTTGCTTGTTGTTGCCACGGTTGTTGTCTTTAAATTCTTGGCCATAACCAGGCAACACACTATAAGGCTGACTATCACGCCCTGTGTATGTAGTTAAGCTAGCTGGATTGAGTTCACCTGATCGGTAGGACATAGCTTGTGCAAGAGGGGATTTTAAAATTCCTAAGTCAACATAATGTGCACTCACATCATCCAAATAATCCGTGAAGGTGTATCTGAAACCAATATCGGCCCATAGATCAAACACTTCATTTATTTTAAAACGTGCACCAATACCAAATGGTATAGACACTTGAATTAAACTGTAAGGTTTTATACCATTGTTAATGTCAGTTGGCAACAAGGTTGAATTTTGACCTTCAGTGCCGAGGGGTTGAAGAGCAACCCATTGCCCAGCCTCTGGAAGCGAATTTCCATTTAAATCTCTCGATGGGGCAATCGCTTGAGGATTGTGATAGAAGGCAGCAATCCCTAAGAATACATAGGGTGTCCATGCCACTCGGCTAATGTAGGTAGCCTGATTTTCAAAGAGATCAAAATAGGCCACGGCAGAGAGTTCGTGAATTTGATTTCTAAATGAAAGATTTCGTTGGTATCTATAAACCCCATTTGATAAATCAGATTTGTCTGCCGATTCGTTGTCCGAACCTTTTAGGGTAGCAAACATGTATTGAAACTGGAGAGTATATCGCGGGCCAAAGCGGTGGAAAAAAGAAACTCCAATCCCCGGTTTTGTAAAAGAAATGTCGGTGCTAAAACGTCTAGGCAGGGGTGCTAAATCACCGAAATAGTTTACCGCGTTCAATGAGAGACCTACACCAGAATAAACATTTTGCCTACCAAAACCGCTTTTTTTTCCGCGATAACTCGCAATCCGTTTATTATTCTTTTTGATCGATTTGCGGTTGAATTGAGCAAAAGATTCAACCGAGCATGAAAGCAAGATTGAAACACAAAGAAACAGAAAACATAACTTTCTCATTAACAGCGCAGTTAAGCAAGATGCAAATCTAGAAAAATAACCTAATATCCAAGACATAAATTAACTGGAACTTATTTTGACCACCCTTACTATTGTTAGTTTCTGATGTCAAGACCCCAATTGAGTTTTTGCCTGAGTGTGTTGAAATAATTCTGAGAGGATAGTTGAATGAGTTTGACTACGAACTTTTCTTTTTGAATCCGAAGCTTTACCGACTCATCTACCGTTTCAAAACGAGAGTCTAATGAAACCAGGTACTTCTTACTTCTCCCCTCAATTTGCAAAGTTATGTCCGCATCATTGGCCAACACAATTGGGCGAGTGCCCAAATTATGTGGGCTTACTGCCGTAATTACAAAACACTCAGACTTTGGATGCAAGAGGGGTCCTCCACAGCTGAGTGAATATCCGGTGGATCCAGTGGGCGTTGAAACGATGATGCCGTCTGACCAATATGAATTTAGTAACATTCCATCCACATGCACATGCACTGTGATCATTGAGGAAGTATCTTTCTTCATGATGGTAAAATCATTCAAGGCAAAGTTTAGGTTGCCGAACAATTTTGGTGTGGAGATCAATTTGATAACCGAACGTGCATCAATCGAAAAATTTCCTTTTAAAAGTGCATCCAGAGACTGCTCTACATCTTCGCGACTGATAGTGGCTAAGAAGCCCAGTCTGCCTGTGTTAATTCCTAAAATCGGAGTTTCGCATTTGCCGATGTACGTAACGGATTCCAGCAAAGTGCCGTCACCACCCAACGAGAGAAAGAAATTCAACGGCTTAAGGTTATCTCCCTCTTCGAAGGAAATCAATTGGTAGTCCTTAATTCGGGCGGATTTGAATTGCTTCAGGAATTTGGCCGACACCCAAATTTCCACTTGATTTTTTTTTAGGTAATCGAGAAGCTTTTCGAGAAATAGAGACGATTTGTTGTGAAAATCCCTTCCGTGTATGCCAATGCGAATCATAGGCTCGGGTTAAATGTCCAAATACCGGAGTAACATATCTATCTTCTCTCTTTCGCCACCTTCTGGATTTGTCTCTTGGTAACGTCCTATGATTCGGTAATTGAATCTTTCGAGCGTGGCTACAATTCTCTTCAAATCAGTTTGATTTATTTTCAGTGTGAGCTTTATCTTTCCCTTGTCCATGGGGTCCTCCGTCATCGTGCTGCTGATCACTTTTGCATTGTTCTCCTCTACGTAGCGGCTAATCTCTGCTAGAGAATAATCAATTAAATCCATGGACAACACCAATATTCCACCATGCATTTGAACGGAGGCTGTCTGTGCGAAAGAGATCATCATATCCTGCACGGTGATTACACCCGCATACTGATTGTTGTCATCTACGACTGCTACGATCTGCAGTTTGTTATCGCCCGCTACTTTAAGGATATCATAAAAATGTGAATCCAGAGAAACACAACACTCCCGTGCAACCAACTCAAAATCAGCCAGGCTTTTTTCAATTTGGTTGGATTCCAAGATGATTTCTTCAGAGATAAAACCAAGCAGAACACCATCGTCCACCACAGGTAAATGATTACAACGAAACTCTTCCATCCACACAATTGCTTTATGGGCATCGTCCGTCACTTTGAGTGGCGGTATCATGTGGTTGATGAGTTCTTCAGCTATCATGAATGCGCGATCAGTTAATTTTGCCTTACTAAGAAATCCTCCACCATTTGATTGAATTTTTCAGGATGCTCCATCATTGGGGCATGACAGCACTTATCAAGAAACTTCAATTCAGAGTTTGGAATCAGCCGGTTGAACTCATGCCCCACCATCGGAGGTGTGATCGTATCGTTGAGTCCCCAGACCAATAGTGTGGGTACCTTGATGGATGATAATTCCAGCGTCAAATTGTTTCGTTGCGCAGATTTTGCAATGGCTACGATGCGCATACACTTTGGGATACTTTTGGTCGTTTCAAAAACTTCATCCACCAACTCTTTGGATGCGACATTCGGATCATAGAACGTGTAGGCAACCCGCTCGCGGATGTAGTCATAACTTCCCCTTCGTGGGTAGGATCCCCCCATCGTGTTTTCAAAAAGACCAGAACTTCCGGTCAATACAAGCTTCGATACCTTCTCGGGATTTTTTAACGTATACAAAATACCCACATGTCCGCCCAGTGAGTTCCCCATGATCATCATGTTGTCCAAGTTTTTCAATGCAACAAAACGCTCGGTAAATTCTCGCAAGCCTTCTAAGCCAGCTTCTTTTATTGGCATTTCATAAATAGGCAGCATGGGTATCACCACTCTAAAATGCTTGGAGTAATGGTCGACAACGGCTTCCCAGTTACTAAGGGCTCCAAAAAGTCCGTGCAAAAGCATCAACACTTTCCCTTGGCCCTCGTCTACATACTTAAAACCGTTTTCCTCCTTGACTTGCAGCGGCATACCTGAATAATTTGATGATAAGTAACTAAAAAAAAACCGAACCTTAGAATTGCTTAAAAATTTCTTTGAAAAAGGGTATGAAATCGCTCAAATAGCCCGAAACGTTTATTGCCAATTTACCTACCCATGGAAACAGGAAAGAGCCAGTCGTCCAGTTTTCGGGTAATACAATGTGAAGCGAGCTCGCAAGCCACATTACTACGCTCAAACAAAAGGCATACTTGAAAACACCAAGGGTAGCCCCCGCAAAGGAATCAACCTTACCTAAAAATGTATCATCCAGTGAATTCTTTAATCGCTTACCCGTAAAAATAGTCAGTACTAAAACCAGCAAGAAAATAACCGCGAATGAAATATAAGGCAGGAATTTCGTGTCTGCATTAAATTCTCTGTGTAACACTTCGATGCCCCAGCCCATCAATTTGAATCCCACGAAAATCCCTAGCACCAAGGCAAGCAAAAAGAATAGTTCCATTAAAAAACCACGCTTGTAACCAAGAAAAGCTCCCAAGGCCAACACGAGGCCCAGCACTATATCAATTTTACTCAAGACGCTAACAGCTTTTTTACAATGTCTGAAATCAATTTGCCATCCGCCTTACCAGCCAATTGTTTGGTGGCCACGCCCATTACTTTGCCCATGTCTTGTGGGCCTTTGGCGCCTACCTGCTCGATGATTTTCTGCAGCTCGTTCGAAATTTCTCCTTCAGAAAGTTGTTTGGGTAAGTATCGACTGATCACTTCAAACTCCAGCATTTCTTTTTTGTACAAATCTTCCCGTCCTTCCTTTTGAAAGATTTCCGCAGACTCTTTTCGTTGTTTGGCGGCTTTCATCAACAGCTTGTTCTCAATGTCGGTTGCGATATCTCCGCTACTTCCTTTTTCGGTTTCAGCCAGCAAGATCATCGACTTAATACTGCGCAAGGCCATCAGTTCATCTTTATTTTTGGCAAGCATAGCCGTCTTTATGTCGCTGTCAATTTGGATTTTTAGGCTCATGGTTAGTTGATTTATACCCGCAAAGCTACATCAAGAAATAGCTAAGAAAAAAACCAAGATTCGGATCTTACTTTGCGGATATTGTAACTTTGAATCATAATGACTCGACTTTCTGTAAACATCAATAAAATAGCTACGCTGCGCAATGCTCGGGGCGCGAACAATCCCAACGTGGTACAAGTTGCAAAAGACTGCGAACGATTTGGGGCGCAAGGCATTACCGTCCACCCTCGACCAGATGAGCGGCATATTCGCTTTCGCGATGTGGTTGAGTTAAAAGAAGTCATAACAACTGAATTTAACATAGAAGGCTATCCTGACGAGCATTACCTAAACTTAGTCAAAGAAGTACGCCCAGCACAGGCCACGCTTGTTCCAGATAAACCTGACGCGATTACCTCAAATGCAGGTTGGGACACTATCACTCACGAAGATTTTTTAAGAAAAATTGTTTCTGAATTGAAACAATCGGGGGCGCGGGTTTCAATTTTTGTCGATCCCGATCCAAAAATGGTAGAAGGTGCCAAAAAAGTAGGAGCCGACCGCATTGAACTATACACCGAGCCCTATGCGTCTCATTTTAATGAAAATAGAAACGCTGCGATTGCCCCCTACATTGAAGCTGCACTCATTGGCAAGCAGCTAGGTATGTGTATCAATGCTGGACACGATTTAGATCGGCACAATCTTAAGTTTTTCAAACAGAATATTCCTTTCTTGGATGAGGTATCCATTGGGCACGCTCTAATCTGTGATGCACTCTACTTCGGGCTGGAGAATACCATTCAACTCTATCTGCGGGAATTAGCTTGAAAATACTCTAACATCGGGTTGAGGTTTCTACTCAGAATACCTCTCCCAGATTTACAAAAACTCCTTGAGAGCCGCCTTGCCCAAAAGCGTAGTCGATACAAACATTGGCTCTAGAATGTTTATTGAATTTAAGCCGAACTCCGGCTCCACCGCCAGGCGCTATTGTCTTAAATTCGTTAGTGGGCCAGTCACTTATGGCTTGCGCATTGGCAAAAACCACCCCCCCAAATAACCCGTTTCGGGAAATCTTAAACCGATATTCTGATTCTACATACAAAATATTTTTACTTCTGAAGCGTCCTTGAATGTAGCCTCTTCCCATGTTGCTGCTCATATCCCAAGCGGTAGCTGGCAAATCCAAGTAGGGTGCATCGCCATTAAAGGTTATCCAGGTATAACTCCATAGCGCAATAAGATTCTCGCTTCTTTTTGGAAACGGAATATATTTTCTCAAATCGATCATCAACATTTGCCATGAGCCATCACTGCCAAAGGCCGTAAAGTTGGGACGATAAATGATATTCATGTACTTGCCGCCCCAAGGATTGATCGAGTTTATTCGGTCATCATACAAAAGGTTAAACAAGATTCCTGAGGAAGTACTCGATGAACCAACCCCATAAGAATTGACCTCGTCCAAAACCGTTGGATTATCTGAAGATTGAACGATGTCGTAATGGTAATCCCAAGCTACTCCCATGCCGGCATACCAATTGGGGCGAAAACTCTTTAGCACTGTTTGGTGAAGCCGGATGTATGAGTACGTTTGGGCTACATTGTTTTCTAAAACACTTTGGCCTCCCAGGCCATAGGTCTTTTGAGGATACCAATAATAACGCCAGTCAGAAACAATGTTGAGCTTATTGTCCGTTGCCCATAAATTGTTTTGGATACGAACCCCAAACTGGCTCTTTTGTGTGTAGAGTACATCCAAATAGACAATTGAAATTTTTTGTTCTGGATGTTCGCTGGCAAAAAAAGCAAAATCGCCAACGAAAATGGCCGATGCTCCGCTGGTCAGCGAGTAACCCAAGGAAGGAGCGCCAGAAAAGTAGACCCTTCCCGATTTTTTACCCAATGAATCATGCTTGGATGCCCAGCGGGTATTTAATATTCCGCTCACAACATCAATTAAATCTTTGTCTGTTTTTTTTACTTTGTCAGGGGATTGAGAGAAACCTTTAAAGGCTACCGAAAAAAGTATACTAATGAGAAAAATTTCCTTCATGAAGATAGGGTTGTCAACTTAGACGTGTCACTTTAATATTAGTTTAATTAAAATTATTAGCGAGAATTTTGTCTGCTGCCCGACTTCAGCATAGAAAGATGGTAATTACTTTTAAGGGATACCGAGGGTTTATATAAATGGGTACCCCGCACATTCAAAACTAAAACAAAAAAAAGAGAACGATGAAAAAGGTATTTTTGGTCATCATGTTGCTGTTTATCACAAATGGGATGTTTGGCTAAAATTCTATCGTCTATTCAACTGAGAAGGCACCGTTGACAAGTATGATCCAGCTGTCCATTTTACCAACGGCAAGCCTGTAAAGGGAGCGAAAGACCTGAGCCAAATACATGACGAGCAATTTGGCATTTTAGCTCGGCAAAAAATCAGGGGCTGTTTCAGTCGAATCCATGAAAATGCGTATTCCAGCATAGCGGGGTATTGTGCCTTTGGCAAGAGCCATGGCTGTAAAGCCGAAACTTAGCCAAGCGCGTGGACTATTGTAAACGGGAATCTGTTTATGAACTATAACCCAAAAGTTAGAGAAGAGTGGAGCAAAAGGCAGACTGAATACATCATTAAGACAAACGAGAACTGGTTGACGGTTAAGGCTAAGTAGCCAACCGATTACTTTTTGGGTGAATTAGATTGAAAATTCATATGCCATAAAAGAAAGAACGTTGCTATATTGCGGTGTCCAAAAGGCGGCCATGAATATCTATTTAGTCGAAGACGATTCTATTTACGCAGAGTTTATAAAAAAATCGCTTGGCCAAAATCCAACGTATAGCATAACTCATTTTGAATCGGGAGAGGATGCCCAAAAGGGAATTAGAGCCAAGATGCCCGATGCGTTGATTATCGATTACAAGCTGCCGGGCATGAGTGGTATAGACCTTTACGAAACGATCAAAGGCGGGGTAAAAGATAGCCACAAAGTGATCATGCTAAGTGCCTTAGACGATGGCAACATGGTCTTGAGCTTCATCCAAAGAGGCGTACGCGATTATGTAATCAAAGACGAGAATGTCGTTGAATCACTCGTTGCCATCTTAGAAGGCAAAGACGATGACTACCTATTCAACTAGTTTTTTCTTTAGTGTAACTGCAAAAGTGGTACCTGCCTCGTTGCTGATGCAGTCAATTTCGCCATCCATTTTTTCTAAGATTGTTTTTACGATCCACAAACCTAACCCCGTTGAGCTTTCTCCACCCGTGGGCCTAGCGGATAGGCGCTGAAGTTTGTGATATAGTTTCGATTGATCTTTAACACTGATTCCTGGCCCCTCATCTCGAACGGAAATAACTACATTGTGGTCATTGTCCTCAAGGAAAACAAACACATTTCGATTGGGCTGAGAAAACTTCAACGCATTGGATAAGAGATTTTCAAAAACCCGAGTCAGATAAAGTTTGTCTGCCACTACAATCGCCTGAGTCGGGGCTTGGAAATGAAATTGCACAGTTTTTTTAGCCCCCAAGACGTGATAGTTTTTTACCAACGAACCGAGCAGCGTAGTTAAGTTAAGGCGCTCATTCAAAAATTCAATCCCTTTTTCTTCGAGCCTCCGGTTGTCTAATAGATTACGCACCATACCCAGACCATCGGCAACAATCTGGTGTATCTTATCTAAGTATTCATGGTGATCCGGACTCAGCGTTTCAGCCGACAGGCTCATCAACTGCACCAACGCAAAAATTCGGTTGAATGGCCCTTTTAAATCGTGAGAAACTACGCCAATCATTTGCTTATTTTGATTGATCAGATCTTCCAGTTCTTTTCGTTGCCGAGCTAATTCTTGAAATTGCTTTTCTATCTCTTTTTCTTGAAGTAAAATTATTCGATTTTTTTGCCGCAAGATCACGAACGTAACAATTGATACAGTGGCTAATGCTACTAGTCCAACTACCAACAAAATGATTGATCCAATCATTTACTTTTTCTGAAAGGGAATTACCTATTTAACTTCACTGCTTCATTGTACTTAACAGGCACTTTGACGGTAACACCGTGAACGTTTACGCGCAGGTATCCGGTCATTTGAATCTGATAGCTTTTGCCACCCAAAAAACCGAAAACCGCGTCCAACAATCCAAATTCTTTTAGGTCAAGTTTTGCTTCGATGGGCACCGTAAAATCAGACTGGCGTGGCACCAGAATGTCCATTACCTGATCTGCCACCGCAGCATTTTTACCATCCACCAAAATGGTGACTTTTATTTCTTTAAGTTTTGTTTGAATTTTGTTTGGATTGAAAAACACAGCCTCTCCACGCAATACAGGCTGGCCGTTGCCAGCGACATCCAACGTCAAATTTTTTACCGACTTAAAAACGACTTGCTCCCTAGGCACGCAAGATTGAAACTGGATTAAAAAGAGAAAAGACAAAATTGAGAGGAGATTATTTACTTTCATAGTGCTCAAAGTTAAAGCATGCTGCTAAATTTACACGATGGATGATCAACTAACTTCTCAATTAAATGAGATTGCCGATGGCCTTGCTGGGCATGGGTATGCGGTGATTGATGATTTTTTGAATGACGAAGAAACCACCGCAATCCGCTCATCGGACGGATTTAAAAACGGATTGTTACAATTTAAGAAAGCGGGCATTGGCAAAACGCTTGACAAGCAAATCAATGAAAGCATTCGTGGAGACTACATTCAATGGATTGACCCGCGTCAGGCACATGAGGCGCTTGCCCCCTATTTGCAAAAACTACGCACACTGATCGCTTTTGTTAATCAATCGCTGTACCTCAGCTTGAAAGATTTTGAGGTACACCAAACCATTTATCCGATAGGTACCTTTTATAAACGCCACCTTGATCAATTTAAAAAAGATGACCATCGTAAACTTTCCATTATTTGCTATCTCAATAAAGACTGGAAGGAAAGCGAAGGCGGGCAACTGAGACTACATTTGCCCGGCAGCAGTTTAGATGTTTTTCCCTTAGCGGGGAGGATGGTTTGTTTCCGTAGCGATTTGTTGGAACATGAAGTATTGCCTGCCAGTAGAGAACGTTTGAGCATTACGGGGTGGCTGTTGGATACTGTCAAGATTTAAAATTGTAATTGACTTGAGGTTTCTACTTTCCTTCATTTATTTTTATTTTCTTTAACGATTAATTTTTACCCTATGAACTACCGCATCGAAAAAGACACCATGGGCGAGGT
>JBBSCN010000062.1:0-15803 GCA_038250265.1 Cytophagales bacterium | reverse complement strand
CTCGGTCATTTAAGTGAAGTATGCGAAGGAAGTGGCCTCTCTGCCGAAATAGAATTCAACAAAGTACCCAAGTTTGATTTTTTGGATGAATACCTTCAACAAAAATCAGTGCCGGGAGGAACGCAACGCAATTGGGAAAGTTATGGAAACAAAATTAGTCCGTTAGGTGAAATGCAGCGCGCCATTTTGGCCGATCCGCAAACAAGTGGCGGATTGTTAGTATGTGTAGAAGAAAATCACGCAAGTGAATTTGAAAGTTTTGTCAGCGGTAAAGGGTTAACCTTAAAACCTTTTGGCAGAATGATCAAGCGGTCCGAACATGTGGTAACCATCAAATAATGTTATAGAAAACTCTTCCAAATGAAATTCCCGTATCTATTTTTAATGGCCATCCTTGTGCTCTCAGGATGTGGCTCAAAAAAGTCAAAAGAAAATCCCGCCAAAGCGGAAAATCTAATTCCTTATTCTATTCTCAAAATATTCCCCCACGATAGCAAAGCCTTCACGCAAGGGCTAACCATTGCAGATGGCCGGCTGTTCGAAAGCACGGGGCAAGCAGGATCATGGATTGCCGAGGTAGACATCGCAACGGGTAAACAGGATAAAAAAATTATATTGGATGATAAATATTTTGGAGAAGGAATCACGATATTAAATAACAAAATCTACCAGCTTACGTGGAGGACAAAAATTGGATTTGTCTATGACTTGAAAACATTTTCCAAAATCCAAGAATTTCAATATGATCACGAGGGATGGGGAATTACTTCTGATGGAAAAAATTTGATCGTGAGCGATGGCAGCAGCAAGCTTCGGTTTCTGGATACGCTTACACTCAAGTTGGTGAAGGAAGTTATTGTGAAAGAAGAGGGAGAAGAAGTTGGGCAGTTGAATGAGCTTGAATTTGTTGAAGGATTTATTTTTGCCAATCAGTGGCAAACTAATTTTATTGTTAAGATTAATCCTACTGATGGAAAAGTCGTTGGGCGAATGGATATGACCGAACTGGCCGAAAAAGTTTTCCCGCTTAACCCCAATGCCGATGTGCTTAACGGAATCGCCTACGAAAAGAAAAGCAAAATGCTTTTGATCACCGGCAAACTTTGGCCAGCTATGGTGGCAGTAAAATTTAAGAATTAGATATCCGTTCGTTTAGTCGTCTCCACTTCCATTATTAAATCCGCCCCATACACCATTGCCGGGGTTTGATAGCCCGGCTTGAAGTTTCCTGCTAAAATCTTTTCCGCTATTAGAACAGCTGTCTTGGCCGTAAGCGAATAGCCACTTACTGTTTCTAATCGACTTACACATTCCTTCCCGGAGGCATCAGAAACTTTGCCCCACAAAAAGCTTCTGCCCGTTTCACGTTTTTCATCGCTCGGGCCGGCTGGTTTTTTATCAATCTGCTTCAGCATGAAATTTTTTACCCACCGCATCCGCAATAACCAATTAAGATAATTGCTCCGTTTGGCGTTGGCAATCATGCTTTCTGTTGCGCCTGTATAAACTTCTATATTGGGGATGCCCGTACTTCTCCAAGCAGTAGATATATCACCCCAAGGAATACAAAGTGTTTTTGTCTTGAAAGAACCAAAATCTATTTCCTGAACTTTTGAACCCATGGCACAGTAGACAAGTTTACCGCCTTCGCGAATAAGTCCTCCATAGCCCAATCCTTCGGTCATGCTCTTGGCCGTACCTCTCGACAAGCCTCCCTTCGACATAGTGAAAGCAAGTTGTAAATGAGTTGCAGACGGAAGTCTGTTTTTTAAATGAAGCGCCAAACAATCTGAAGGCACCACATCAAAACCGGTGCCCGGCATAATTGTAATCCCTAGCTCCTTTGCTTTAGAATCCAACAACGGCAACGATTCAAATACTTGGTACTCTCCTGTGATGTCAGTATAATGAGTTTTCGTAGCGATACACGCCTCACTCATATTCTTTGCAGTAAAACGAAACGGGCCACCACAATGTATTACCACTGTGGCCGGCTCAAGTAGGTTTTTTAGTCTCGCCAAATCATCGCTATCCACTACTTGATACGGATAGCCTGATTGTTGACTTTGAAGTTTCAACTGCTCTTCATTACGGCCGGCTAGTATCACTTGTAAATTTTTGCTGCGACACAAATCCACAATTAGTTTGCCCGTGTACCCGTACGAACCGTACACAACAATCAACGAAGAATTTTTCATGGAAATAGGTGCTAATAATTATTTGAGACGTTCAACTTCAATAACAAAATATTTTGTGTCCCCCCGCCAAAAAAATTTGGCCAAGCGTTCTTCGTACTTTAGGCTAATGCGTTCTCCGCTCAGCGAAGCTTCCTCTAAAACCTTAATTACTTCAAGTCTGTCACTTTCTACAGAAAACTCAAAGGACTCAGAAATCAAATTCGGGGATTTATTTGCGCCAAAAGTTTGAAGGTTCAATTGTCCTTCGTAGGTTTTAAATAGCCAACCTTTCTTACTGATCTTTACCACCATGCCTGACCTAATACCTTCGGAATAAGTACCCCAATACGAAAAAATAAATAGGGCTGCCACTGCTACTAATGCAATTAGTAAAACGCGTTTTGTCCATTTTATCATACCTGCTTTTGCGGTTTGTAACCAACTTTGATTTTCCATTTTTTCAACGAGGCTTCAAATTAGCTTTTCTATTCAACTTAACATAGAAATAAATGGCAACCGCAATAACCATGGCCGAAATAAATTGGGAATTAGATACCCAGTCTTTAATAACAAAACCTCTGTCGATATCCCCCCGGAAAGTTTCGAGGATGCTCCTTCCAATGGCATACATAATCAAATAAAGTATAAACTGTTGGCCCGCAAATTTTTTATATTTTTTGTGGAGGAGAAGAAAAATGGCGATGAAAAAAATAAAAGATGCCTCATAAAGCTGGGTGGGGTGTAAACGCGTGTTTAATGGAGCTTGGCAGGCTGGATTGGTAAAGACTACACCAAAAAAATTTTCGCTTGGGATTCCATAGCAACAACCAGCATTATAGCATCCAATCCTTCCAAAACCGTGAACAATACAGGTTACCACCGCCATAACATCCAACATCGCTAATGTTGGAATTTTATTCTTTTTGAAATACCATAGCATCACTGGAATCGCGGTCAACAGCGAACCATAGAATACAAAGCCACTACCCGAAAATAATTTTGTTAAGTTTTCTAAATAATAACTTGGCTGTTCAAATAATAGAAAAAACTTACCGCCTACCACACCTGCAATTATCAGCAGAACAAAAAGAGTATTGGCTTGGTCGAAGGACCAACCAAATTGTTTTTTGCCTTGCCACCACATATACAAACCTCCCAACACTGCACCCAATGCAATAAAGAAGCCGTAAGTATAAACAGTGAGCGAGCCTATTTGAAAGAGGATGGGATGCATGCTGTCAAAATGATTCTGCCAACACGATGTAATAGTTGAGCGAGCCGCCTAAGCCCGTGGCCACGTCAAAGCGCAGATTTAATTTCTCTCTGCGCACTACCGCAAATCGAACTCCCGTACCAATTGCTGGTTTCAATTTTTGAAGACCAAAATCATCAAACCTATTAGCCACCTGCCCCACGCTGGCAAACGCTACTCCACCAAATCTCCCCTTGACGGGAAACCGATATTCCGCCTGAAGGCCAGAAAATTTTTGGTCTCTAAAACGACCTGCAAAGTATCCCCGCATCATGCTGTTGCCCCCCAAAATCGCTAGGTTTCGGTAAGGTACGTTACCAAAATTAAAGGTGCTAAAACTTTGAATGGCCAAGACGCCATGCCTTGTTATTTTGATAAACTTTCGAATATCAAATTCCAGCGTCCTGAAATCATAGTCGCCACCCAATCCTTTGTCAAAATTTGAGAAGCGTATTCTAAACAAGGCTCCGCGATCAGGAACATACGCATGCGGGCGCGAATCATAGTTGACAAAAAAGCTATAGCCAAATACGCCATACGATGAGCGATCAAACACTCCCAGAACCTTGTCTTGGTCAAAATACCCACCCGCTATATATTCAATGTTAAAAACGCGTTGAAAATCTACTCCAGCTCCCAAAAACAAATCTCTATACACTTTCCGATAAAGTTGTGGGTTGATGTAGAACTGGGTGAACGTATAACTTTCTGAAGTCCTGCTATCCGTATTGTTACCCATTCCCCAGAACTTATCAGGAAATTTGCTAAAGGAGTTCTCAAACCTAATGATGTACTTTTCTTTAGGCAAAAAAATGTTTGCACCTAGACCAATCAAAATTTGATTGTTTAGTGTGTATAAAAATCCAGAAGGGATTGTTGAAACGCGAAGGACTGAATCACTTTTTGCCGTTTTGAAAATAAAGGCATTGGCAACTCCAAATACAAAACTCGTTTCAGTAGATAATCCCACCAACGGAAAAACTAACATCGTATTTTTGTAACTTGCTTTAGCAGAATCTTTCTTGGTAAAGAAGTTGGGATCCTGCCTTTGGGCGAACAATGTGGTTTGAAAAAAAATAATCAGAAGAAAAAAAAGAACAGTCCTCTGTAAAATCAATAGCATGGTTTCGTCTAGGATAAAAGAGTGGCAAAATTACGATAAATTAAGACGGTGTAATCAATGGAGATAAAAAAATAGGCCTCGAAGGAGGCCTATTGTCGTCTTAATCTGGGCTAATAGTCACCTTATTTTTTATCCTTATACTTCCGTAACTGATTCTTTAGTGCTTCGGTGGCTAAGTCGGTGGCCGCTTCAAATGATTTGGCGTGCTCTTTTGCAAAAAGTTGACTGCCCGGTACTTTTACCTTGATCTCTACCGTTTTGTTGTCCACCCCCTCATTGTTGATTCGCAGAAATACTTCCCCATCCACCACCCGGTCATAAAAGGTCTCTAGTTTATCTACTTTCTTTTGAATGAAATCAACCAATTTGGTGTCGGCATTAAAGTGAATGGAATGAACTTGCAGTTTCATAGAATTAAAAATTTAAAAGTTAAACATATCAACTAAACGAAATCATTTACGCCTTCGGGTGAGCTTGTTCAAATACTTTTTTCAGTTTGTCCATAGAGTTATGGGTATATACTTGAGTAGCTGCCAAACTACTGTGGCCAAGAAGCTCCTTTACAGCATTTATCTCAGCTCCTTTATTTAATAGATGAGTAGCGTACGTGTGACGGAGCACGTGCGGACTTTTTTTCTCTACGCTGGTAAAGAGTTTCATATATTTTTTTACTACTCTATTTACTAACACGGGATAAAGTTGATTGCCTGAATCCGTCACAAACAAGAAGCCGTGATCCGGGTTTCCGATGTCAATATTTCTGATCTTGGTATACGCATCAATCATTGAAACGAGATTCATCGAAAAAGGGATCACTCTTTCTTTGTTTCGTTTACCCAACACGCGAAGTGTTCTTTCACGCAAATTCACTCGTGATTCTTTAAGATTGATTAACTCTGACAGCCGCATGCCAGTGCCGTAAAAAAGCTCTAGGATCAGTTGGTCACGAATTCCTTCATGGCTAGTCGGAAACTCAACATTATCCATCAACTTGACAGCATCACCCTCGCTGACAAAATGGGGAAGTTTTTTTGGCGTCTTGAGTATCTTAATTTTTTGCATGGGGTCTTTACTTATAATCTCTTGCCGAAGCAAAAACTTATAGAAAGACCTCAGGCAAGCGATTTTTCTGTTGATGGAATTAGCTCCTATGCTATGATCAACTAGGCTCACAATCCATGACCGGACCAATCCGTAGTTCGCCTCCGAAATTGGAGTTTGAGAGTATTCCTCGGTTAGAAATTTTTGAAACTGAAACAGGTCTGTTGAATAGGAAATAAGTGTTTGAGGGCTATACCGCTTTTCAAATTGAAGATATTTTAAAAAAGAATCGATCATTGAATCTTCACTAGTCCAGACAAACCAATCCGTAGATTCGAATATAAAAAAAAATCCTCCCTAGCCGAAGCAAAGGGAGGATTGTTTATGAAATGTCTACTATTTATTAATAGTTTGCTTTCTCGTAAATCTTTTGGATATACGAAGCATGAATAATCTCACTTCTTCTTTTCACCGAAGGCTTCATAAAAGCCGTTCTAGAACGCAATGACTTTAAAACGCCAGTCTTTTCGAACTTCTTTTTGAAGCGCTTAAGGGCTTTGTCGATTGATTCATTCTCTTTAATGTTTATAATTAGCATTTTCTCTGTGTTTGGGCTGCAAATATAGGCCAATGGGCCTCATTTTTACAAATTTTATTTTAAAATTGAGCGCGAAATCACCAACTTCTGTATTTCTGACGTTCCTTCTCCAATGGTGCAGAGCTTTGCATCGCGATAATATTTTTCAGCTGGGAAGTCTTTTGTGTAGCCATAACCGCCAAAAATCTGAACTCCATCATTAGCAATTTCTACAGCTACTTCAGATGCATATAGTTTGGCCATTGCCGACTCCCTGTTTACACTCTGCCCCTTATTCTTCAAATCCGCGGCTCGAAAGGTGAGCAATTTTGCTGCTTCTACTTTAGTCGCCATTTCTGCCAGTTTAAATGAAATGCCTTGGAACGCAGAAATCGGTTGGTTGAATTGGTGACGCTCTTTGGAATACTTGAGCGCTGCCTCAAAGGCCCCTTCTGCAATGCCCAAACTCAAAGCCGCTATAGAAATTCTCCCACCGTCTAAGATTTTTAGTGACTGTACAAACCCATCACCTTCTTTACCAATTACTTGAGATTTGTGAACCTTGCAATCCATAAAAATCATTTCAGCAGTTTCTGAAGCACGCATACCAAGTTTGTTCTCCTTCTTGCCAGCGCTGAAGCCTGGCGTCCCTCTTTCTACGATGAAGGCAGTCATGCCGTGTGAGTCACCCACCTTGCCAGTTCTTGCAATCACCACGGCCACATCACCCGACTTGCCGTGGGTGATAAAGTTTTTTGCGCCATTTAGGATATAAAAGTCTCCCTCCTTTATCGCTACTGTGCGCATGTTTCCTGCATCAGAGCCTGTGTTCGGTTCTGTTAAACCCCAAGCTCCGAGCCACTCGCAAGATGCTAACTTTGGTAAGTACTTGCGCTTTTGTTCTTCATTGGCAAATTGAAGGATATGCCCAGTACACAAAGAATTGTGTGCGGCCATAGATAAACCAATTGAGCCATCGATTTTCGACAATTCAAGGATAGCCGTAACATATTCCATGTAACCGAAGCCCGATCCCCCATACTCTTCGGGAACAAGAACTCCCATTAAGCCCAATCCACCCAGCTTCTTAAAAAGATCCAACGGAAAGTGCTGACTTTCGTCCCACTCCATTCTTTTCGGGATCATCTCTTTGTTACCAAAGTCCCTGATCATTTGAGTAATCATATTTTGATTCTCCGTTTCAACAAAGTTCATTGCCATTGGCTCAGCGACTGTTTCCATTTCCTTAGAATTTAGGAGGCAAAAATAAAGGCAAAGAGTTTACCAAACAACCGTTAGTTTGTTTCTTTATTGTTGCTTCGATAGATCCATTCCAATTGAATAAAAGGCTATTTTTGTCGCCACTATTTTGCAATTATGAAGATTTCAGTAATCGGAACAGGATATGTTGGGTTAGTTACCGGAACTTGTTTCGCAGAAACTGGAAACACAGTCATTTGCGTTGATATTGATCAAGCGAAGGTAGAAAAGCTCAAAAGTGGAAGAGTCACCATTTATGAGCCTGGGCTCGAACTTTTATTTGAACGGAATCTCAGGCAAGGAAGACTCTCGTTTACTACTAACCTAGCGGAAGGAATTAAAGAATCGAAAATCATTTTTCTAGCGTTGCCCACTCCCCCAGGAGAAGACGGCTCAGCCGATTTAAAATACATTCTTGGCGTAGCTGAAAACTTAGGCCCTTTGTTGAGCGAATATACTGTGATTGTCGACAAAAGTACGGTGCCCGTTGGCACTGCCGATAAAGTAAGAAGTAGGATTGCTCTTAAATCAAAAGTAAAATTTGACGTAGTCTCCAACCCTGAGTTTCTTAGGGAAGGAGTTGCCGTGGAAGATTTTATGAAGCCAGAGCGAGTGGTGATTGGAACCAACTCAGCGGCAGCAAGAAAAGTAATGGAGGCATTGTATGCCCCTTTTGTCCGCCAAGGAAATCCCCTTGTTTTCATGGATGAAAAATCTGCGGAGCTAACAAAGTATGCTGCAAATTCTTTTTTGGCCACGAAAATCTCCTTCATGAATGAAATTGCCAATTTGTGTGAACTGGTTGGAGCCGATGTGGATTCGGTTCGCAAAGGAATAGGAACAGACAGTCGTATCGGTAAACGCTTCTTGTTTCCGGGCATCGGCTATGGCGGAAGTTGCTTTCCAAAAGATGTGCAAGCCCTTGAAAAATCATCGTCTGACTTGAAATATGATTTCAAGATTTTAAAGGCGGTGATGGATGTCAATGCCAACCAAAAAACAAGGTTGATACCGCGCGTAAAAGATTATTTCCGTGGCGATTTGAAAGGGAAAGTCTTTGCGATGTGGGGGCTTGCCTTCAAGCCACATACGGATGATATTCGAGAGGCTCCAGCGCTGGATAACATTGAAGAGCTATTGAAAGAAGGGGGTATTATCAAAGCACATGACCCTGAATCGATGCCAAACGTAAAGCAACTTTTGGGTGACAAAATCCAATACTGCGAAACGCCTTATGAGGCTGCGGAAAAGGCCGATGCAATTTTCATTGCCACGGAATGGCCTGAGTTTCGTACGCCCGACTTCGAAAAGCTATCTTCCATCTTAAAAAACAAAGTGATTTTTGACGGCCGCAATCTTTACGACTTGCAACAAATGAAAGAGATGGGATATACTTATTACAGCATTGGACGCGAAACAATCTATGGCAACTAAGAAAAGAGTTTTAATTACGGGAGGTGCAGGTTTTCTCGGTTCACATTTGTGCGATCGATTCATCAAGGAAGGATACTATGTTATCGCGATGGACAACTTGATCACTGGCGACCTGCGCAACATTGAGCACCTTTTCAAATTACCCGATTTTGAATTTTATCATCACGATGTATCGAAGTTTGTCTATGTGCCCGGTGAACTTGATTACATTCTACACTTTGCATCACCTGCCAGTCCTATTGACTATTTAAAAATTCCAATTCAAACACTTAAAGTTGGTTCACTAGGCACGCACAATTTGCTCGGGTTGGCGCGCGCAAAAAAAGCAAGAATTATCATTGCATCTACTTCTGAGGTTTACGGAGATCCTACTGTCCATCCGCAGACTGAGGAATACTATGGAAATGTAAATACGGTTGGCCCAAGAGGCGTTTATGACGAAGCGAAACGGTTTCAAGAGGCTATCACAATGGCATACCACACATTCCATGGGTTGGAAACTCGTATCGTGCGGATCTTTAATACCTATGGCCCTCGTATGCGCCTAAATGACGGACGCGTATTGCCCGCTTTCATTGGTCAAGCGCTGCGTGGAGAAGACTTAACGGTTTTTGGTGACGGCTCTCAAACACGCTCGTTTTGTTATGTAGACGATTTAGTAGAAGGAATTTATCTTTTATTGCTATCTGACTATGCGCTACCTGTCAATGTTGGCAATCCAAATGAAATTACAATCGGTGACTTTGCCGAGGAAATTATTAAACTGACTGGCACAACTCAAAAAGTTATTTACAATCCTCTCCCAAAGGATGATCCAAAACAACGCCAGCCAGATATTACAAAGGCTAGAAAATTACTAGGATGGGAACCCAAAGTATCCCGTGAGGAAGGGCTAAAGATTACTTATGAATATTTTAAATCGCTGCCAAAAGAAGTGTTGTTTCAGCGAGATCATAAAAGTTTTGACAGCTACAACAAGTAGAATATTTCAAGTAGAAACTATTCTTCATAGTAAATAACGTTTAGTAGCGTGTTACCGACTGCGCCCAACGTTTCTTTACTGATGATGCTCATGTTGTCTTTAGTACTGTGGTGATAATCACCAAAAAAGCCAATACCCGGTTTATAATGAACAATATCAATCATAGGTATTTTTCCGATTTGATTGACATACACATGGTCATCTGTAATCCCGGCTACATTTTGCTTCACAAAATAATCTGAATAGCCAATCATGGCAGCGCGATCCCACACTTTCTCAACAATTTTTCCAGCATATTCCAGCGAAACTTCTTCTCTAAAGAACTGTGATCGCTTGGCGCCTACCATATCCAACAAAATTCCATAGTAAGCCGAATAGTTTTTCTGGTGTTTATTTTTCGCCCAATATTGAGAACCCAAGCACCACCAAGAATCTTGCCCCTCTGGCAGCTTGATTGAAGGAACTCCTTCCTTCTCTCCCCAGTCCTCACCGTCAAACAAAATAATATCAATGCCAATTGCTGGCTCTTCACTTTTCCCCAAAACTCGTGCTATCTCTAGCAATACACCAACACCGCTCGCTCCGTCATTTGCGCCATCAAAAGGGGCGTCTCTTTTTTCTTTGTCTCGGTCAGCAAAAGGGCGGGTATCCCAGTGTGCTGCCAGTAAAACTCGCTTTTGAGCCTTCGGAAAATAACTAGCGATGATATTTTTAAGATTCAGTCGTTGCCCATCAAACGTAGTTGCTTGAAAATCTTGCACCATAACAGATGCTCCAAATTTTTTAAATTGATTCACAAAATAATTAAAAGCGTTTTGATGGGCTATGGTGTTTGGCACTCGAGGGCCAAATTTTACCTGCTTTTCTACAAAGTAATAAGCCGAATCCGCATCAAAGCGAGGGACTTGTATGTTTCTTGTTGGAATAGCTTTTTCTTCTATTTTTTTTTGTGGGCCGCAAGCCGCCAATACTCCAATCAATCCGATAGAAACATACCGAGCTATCCACTTTGTTTGCAATTCACGCATGGAAGTCAAAGAACACAAAATTTTGCGATAAAATAAAAATCAGTTACATTTGCATCACTTTCTTAGAAAATCAACTGGAGGGGACCGCAAGTCCCCTCTTTGTTTATCGATACTTGTATGGAACTGGTGCAAAAATTAAGAGAACTGGCAGAATCACACTTGGTGGATCCAGCTCACTTTGTGGTGGATGTACTGATTTCCAAATACAAACCCACAAAGGTGGTGGTGCAATTAGATGGTGACAAAGGCATCAGCATCGATAGTTGTGCTGCTGTAAGCAGAAAGTTATCCGAAGATTTGGAAAACCTGAATTTGATTGAAGGGGCATACAATTTAGAAGTGGGAACGCCTGGGCTAGAAGTGCCTATGAAAATGAAGCGCCAGTACGCAGCGAATATGGGTCGCCAAGTTAAGGTGCAGTTGAAGGACAAGGAGTATTTACACGGCAAGTTGGTGGCCGTAACTGAAGACCAGATTGTGTTGGAGACCGCCTCCAAAGAAAAAAAGAAGGAATTGATTAAAATGGAAATACTATTTAGTGATATAGAAAAAACAATTGTAACTGTTTCTTTTAACGAGTAAGCTGTATGGATACCTCAACTTTAATAGAATCGTTTGCCGATTTCGCCAAACAAAAAAACATCGACCGCCCGACCATGATCCGCATCTTAGAAGATGTGTTTCGGAACATGATCAAGAAAAAATATGTGGAAGATGACAACTTCGATATCATTGTCAATGCGGATAAAGGAGACTTAGAGATTTGGCGCTTTCGCGAAATTGTAGAGGACGAATCAGAAGATATTTGGGAACACGACAAAATCGCATTGAGCGAGGCTCAGAAAATAGAACCTGACTTTGAAGTGGGCGAAGAAGTTGCAGAAGAAATTCACCTCGAAGATTTCGGCCGCAGGGCTGTAACCACCGCCCGTCAAACCTTGATTCAGAAGGTGAAGGATCTTGAAAAAGACATCGTTTATCAAAAGTATAAGGACATTGTGGGTGAAGTGATCACTGGTGAAGTGTACCAAGTATTAAGCCGCGAGGTGTTGTTGATTGATGCAGACGGAAATGAAATTTCTATCCCACGCAATGAGCAAATCCCCAAAGACCGTTACCGCAAAGGAGAAAATGTAAAATCCATTGTGCACCGGGTAGATATGGTAAACGGCAGCCCAAAAATTATTCTTTCTCGTACCTCTCCTGTCTTCTTGGAAAGGTTGTTTGAGCAAGAAGTGCCAGAAGTATATGATGGTCTTATCACCATTAAGAAAGTGGTGCGCGAGCCAGGAGAAAGAGCCAAGGTGGCCGTTGAATCATATGACGATCGTATCGATCCCGTGGGGGCTTGCGTAGGTATGAAAGGTTCTCGTATTCATGCCGTAGTACGTGAATTGCAAAATGAGAATATTGACGTGATCAACTATACCGAGAACCTAGAGCTTTACATTCAACGCGCGCTAAGTCCAGCGAAAGTAGTGTCCATTAAAATAGACAAGGAAAACAGCCGCGTGGCAGTTTACTTGAAGCCGGATCAAGTTTCGTTGGCAATTGGAAAAGGTGGACTGAACATTAAGTTGGCTAGTAGGCTAGTAGGAATGGAAATCGATGTATTCCGTGAAAACGATACACAGGTTGCCGAGGAAGATGTTGACTTGGATGAGTTTAGCGATGAAATCGAAAGCTGGGTGATTGATGAACTAAAACGCATCGGACTGGATACTGCGAAGAGTGTATTGAACTTAAATAAAGAAGAAATTGTGCGCAGAACAGACTTGGAAGAGGAAACAGCTGAAGCAGTATTGAATGTTTTGAAAAAAGAATTTGAATAGTGAGTGCCCAATAAAATGGGCGTTTAATCAGTAAAAAAGCAGATATTTGAGCATGGCAGAAGAAAAATCAGTACGGTTAGGGCAGGCATCACGGAAGCTGAACGTGGGGCACAACACGATTTTGGATTTTCTTTCCAAAAAAGGTGTGAGTGTTGAAAACAATCCCAACGCAAAGCTGTCGGCCGAGCAATTTGCCATGCTTGCCAAAGAATTCGCCTCTTCTGCTTCTGAAAAATTAGAGGCATCAGGAATTACAATCGGCACAAAACCCGTTGAAGGGGCCGCTCCGAAAGTTGAACCTGAAGTACACCGCAAGAAAGTAAACGAAGAAGAAAGTGTACTGATTAAAAATTTGGGTTCTAAAGACATCGTTAAGCACAAAGATGAACCTAAGCCAGAAAAAGTAGAAGCTGAAAAGCCAAAGCTGGAAGGGATAAAAGTGCTTGGAAAAATTGAGCTTAACAAAGAGCCAAACCTGCCTGCCGGCAAGGCTGGGAAAAAAGCACCTGAAGAAACACCGGAGGCTAAACCAGTTGTTGTTGAAAAGAAAACAGAGGCTATTTCTGAACCTGAAATAAAGGTAGAGATTGAAAAGCCAGTTGAACAAGAACTGATCAAAGCAAAAGCTGACAAGCTGCAAGGGTTAAAGGTGTTGTCTAAAATCGAATTACCAACAGAAAAGAAAAATCAACCGGTTGCTTCCTCCGATCCGAACAAAACAAACCAGCAAAAAAGACCGCGTAAACGTCTGCCAAATGCCAGCGAGCAGCGTGGTGCTGGTCAAGGATTTAGGCCACAGCCCGGTGCTGGTGCTAGACCGCAACCAGGAGGTCAAAAACCTTTTGTACGTACTCCAAAACCGGAGCCTACTGACAAAGAGATTCAAGATCAGGTACGTGCAACATTAGCGAAGTTAAGCGGTGGACAAAAGAAATTCTCTGGCGCAAAATATCGAAAAGAAAAAAGGCAGGCAGTATCAGATGCGGAAGACGAACGCTTGCAACAAGAGCAGGAGTCTTCTAAAACGCTGAAGGTAACAGAATTTATTTCAGCGAATGATTTAGCCTCATTGATGAACGTTTCAGTGAATGAAGTGATCTCGACTTGTTTAGGTCTCGGCATGTTCGTGTCAATTAATCAACGGTTGGATGCCGAAGCCATTACGGTAATCGCTGACGAATTTGGCTTTGAAGTGCATTTCTCTTCTTCTGACGAAGAGGAAGTAACTGTCGAAAAAGATGATAATGAAGATTTACAGCCACGTGCCCCGATTGTAACCATCATGGGCCACGTAGATCATGGAAAAACCTCGTTGCTCGATTTTATTAGAAACACGAAGGTAACGGCCTCCGAAGCCGGTGGAATTACGCAGCACATCGGTGCGTATGATGTAATGACCAAGAGCGGAAACAAAATAGCTTTCTTGGATACACCTGGTCACGAAGCGTTTACTGCCATGCGTGCGCGCGGTGCAAAGCTTACTGATATTGCAGTGATCGTAATCGCGGCAGATGATAACATCATGCCACAAACCAAAGAGGCAATCAATCACGCACAAGTGGCGGGTGTTCCGCTCGTTTTTGCGATCAATAAAATAGATAAATCATCGGCTAATCCTGAAAAGATCAAAGAAGGTTTATCAAAAATCAATATTCTAGTAGAGGATTGGGGTGGAAAGTATCAAAGCCAGGGCATCTCCGCTAAGACCGGTGTGGGGATCGATGATTTATTAGAAAAAGTATTGCTGGAAGCTGAGTTGCTAAACCTGCGTGCAAATCCTAATAAGCCGGCCATCGGTTCGATCATTGAAGCGGAGCTAGACAAAGGCCGCGGCTACGTGACTACATTGATGGTTCAGGCCGGAACCTTAAAAGTAGGAGATGTGATGGTAGCTGGATCAAACTACGGCCGCGTAAAGGCTATGTTTGATGACACTGGAAAAAAAGTGCAGGAAGCAGGTCCATCTACCCCAGTTCAAGTATTAGGTTTGGACGGTGCGCCACAAGCCGGTGAAAAGTTCCAAGTGATGGAAACCGACCGCGAAGCGCGCGAAGTAGCCAACAGGAGAAGTCAGATTTTGCGTGAGCAAAGCATACGCACCAAGAAACATATTACGCTGGATGAAATTGGAAGACGTCTTGCCATCGGCTCATTCAAGCAATTGAACGTTATCATTAAAGGTGACGTGGACGGATCGATCGAAGCGTTGTCGGATTCACTGTTGAAGCTTTCTACTCCAAAGGTAGAGGTAGCTATTATTCACAAAGCTGTGGGTCAGATTTCGGAGTCAGACGTTTTGCTGGCATCAGCTTCGGACGCAATTATCATCGGTTTCCAAGTTCGTCCTTCTGTATCAGCCCGTAGGTTGGCCGATAACGAAGAGATTGAAATCCGGATGTACTCGATCATTTACGATGCGATCAATGAGATCAAAGCTGCCATGGAAGGTATGCTAGAGAAAGAGTTTGAGGAAGTAATTGTTGGTAATGCGGAAGTGCGTGAAGTATTCAAGATCACCAAAGTGGGCACCGTGGCCGGCTGTATGGTTACCGATGGATACATCAAACGCAATAATCCAATTCGTTTGATCAGAGATGGCATTGTGGTGTACTCCGGTGAGATGACGGCCTTGAAACGATTTAAGGATGACGCATCCGAAGTAAAATCTGGTTTTGACTGCGGTATGAGCATCAAAAACTTAAATGATATCAACGTAGGCGATGTGATTGAGAGCTACGAAAAACGAGAGGTGAAAAAAACCCCTACAAAGTAGCATTGAGTTTCCATCCAAACATAAAAAAAGCCTGACCGAAATTCGATCAGGCTTTTTTATTGAATCTTGCCCAGATTCAGAGGATCAATTTTCTAAATCTCCTCTTAAGTTGGCTTTGAGTAGCCTTATCCAATTGCCCTATTTTTTGATCAACCAGCTCCTTTTCTATAGATGCAATCTTACGAACGCGCACTACTGACGGTAACTTCAAACCGTATTGACCCCGGCTTTTGAGGTTAACGTCAAAAATAGAATCGTACAATTTGCTGGTAACGCGGCAGACAATCAAGTCACCATCTTTTGAATCTTGGATAACAAGTCCGG
>JBBSCN010000061.1:0-15853 GCA_038250265.1 Cytophagales bacterium | reverse complement strand
AGGCATTGTTGTGGCAACAGGAATGAAGACCGAAATTGGTCGGATAGCTGAACTGCTCCAAGAAGATGAAACTAAAACACCACTTCAAAAACGATTAGCTGATTTTGGAAAAAAATTATCACTTGTCGTAATTTTCATTTGTGCAATTATTTACGGTGCAGGTTTGCTCCGTGGCGAAGATCCTATCCAGATGTTGCTCACTGCCATCTCTGTTGCAGTAGCTGCTATTCCAGAAGCATTGCCCGCAGTTATCACTATTGCTTTGGCCTTGGGTGCTAAACGAATGGTTCAAAAAAATGCACTTATCCGAAAATTGCCTGCTGTTGAAACCTTGGGCTCTGTTACCTACATCTGTTCGGATAAAACAGGCACCATCACTCAAAATAAAATGACGGTGATGGATACATGGATTTCACCAAAAGCAGAAACCATCCACGAATTTTCAGTAGAGCAATTATTATTGCTTTCGATGGAACTGAACCACGATGTAGTCGCAGATGAAAGTAATCAACTCAAAGGTGACCCAACCGAAGTTGCATTGGTTGAGTACGCCAGAAAAAATGAAAGCTACGACCAAAAATGGTTGACGGATTTCAAACGCGAACATGAAGTGCCTTTTGATTCGGAGCGGAAACGAATGACAACCATTTATCCTTTAGCCGAACAGTGGCTAATTGTTACTAAAGGTGCGGTCGAAAATATTTTAAGCAATTGTAATGAGGAAAATTCTAAAGAAATAAATGAATCCACAGCAAAATTTGCTGAACAAGGAAAAAGAGTTTTGGCTTATGCCGTAAAACTCGTTGATGCTTTACCCGAAACTATTTCAATTGAATCCGTTGAGACCGATTTGAAATTTATTGGTTTGGCTGCAATGATCGATCCGCCAAGATCGGAAGCTATACAAGCCATTGCCGATTGCCATACGGCAGGTATAACTCCGGTAATGATAACTGGCGACCACCCCATTACAGCAAAAGCTATTGCTATTGAAACAGGAATTTTACGCTTAGAGACTGATAAAGTAATTACAGGAACAGAGCTTGCAAATTTTACGGATGTGGAATTTGAAAAAGAAATTGAATCCATAAAAGTATATGCGCGTGTTTCACCCGAACAAAAACTGAATATTGTAAAAGCATTGCAAAAGAAAAATCATTTTGTAGCGATGACTGGCGATGGGGTGAATGATGCACCTGCATTAAAGCGAGCCAACATTGGTATTGCAATGGGCATTACAGGCACTGATGTTTCAAAAGAAGCGGCACACATGATTTTGTTGGATGATAATTTTGCCACCATCATAAAAGCAGTACGAGAAGGTCGTAGGATATTTGACAACATACGCAAGTTTATAAAATACACCATGACCAGCAATAGCGGTGAGGTGTTGACTATCTTTCTTGCACCTCTTATCGGTTTGCCAATTCCGCTTTTACCCATTCATATACTTTGGATAAACTTGGTTACCGATGGATTGCCTGGGCTTGCCTTTGCAACCGAAGAAGCCGAAGAGAATATTTTGAAACGACCGCCACGCAAAACAGATGAAAGTATTTTCAGTGGCGGAATAGGAATTCATATTCTTTGGGTGGGATTGCTTATGGGTGGTATATGTGTTGCAACTCAAGGTTGGGCAATACACGCAGGTAATGATAAATGGATGACAATGGTGTTTACAGTTTTAAGTATATCACAAATGGGACATGCATTGGCTATCCGCAGCGACTGGAAGTCACTTTTCAGCCAAGGTCTTTTTGGAAACAAACAATTAGTTGGAGCAGTGCTACTTACACTTGGTTTGCAGATGGCAGTAATTTACACTCCATTTTTACAGGATATTTTCAGAACACAAGCACTCTCTACACAAGAATTATTACTTTGCCTCGGCTTATCAAGTATTGTGTTTTGGGCAGTGGAAATTGAGAAATGGGTTAAAAGGAAAAAAAGTAAGTCATTAAACGGAGTGTAAAAAATCAATGACAAGTATAATTTGTTTTCATAATTTCGTTTTTGAAGGTGGAGAATGACGCGCTTCGAAAAAATAAAGCCGCCATAAACCCGCACGTTAGTGGCAATTTTGGAAACACCGCAAAGACAAAAAAGCGAGATCAAATGTTTAAAAAATAAACGGACAAGCCGAACACCGTTTTAAGAAGTAGGCAAAATTTTAACAAAATCAAAAATGAACAGAATAAATCTAATTTTAGCAACACTCACAGTAAGTCTATTGGCTATCTCTTGTAACCAAGTTACAGAAAAATCCAAGGGAGAAGCACAAAATGCGTTAACACAAACCAACGAAAAAGTGCAAAAGACAATTGACGAACTAGGTTTAGTGTATGTGGAAGAAGGAGCGCAAGAAATTATTACTTACGATGAAGTGAACGCTGCACAACAGGCGTGGTGCGATGCTTTGGTTAAAATCGGAAAACTGAAAGAAGAAGGTGGCGATTACAAATCCTTTGCTGAACAAGTGCTTTCAGAAGCTTATAATTATGATAATGGAAAGGTTTTTTTTAAACCTACGTTGGCTTTTGGCGACCAAACATTTAGAAATGATAAAAAAGGCGCGCTATCTTATTTTATAGGTGGTGACCCTACTTATCCAAACGACAAAGGCTTTGCAATGGCACCCTGGGTAAAAGCAAGATACGATAATGTAGGTGAGAAAAATGAGGGTATCCAAATTTATGGTTCCGTAGCCATAACAATGGGTAACGTATGGGTTACAGGTAAAGACGGAAAAGAGGTAATGGTAGACAAAACTTGGGTTTTCAAAAAAGGGAAAGATGGTAAACTAAAAATTATTGTTCATAAATCTGCCTTACCGTTTTCACCACCAACAAAATAAAAAGTTAACGGGTTGGGCTTTTTAGCCCAGCCCTAATTTTAAATTATGGGAAAATTAGTTTTGTGTTTTGTATTTATTATTGTTTTTGCCGGTAATACTTTGTATGCTCAAAATACTCGACTTAATAACTATAATTCTATCGGTTGGTATAACTATTTTGGAACTTTCAAACTTGCTGAAAAATTTGGTATTCATACAGAATACCAGTTTCGTAGAAATGAATTTATTACAGAATGGCAACAGAGTCTATTACGTGTGGGTGTTAACTATCAACCTAACCAAAAAATTCAATTTAGGCTTGGCTATGCTTGGATAGAAACCTTTCCTTATGGAGAAATCCCAATTAATGGAATGGGCAAAGACTTCACCGAACACCGCTTGTTTCAAATGGTAACAATTTCAGATAAAGTTTCTGTTGTTGACTTTTCACACCGTTTTATGCTTGAACAACGTTGGGTTGGACGATATTCAAATGATATTTTAACAAAAGAAGATGAATATCCATTATCGAACAGATTAAGATATATGTTCCGATTTCAAATACCGCTAAAAGGCAAAGAAATCAAAGACAAAACACCTTACGTTGCGGTTTATGAGGAGATTTTTATTGGATTTGGAAAAAATGTAAATGAAAATATTTTTGACCAAAATAGAATAGGAATTTTATTTGGTTACAGATTTAATCCAGTTGTTAGAATTGAAGCAGGTTTTTTAAATCAAATCCTACAATTAGGACGTGAAGTAAACAATAGAAATGTGTTTCAACAAAACAACGGTCTCATTCTGAACGCTAACTTTAATATTGACTTGACAAAAAATAAATAAAAACTGCCACTAATCGAGTAGACGGCCTCACCGGGTTTGTCACCAATGAGGTGCGCCTCTGGACGGCCATAGTTGCTGTTTGACATTTACAATTTCGAACGAGCGATAGAAAGGTTTTAAAATCCTATTTTATCTGGGTTCGGGATTACAAATACCTAACAGCTAATATATTCTTCGGCAAAATTCTACGAGCTAGGAATAAAAGATTTTATCTTTCGTAGGGATTTAACGAATGATTTTCGAAAATGAATCTCAAAGTTAAAGAGTTGGTTCGTGAAGACTCGAACCAAAGCGAGGGCTCGTGTCTATTTCTTTTAGGTAGATGCAACTAAAATCGATTACTTACACTCTACGATCTCTGTTGGAGTTGCCGATTTCAATTCGGATCGGTTTGCGTGATAATGCTCAAATACTCCACGTCCAATTAACAAAAAACCAGAAATAAAAAGCATTGCCATTGATATCCTATGGTAGGAGAATTTCAGTTTAATGGTGGAGGCACGAACAATCCACGTGAGGCCAATCATCACCGGCCAGGTACCCAGTCCAAACAAAAGCATAAAAAGAAATCCTGCGTTTGCTGACGGCAAAACAAGGCAATAACTCAATGCCAGATAAGTGAGCCCGCAGGGGAGCAGTCCATTCAATGACCCTAAGATGAAAGTAGTCCAACTTCCCTTCAAGCTCAAAACTTTTCCAAAATAAAATTTGAGTAGTGAGATGAACTGATTCACCATGCCGGTGAAAAATGGTATGCGAACCGATTTGATGAGACCTACTCCTATCAGAATTAAAATAAAACCTAACGAAATCGATAAAATGGTTTGCTGTTGATTGATGTCAAGCAAACTTCCCATTTGTCCAGCAAACGCTCCTAGCGATCCGTACACCAATACCCGGCCTGAGTTATAAATGACCTTGCTCAGCAAGAATGGATTCCTTGCAGTAGCCGCCATTACCAATGGACTGCACATCCCCGCGCAGTGAAAGCTTCCCGCCAATCCCATTAGTATAGCTGTCCACCACATTTACAAAACCATTAATTTTTCGTAATAATATTCTTTGCCGTGCATTGACCACTTGAGACTAACCCGATACAGCCCTTTTTCGGACCGAGCCAAGTTAAAACTTTGATCCGTTTGGTTTTTCAGTTCAAATCGCAAATCTAATTTCGAATTGGACGGGCGAGCCAATCGGATTTCACCCTTTTCCAAGTTGGCAAATGAAGAGAAAGAAATACTGACCCTCTCCTTCTCCAAAAGAATGACGGGTTCTTCTTTCAGCGCCAACATATTCTGCTGCTGATTCATTTTGTTTTGATGAACCAACTCGTCTTGGTAATAATTGGGCGAAACCAAACCCAAGTCTTGCCGGAGGCAGATGGCTGAAAGCGTGCCGATAAACAGCGCAAAAAAGATAAAAGCACCAATGACCCATTTCATAGTAATATTTTTTTAAGTTCAACGTCTAACGTTCAAAGTTTAGCATTTTTCGTTTTTATAGGCCCAATAAATTTTGCCTTTGCATTCGCGATCCGCTGACCATTTCGGTAGATACCCAATTCGATAACCGTCTTCATTCCGGTGATAGCTTCTTCTGGCAACTTTACGATGACCACTCCTTTCAAAATCCCTTCTCTCGGCACAACAATATTTGAATCTCCTACTTTCATCAGCGTAGCTGCGGCAGGAGATTCTATTTTCAATGTCAATGGAATATCCTCGAACGTTTTATTCAAAAACTCAATCATGTACAAATTGGTGATCTTGCCGTCATCTGTTTTGGTGTAGAGTGTACCGGGTGCTTTTAAAATGGTGGTTTCAATATCCGCTCGCGTCAAAATAAAAAACGATAATAAACTCAACAAGGCTGTGAGCACTACGGTGTAGCCGATCGTACGTGGCGTAAGTAATTTTTGCTTTCCTTCTTTGATGGCGTTGAAAGAAGAATACCGGATCAATCCTTTAGGCTTTTCGATCTTCACCATCACGTCATCACAGGCATCAATACAAGCCGTGCAATTCACACACTCTAATTGTGTTCCATTTCGTATGTCGATGCCCGTGGGGCAAACATGTACGCACAATTTGCAATCAATACAGTCGCCTTGCTTCGCTGTTATCGTAGTTTGATCCTTTTTCAGTTTGCCGCGCGTCTCTCCCCTCAACCAATCATACGCCACCACAATAGAATCCTTCACGAGTAGAACACTTTGCAACCTCCCGTAAGGACAAACCACGACACACGCCTGCTCACGAAACCAGGCAAACACTCCATAAAAAATAGTGGTGAATACCAACAATCCAATAAATCCACTCAGATGCTCAGTAGGTGATTGTGAAATGATTTCTTTTACCTGATCGATGCCAATCAAATAGGACATGGCCACATGGGCAATCAAAATCGAAATAAGAATAAAAATTACATGCTTCGCGACCTTCTTAGTAATTTTACTTACGCCCCAGGGTTGGTTGTTCAGCCTTCGTTGCTTATTTGCATCGCCTTCAATTAAATATTCAATTTTACGAAAAACCATTTCCATAAACAGTGTCTGTGGGCAAGCCCATCCGCACCAGATCCGACCAAAAGCTACGGTGAACAAAATGATGAACACAAAAAACGTAATCGCAGTAATCGCCAAAAGAAAAAAATCCTGTGGCCAAAATACGTGACCAAACAAAATAAATTTGCGTTCGAAAATATTGAACAATAAAAATGGCCGGTTGTTCCATTTCAGAAATGGCCCCGCAAAAAAAAGAATCAGTAAAAAAATAGAAACAATGATGCGCTTATTATGAAATGCACCTTTTGGCTTTTTGGCATACACCCACACACGCTTCCCTTGCGCGTCTACCGTGCCAATACTATTTCTAAATTCTTCATCATATTGGTAATAATTCTCGGCTGTGGTACTCATGATCTCATTAAAGTCGTTCCTTCAAATTCATAACTCGTAATTTTATAAAGCTGCTTGCGTTTTTCCGCTATCGTGCTTTGCACTGTCTATCTTCATTTCCTTCGTCTCTATCTTAAACAAATCACCCTCTGGTTTTTTTGGATTGGGCGGATTGGATCCTTGCAATGTTAAAATATAGCTGGATACGTTGCGCATCTTCTCTCGGCTAATCACACCCTCCCAAGCAATCATGTTAGTACCAGCCACACCGTATTCCACTATTTTGAAGATATTCTTGATTGATCCACCGTGCAACCAATACTGATCTGTCAAGTTGGGGCCAATGTCGCCACCCCCATCTTTGCGGTGACAGGTAGAGCAGGTGTTTAGGAAAGTCTGCTTGCCATCTGCCAGTGCCAAAGCATCGGTGGTGGCTTCCACGGTTTTCCCATCAATGTCTTCCACTTTGGCGGTTGCCTTATATTTTATAGCCTCTTGTTGAGCGTAGGCAACTTCATTTTCATACTCTTGTAACTGGCTGGGCAACGCATCAAACACATTGAAAACAAACAGGTACACTACTGCGAAGCCGATGGTGGAATAAAACAACCATTTCCACCAAGGAGGCAAGTGGTTGTCTAACTCGCGGATGCCATCGTAATTGTGATCCAACAAAATATCGGCTTCCTTCTCCAAGGGTTTCAATGCATTCCACTTGTCCCACATTTTTTGCCATGCGGATTCAGTCGGTTTTATTTCGATGCCTAAACGCGCTGCCTTTTCCTGCTCGCCCTGCTTCACCACGATATTGAGTACTTGAAGCATGTAAACAGCTACCAGTAATACTAATAGGGCAATCACAAAAATGAAAACAACTATCACGTAAAAACTAAGCAACGGATCATCCAGAAAAGAGGGAGCATCTGTTGAGCCACTAGTTTGTGCAACTACCGCTGGCGTTGTTCCTATCAACAACGATAAAAGGAATATCAATTTCTTCATAACAAGTGTGAATTAGTGTCAGTTAAATTAGGAGTTGCATCATCGTTCAACGGCAGTTGACCCATTTCATCTACATACTTCTTGTCGGCTGTTATCACCCACCACAGCAGCAGCACAAAAAACAGAAAGAAGATCACAAATGATATGACGGGCCACACAGCCACGTTTTCAATATTTTGCAAAATATTCTTGTACATAACTTTTTTATTTTTGTTCAGCTACTTCGTTTTTCACTTTGATGTCGATACCAAGCCGCTGTAGGTAGGCGATCAACGCTACAATCTCTGCTTCGTTTTGCACTTCGTACCCTTCCATCTTTAAGCCATCGGCAATTTTCTTCGCCTGTGCATCCAAGTCATCGTTGGCCGTTTGCTCATACCCTTCTTCATAGGGTACACCCACGGTACGCAGTGCGCTGATCTTTCCCGCGGTAGCGGATTTTTCGATGATCTGCTCGTACAACCAAGGATAAGCGGGCATGATTGAACCTGTACTTACTTCCGTAGGTGTCAACATGTGGCGGTAGTGCCAACTGTCAGCATATTTGCTACCCACGCGGTGCAAGTCTGGCCCAGTGCGTTTTGATCCCCACAAGAAGGGATGATCGTACACATACTCACCCGCTTTTGAATATTCTCCAAACTTAGGATCGTAGCGCTGTACCTCGCTTCGAAAGGGCCGCACCATTTGTGAGTGACAACCCACACAACCTTCGCGTATGTAAATGTCACGTCCATGTAACTCGAGCGGTGTATAAGGTTTTACCGTGGCAATCGTAGGTATGTTTGATTTGATCAAGAACGTAGGTACTAACTCAATCACCCCGCCAATTAAAATCGCCACCAAGGCCAACGTTGTAAATAAAACAGGTTTACTTTCAAGAGCATGGTGCCAGCCGCCTCCGGCCGAGCTGGTCTTTACCATTGGTGCTACTTCCACTTCCTCGTTGGCAATAAATTTTCCTGCAGCAGCGGTCTTCACTAAGTTGTAGGCCATGATAAACACACCGGTCAAATACAGCAGCCCCCCAAAAGAGCGCAGCATGTAGAGAGGCAAAATCTTAGTAGTGGTTTCCAAAAAGTTTTGGTAGGTTAGAAACCCATCGGGATTAAATTCTTTCCACATCAGACTTTGCACCACGCCAGCTGTGTACATAGGTAACGCGTAGAATATGATACCAAGAGTGCCGAGCCAAAAGTGCAGGTTCGCCAATTTACTAGAGTATAGTTTGGTGTCCCACATACGCGGAACCATCCAATAAAAAACTCCAAAAATCAAAAAACCATTCCAGCCCAAGCCACCAACGTGCACGTGTGCTACAATCCAATCCGTAAAATGAGTAATGCCGTTAATGTTTTTGAGCGACAGCAGTGGCCCTTCTAAGGTTGCCATGCCATAGGCGGTTACGGCTACGACCATAAATTTCAATACCGCATCTTCGCGTACTCTATCCCATGCACCGCGTAAGGTTAACAGACCGTTCAACATACCACCCCAACTGGGGGCGATCAACATAATTGAAAACACAACGCCTAGTGATTGCGCCCATCCCGGCAAGGCTGTATACAATAAGTGGTGTGGGCCTGCCCAGATATAAATAAATATTAGCGACCAAAAGTGGACAATCGACAAACGATAGGAATATACTGGGCGGTTAGCTGCCTTCGGCAAAAAGTAATACATCAATCCTAAAAAGGGCGTGGTGAGAAAAAATGCAACTGCATTGTGGCCGTACCACCATTGCACGAGTGCATCTTGCACTCCGGCATAAAAGGAGTAACTCTTAAATAGTGTTACGGGCATCTCAAATGAATTCACAATGTGTAGCACCGCTACCGTGACAAACGTGGCGATGTAAAACCAGATGGCCACATACATATGTTTCTCTCTACGCTTGATGATGGTGCCAATCATATTCCACCCAAAGACTACCCATATTACGGCAATGGCGATATCTATTGGCCATTCTAGCTCCGCATATTCTTTTGATGTAGTCATGCCGAGTGGCAACGTGACGGCCGCGGCCAGAATAATCAGTTGCCAACCCCAGAAGTGCACCCAACTGAGGGTGTCGTTAAACATGCGCGCCTTGAGTAACCGCTGCAATGAGTAGTAGATTCCAGCAAACATAGCGTTGCCCACAAAGGCAAAAATGACCGCATTGGTGTGCAATGGCCGCAAGCGACCGAACGAAGTATATTGAAGGTCAAAATTAGCGAGGGGATAAAAAAGCTGAATGGAAATCAGCAGTCCTACTGTCATGCCTACAATGCCAAAGATTACTGTGGCAATTATAAAAGCCTTGACGATTTTGTTGTCGTACTGTATTTTTTCCAATTGCATAGGTGGGTGGGGTATGAGTATGGGCATAAAAGTAGACTTGCCTATTGCCCACAGATATGAGGGCGATTAGACCGAAACATGATCTTTGTCAGGTAATTGGGAATTCTTTAGACGCGGCAAGGCGGACGATCATAATCTTGCCTTGCGGCCTCTCAACCAAATGATCAAAGACCTAACTTATAGCTCCAAACCCCTGCAATAGTAGTCGCTCGGTTTTTAGCATCTAGCGCAGAGTCGCCAATAAAATTTTCATCGATGGTAGCATGAAAAAGCAAAAGCCATTGCTGAAAGTGTTCAACTTTAATAGATAGCCCCACATGTTTTTGAAATGGATTTCCTTGATAAGATTGATCGCCCAATAACATGGAAGCCCAAAAATTATACATCACCGGCAGATGAGCAGGCCAATCTACGTGAGCAAAAACGGGCGCCAGCAATTCATCTACCTTTACTTTTTCATAAAAAGAGTTTACTAATAACTCAATATCTAACCGGGTCACCAGATCCATACGAAAAATTATTTAATGATCAAAAATATACTCTTCTCACTTTTTCCAACCACCTCATGTTCCACGTCAACAGGAATGGAAAAAGTATCCATTCGTTTTAGCTCTGTTGCCACTCCATTCAAATAAAATACGACAGAACCCTCCTGAACTACCAACAGTGCGGGAATTGCCGTTTTGTGCTTTGTCAACGCCTGACCTTGCAATAAGCCTACCGCAAATACATGCTGCGATTCATTTTTCAAAATAGACACGATAGCAGGCTTATCGGTCTTAAAAATCATTTCAGTAACTATATTCATAACTTAAAAATAATTAAAACGAAAACTTAAGCCGGTCACCACGAATGCGACCGAAACAATGGTAACCAAGATAATATGTAATGCCAACATCGACAGGCGTTCATTTGTTAACCGGGGGAAAATAAAGAATCGGACATGTACTGCCAATCCAATCGTTCCGAGCAACAACGAAAGTTTTATCCATAACAACCGATGATGAACCGTAGCCAAGGATAACCACTCCTGAATTGGCACATATAATAATGCCATCCAAATTCCGGAAACAATTTGAATGAGGAGTGCGGGAATTCCTATGCGCTCAAAGTGCTGTTCAAAATTCTTGATGATGGTTAAATCCTTTCTCTTTAATGCCAGCGGCAAAAGACCAATACTCAGCACCAAATGGCCACCTACCCAAACAGCCGCACCTAACACATGCACAAGGATCAACCACTTCAACATCTAACAAATGATCTAATAGCTAAAGATGAATAATACAAACTTGTTTCAGTATGATCACAATCATAGAATGGTACGATTCAAAAATCTTTTGTAAGAAATTTACGTCTGGCAAAAAACAGGGGAACGATTGTCCAGATTAATAACATGCCGAAAGAGTAGATTAAACCAAGATAGGTGCCAAAGAACTCTTTATAAAATGCCCCCGTGTAGCCCATCAGCGCAGAAATATCCAATTTCAACAAGATGCTAATCCGAGCAAGGTCAATTGGGTTTAGTGAAGCCAACAATAAAGTAACTTTCTCTAATGGGTAGTCGCTAAACGAATAGATAACATAGAGTAAGAAGCCATCATAAATCAAGGAAAAGTAAAACCAAAATAAAAGGGCGATACCAATACCTTTGGCCTTATCGCGAGTACTTACAGAGGCGAAGAATGCAAGGGAAACAAAAACCCACGTAAGCAGTAACCCTGCTAGTAACATGAAAAAAGAACTTGCATCCGGAAAAATAAAAAACAATGGAATACCAACACCCACTAAATAGGCTACTGATAAGGCGATTGCTACTGCTATATACTCACTAAAAAAGATAACGCTACGATTAATCGGCTGCGCCAATAGCAACTCAATAAACTCATAAGAGTTAAAAAAATGGATCGTTGTGAAAATGATGCTCACCAACGGCACTACCAGTAAAATTATGTTCAGCAAACTCAAAGATGCCTTTCCCGCATCGCTGTCTAAGCTAAATAAACTGAAAGTGATAGTAAGCAAAAAAAATGTATAGAAAATCACAAACCGATTGCGCAAAATATCATCTAGCACGTGCTTGGCAATACGCATCATACGATAACCAAGTTATTTTTCATAACAGCTGCAATGGCGCGGCCTAATTTGACTTCACCTGTTTCGTCTTTCAACTGCTGAATCGAGTCATTATATAAAACATGCCCTTCTTCCAAGTATAAAACATCAGACGATAGTTCATCTAAATCGCTAAGAATATGAGAGGTGATCAAGAATAATTTCCCTTTCGCTTTCTCAGCCTGAATTTTGGATTTCAAAACTTCTACCGCTATTGGATCAAGCCCCGCTGTTGGTTCATCCAATATCAATATTGAGGGATTGAATAAAAACGCCAACGCACCACTTACTTTTTGTCTCGTTCCACCGGACAGCGTATGCATCCGCTTGTGCATGATTTGAGGAAGCTTAAATTCTTGGATTAGTTCTTCATCAATAGAGGAGCTATCGGAACGCAGGTCGCTCATCATTTCGAATAATTTTCCGATTTTCATCTGATCCGGATAATGCCCGATCTGAGGCATATATCCTATGTTCTTACGGTAATTCCAATACTTAAAAATAGTTTCACCATTAACATCGATCTCTCCTGAACCTGGAAGTACCATGCCCAGTAAACATTTGATTAATGTCGTTTTTCCAGATCCGTTGGGCCCAATAATGGCATACGATTTAGTTGATTGAAATTCGACCGACACACGATCAAGTACACAAAGTTTACCAAATTTTTTATTAAGACTGCGAACGGAAATCATACATCAAAGCCTTTTGGTGATGAACTTCATTGCCGGTAATTCATCCTTTAAGTTTTCGGGGGTTACTACCGGCATTACTTTCTCTGCCCGGTCCAATAAGGTTACTAAAAAGCTACGCCATAGCATAACTGCCGTGGGCATTTTTTCCACTACCATACCATATAGACTTACAGGTCGATAAGGAATATCTCCTACGCCATCTTTATTTAAATCATACCCTTCATATTTATCCCAATAATTTTTTGAAATGGTATTCAATGAAATAGAGCCATTTGTTGCAACATCGAAGGTATTGGAAGTAAAATTATTTCCCGTGAAGGTATTGGCATCGCAATTGGCCTGAATCTTTAATGCCCAGCCGTTTTGACTAAACTCATTATTGTTAAAATCGCTTCGGCTACATCCCTCCATTAAAACTCCGATTGTATTTTTAGAAAACACGTTTCGCTCAACCTTGCTCTCATTAATATCTTTGAGTAAAAGCCCATAGGAAGACGATCCCCAATTCTCTTCGAAACGATTGCCTAGCATAATGACGCCTCTGGTGTACATGACGGCAACGCCTGATCCATTGTTGCGAAATGTATTATTGACGTATTCATCGTCATGTGAAAACATAAAGTGCAAACCATAACGAAGGTTTTCATAGCTTACGTTTTCTTCTACTTTTGAGTGCGTAACAAATTCAAAATAGATTCCATCGCGATGACCAGTAATCGTATTTTTTCGAATTTGAACACGATCACATTTCCAAAGGTGAATCCCGTTCCCTGTCTGATGTTCAGCTTCCGAATTTGCATAGGAAGAAAGTGTATTACCTTCAATAAGGCAACCAATTGAATTAGAAAGATGAATTCCAAAATAGGTATTATCAAGCTTGTTATTGACTATTTTCAAATCATTCGCTTCGAGTGCGTTGATAGCTGATGTGTCATTAATGCTGGAAACGCCCGTATTGACAAGATGCAAACCAGAAAGGGTAACACGATCGGCCACGATGGTAAAAATCTCATACTTATTTTCACCATCGATCAATGGATAATCTACACCCAGGAGAGTGATCGACTTTTTTATAATGATATTACCTTCTTTGTAAATCCCTTTTTGTATTAGAATAGTATCGCCCGATTGAGCCATATCGATGGCCATTTTAATAGAGCAAATTTTTCCTTGCCCGACAGTAATAGTCTTTGCGTGAAGGGTATTGGCGAGAATAACAAAAAAAAGAATACGTATCATTTAAACTGTGTAGTCATTTCACCCCATACCAGATAAACTCCGCTGATTTGCCGCTTGACGCTATCCATATTTTGTTTCGATTCAAATGCGGCCACTTCACTTGCCATTGGCGTACGCAACTCGGAAGACTTCAAATAAAAAGCATCGGTGCCATTGATCAATTTACCGGGATGAGAATAGTCAATTACCAATTGATGGGCAAAATTATTAATCTCTTCATGCCCAGAATGATAAAATCGAAAAAAGCAATTGAGATCATCAAACTTGTAAACCTTTCCCTTTCTTGTCACTAATTCTGCTCCAAACTTATTGTCCACTAACGTCATTTTACACGAGTAGCAAACATCTTTGCCAAAATCTAGTGGCTCTGGCGAGGTGGAGCACGCTTCGAGGCAAAACAACATGGCAATCAAGCCACTACGCATGTTATTAACTAATTTCATTTTCGGTTTATTTTCCACTCATAAATAAATAGCCCAAAAACCAACACGCCAACACCAATAAAAATCCATCCACCAATATCAGGGCCAGAGAATGCCGTAAAATTGAGTAACACTTTAGTTCCAATTAAAGGCGGCTGATAGGACATTCCTTCAATTTTGATTGCCGCATCCGGATTCAAGTTATGGCCGTAGTCATATCCCCACCGATAAAAATCTACCAACGCGCCTACCCCTGCCGTCATGAGCACTCCAAAAAATGAAATGAGCATGAATCGCCTACCGATAAGAGCCGCTACCAATCCGATCAATATGATTGCCCCAACAATATAAATCATAAAACCAAACTCTGGAAACATGTCTACCTCAATTGTTTTCATGCCAATATAATGGTTGAGTGCGCTGATGATTTTAACATCACCTGTTAGCGTGTTGATCCATAT
This sequence comes from Cytophagales bacterium, assembly GCA_038250265.1. Lineage (GTDB taxonomy): Bacteria > Bacteroidota > Bacteroidia > Cytophagales > Cyclobacteriaceae > ELB16-189. Next base: position 1,004 of record JBBSCN010000061.1, on the reverse strand, counting down.
CTTCATCTCTAATCCTTCCGGGTATTGAGGCGCCCACATGAGAATTTGCCACAAGGGAACAAAATAGGCAGATACTAGCGAGAGGGACCCAATCGCTAATAAAATCCTTGACGTATTGGTTAATTTTTTCATGTTGTAAGAAGATCAAGTAAGATAAAAGATGCTCTCAGTCAATGTAACTGAGAGACATCTTTGTCAACCTGTAAACTATGAATTGAAAACAGATTATTTTGTGTCCTTTACTTCTGATTTAACGACTCCTGTTGAAAACTTTAACGGGGTAGAACTTCCTTCTGGTGAAACCCTAATGTAGCCAGACATTTCCTGATGAAGTGCTGAACAAAAATCAGTACAGTAGAAGGGCGTGACTCCAGCAGACAAAGGCTTCCACTTCAATGTTTGCGTTTCACCTGGCATTACCAATATTTCTGCATTAGTTGCCCCGCGAATTGCAAAACCGTGTGGCACATCCCAATCTTGTTCCAAATTCGTGAGATGAAAGTAAACATCGTCTCCAACTCTAACACCTTCAATATTATCGGGAGTCAAGTGAGAACGGATCGCTGTCATGTAAATATGTACCTGATTTCCATTGCGCTCCACCCTGGCTTGTTTCTCCCCAATGGCCGCATAAGGGTGCTTATTTTCTTCTAACTTATAAATTTTAAGAGAGTTTGGTTGTATTAAACTTGCGGGTATTGCCTCCGCGTAATGTGGTTCGCCAGTCGTAGGAAAGTCTAACAACAGTTGCATTTTATCTCCTGTGATATCATACAACTGTGCTGATTGTGTTAACTCTGGGCCTGTTGGTAGGTAACGATCTTTAGTAATTTTATTATAAGCGATCACATACTTGCCCCAAGGTTTTTTAGTAGGTCCTCCCGGAACTGATAAGTGACCAATTGAATAATAAGTTGGAACACGATCCAAGATTTCTAATGTTTTGACGTTCCATTTTACAATTTCGGAAGATACAAACATAGACGTATAAGCATTCCCTTTGT
>JBBSCN010000060.1:0-16005 GCA_038250265.1 Cytophagales bacterium | reverse complement strand
TGATTTTTTCCAAAGATGTTTCGTTGGAGTGTTTTGGACGCGACCACACCGGTCTTTTCGTTACTCACCTTTAGATTCTCTAGAAAGATGTCAGAAAGTAGCGTGAGCTCGTCTTCGTCAAAACTGGGTTGCTGAATGATTTGTAGTAGTATCGGAAGTGTTTGGTCTAGGTTTTTAACAAGGGAGTACAATCCCACAGATGTATAATCTGATCCGGCTGAAATTTCTACCTGTGCCCCTTGTTGATCAAGGCGTTCGGCAATTTTTGTGGAGGTCAATTCCCTCGTTCCTTTTTCTAGCATGTTGGCTGTGAAATAGGAAACACCTGGTTTGGACTCATACCATTTACCGGCTTGGAAAATAATTTCGATTTTAGCGACTTCCTGTTGCAGCCCGTTTAGCCAAGTTATTGGAATACCATTGCCTAATTCAATGATCTGGGGTGCTGGAAGGACAAATGAAAATTCTTTGGCGAATGTCGGGGCGATTTTTCTATCGAGCATCCTTTACTTAGTCTGTTACAGATTCTTCTACTTTTTGCTTGGTGGGGAAGATGTACATGAGCGTGAAACGAATGGTTTCAGCCAAGGCACTTTCGCGGCTATTGGTGGGAACCAAATACGCTACATCAAATCCAAAATTGTCTAACTTAGCACCGACACCTACAGTAAGGTATTTTCTATTTCCTTTATCCTGTGCTTCAAAGAAATAGCCGACCCGACCTGCGAAAGTTTGATTGTACCAATATTCTAAACCGGTGGAAATAGTAATCTCCCGAATCTCTTCAGAAAAGCCTCCGCGTGCATCCGAGAATGAACCGAAAATCCCGCTCAGTAGAGGCTGAGTTTTGCTTCCTGGGCCTGGGCTTGGCACCATCAATTTATTCAAATCCAATGCGAATGTTAAACTATTCAATGCATCTAAGTCAGTTTTATAGGCCCCTCCAATTCGCAGGTTGGTAGGTATAAAATCGGCACTAGAAGCGCTTGTGTATGATACCTTTGCGCCTATATTGGTGATTGAAGCCCCTAAGGATAAAGAAGCGTTTCTTGATTCAAAAGGCTTAGTATAAAATACACCGAGATCAACAGCAACTGAGTTGGCGGCCTGTGCATCAGATCCGCCCGTAAGTGCCCCGGTTAAATTAGAGTGTATATAGCGTAGGGATCCACCGATACCGAGATGCTCTGTTAGTAGTCGAGAGTAGGTTACATCAAAAGCGAATTCTCTTGGATTAAATCTTCCCAGCGGCTGATTGTTTCCATCTCTAAACTCAATCTGTCCCATATCAAAATATTTCAACGAGGCGGCTACCGTTTGCTCTCTGCTGATTTTATAAAAACCCGACAGGTACAACACTTTCATATCGTTAATAATCTTGCCAAGCCAAGGAGTGTAAGATAGCGACACACCAGAACCCTTTTCAATGAACGCGAGTTTACCCGCATTCCAATAGGCCGAGTTGGCATCGGCCGAAGTGGCCACACCAGCATCTCCCATCCCGGCAGCTCGAGAATCTGGAGTGATGGTGAGAAAGGGAACCCCGGTTGTGATATTTCGGTTCAAGGTGTCTTGCCCAAGCAACGTACCGGGATTGACGCCCTGCGCCTTTGCAAAAAAGGATATTGGAATTGATAGAATTATTACGAACCGAATTCGATTTAGTTTATTCATATTCAGGTTAATCGGGGTTTAAAGGTAACTAATTCATAATAATAAGCTTGGCCGTTTGCTCATTATTTGAGCCATCCAAGAGGGAACGAACAAACAGCCGTGCCAAGTATAGTCCATTGCCCAATTTTCTTCCGTCCAGTCCTTCCCCATTCCACGAGGGCAAAGTTACTTGGTATTGGCTTTCTGAAACGGAATACTGCTGGGAGTGTACTATCTGTCCAGTTAGGTTGTAGATTAAAATAGATGTTTCCAAATCTTCTCCAGGTCGACTATGGGAGAAGTGAAATTGCGTATCAGTTACCACTGGGTTTGGGAAATTACTGAATTCTTCAATTTGAATTTCAGTGCCATCTGTGACAACAAAATCCAATGAAGCGGTTCCAATATTGTTGTGATTATCAGAGGCCGTAAGGGCAATGGTGTGTTTGCCCTTTTTCAGCGTATCGATTGGAAAGGTTAACAAACCCCGCGTAAAATCATCCGTATCAGAAACAAAATAATCGTTGATAAAAAAGCGCTGCGTACCATCCAAGGTGGCAATAAGGTTATTTGCGGGGTTGCCTGATGAAAGATTAATGCCGCTGTCATCGGTAAGGCGTGCCACCAACTTTGTGTTGGGCCCGACTTTTCCCCCGGCAATGAAGGTGGTATCTCCTAGGAATAACTTTATTGCTGGCGGAGTGGTATCAACGGGCGGTGCTGGTTCTGCGCCACCAATTAAAAAGTCAGTCGTAGAGCCGATTGCTTGCTCGGTGTTAGAGAAAGCAAATAAACTAAGCTTACCCTTGGCCACAGCCGAGCTGATATTGGAAGGCATTATAAAGTCAAATTGAAAAACGCCATTTTTTACGCTTGCTTTTCCATTGAATAGAACATTGGAAGCTTCTAAATAACTGAAGGGAGGATTCTCATTTCCTTTGGTGGTCATATTGGTAGGGCGGTCAAAAAGTGTTGCTTGAAGTTCACCGTTAAAATTGGCGAGTAGCGAAGAACCTTTTTTAATTTGACCTTTTACAGTTACAGTGGATAGCCCCTTTAATGTGGACGAGCCTGAACTGGTTTTCACTTCAGTAGCGATGGCCTGGTTACTGCCCAGCATGAGTTTCATCGAAGGGTCACCCAACAGTGAAAAATTTCGATTAGCAACACCCGATAGACTGGTATTTTTGGTCTCTCTAAAGATGGTTCCCAAATCGCTAAATGAACCGTTTGGTTTTGAAAGGAAGGCGGTATAAAATGCTCTGTTCAATGTAAAGTTGGTGCTTGAATTGACGGGGCGTGAAGTGGTGACCAAACCGATCCCTCCGCCTTTGGGCTGTAATAAAATCCTTTCTCCACTGCAAATAATAAATGGATCATCGGTTCTACCGAATTCGCAGGTAGCGGTTACAAATAGTGGATAGTGAGGTGCGTTTTTCCAATTTAAAACCATCGTTTCCGTCAGTATTTGTTCTTGCATCCACACTTTTTCTGAGCCGTGCCCTGTAAAATTTACAATACCTTTTCCTTTTCTAATCGCTAAATCAAGCGCGCGCGCTGCATCGGGGCTAAAGGGACCGGCATTCCGCTCAATCTGATTAAAGGAGTCTAGGAAAAGCTTAGTGATGTCAAACTCTGGGTTGGTAGCATCCATGCTGCTTGCCAATTGATCAGATTGACTTTGATGAATGTTGAAATCTCCATCATCGGCCACAAAAAGAATGTCTTTCTGCCAACTGCCTCGCACGTAAGAGTTAATTTCATATTCGATTATTTTGTCTACGACAGCTTTGGCCTCTTCAACTTTTTTCACTGGAATTCTCCCTACGCCAATATCCATCGTTGAATTTTGACTTGGGTACTCTCGCCAATCACCATCGCTGTCTTTTAACATTCCATAGTAATCGTCCGAAGAATAAGTTTCCAAGGGGCTTAAGGAATTAACGGATTCGTAAATAGGAACAAAATTGGTGTTATTAAAAACGCGGGATTTATAATCATACGAGCCGCGGCCAAACAGCAAGAGATTTTTTAATGGAGAATTGGGCTTTCGATACTGATCTCGAACAAAATCACGGATGGCGGTAAAGTCCTGTTTGCCTCCTGCGTATTCATTATAAATTTGTTCAGTCGTTACTACTGTAGAAGAAATACCGGACTTACTTTGCCGGTGGTTGCTCAGGCGTTGCGCTTCCTTCTTAAAATCGGGGTGGGTGACGATAATCAATTCGGTTGGCGCAAGCCCGTGAAGGTTTTGTATTGGCACTTGCGATTCAAAAGTAGGTGCGGTTGACTTATCTAAATTTATCAAAATGAACTTTTGTAGCGAAGAGGACGCAGCCGAAAAGCTAAGTTTGCTGTTGGCCAATTGAAAATTCTGTTGCCTCGCATTAAAAGGGTCGGTAATGTTCCACAACGCAAGCTTAGGTGAACTCACGGCCACCTCAAAAGTAGATGTGGCATTGCCTACACTATTTGCGGAGGTGAAAATAGTCTGATCTCCGTACTGAGCGAGTTTGCGTTTTATGGTGAAAAGAAAGTAGTCCAAATAGCCAACTGACAGTCCCGCAATATTCCCCCGCGTGAACTGATATTTAATTTCTTGGGAAATTTGGGAAGCCGCTCGCACCGAGGAAGTGTTAATTAAAACAGTGTCTGCTGCAATTCGGCCTTTGATGGCGTACCTTGAATTGGGCACCGCCAAAATGGGTTGATCTAAAATAGCATTGTTATTATAAAGAAGTTTAAATGAAGAGTTGCTGATGGACTGTGCCATGACATGGCTCGTAAAATTGATGTTTGTGTTGTCAATGATTCCAGGAATATCAAACCGAACAGTCGCTTCTGTGACAATATCAAACTGCTCGCCAAACCACTGTCTCCCTGATTTTAACAAATTGAATTTTTCGGTTTCGTAAAACGCAAAATCGTCAAATTCTTGAATCAGCGGAAAGGTTCCCGTCACATTTTCCCTTGGATCCATTCTTTTGCCCGCGGATGTGACCGTCAAGAAGTAGAAATTCTTGTCAGTGAAAAGGTTGTTCTGGTAGGCAAAGATTTTCTTAGCGAGGTCGTAGCCGTAACTATCGGGCCCTTGGCCATAGAAGAGAATGAAATCTTCCCTATTGAACCGGCCATCACTTTCGCCCGAAACAAAAATGGCGAGTTCGATTAGGTCTTGGGGACGCGGCTTGTCATTTCCTTGTGGGAGCATGCCGGAAGCTCCCGAAAATAGTCGAATATTTCGTGGATCTATTTGATCGGGATTGATGCCCGTACTTTTTAATAAGTCGTAACTAATTCGGTAGGCGCCATCAGTTGCCACAGAGAATTTATACCAATTGCCAGACGCCAAAACAGAATTTGGCTGCGCCATGATTGGGGCTGTGAACGCGCACCAGCAAACCGTCAGTATAAGCTTTTTTATTTTCACTAAAGTCTATTTTGACAGTTGGCTACGGGTATGGCCGATAAACGATGAAACAATGTATAAAAGTATAACAAGCGGTAGAGCCATTAGTTGGAGAAATATCAATAGCAATACTGATAATAGGATAAAGGTAAACCGCACTTGATTGTCGCGCCATGAGAAATTCTTGAATTTAAAGGCGAAAAATGTAATTGGAGATACCATCAACAAGGAGAAAGCAACTGTAATCAATACTAATAACCAATCTTGAAACAACCATGTTATAATACCTGCAAGTAACGGCAAAGAAGTGATGAAAAGCGTGTTGGCCGGTGTGTTTAGGCCTTTGAAGGAATCTGTTTGGGTTTCATCTACATTAAATATCGCCAAGCGCAGCGCTGCAAAAACGGCTATCAAAAAAGCAATGTAGGGCAGCCAACCAACAGAAGTAACTGAAGAAATCATCTTGTACATCACCAGCGATGGCAACAGACCAAAACTCACCATATCAGCCAGTGAATCCAATTCTTTGCCTATAGGCGAATGTACCTTCAAGAGTCGAGCCACGAAGCCATCCAAAAAATCAAAAACGCAGGCCGCCCAAACAAAATAGGCAGCGGGTATTGATCTTTCTTCTAGGCAATAGACAATTCCAAAGCAGCCGCAAACGAGGTTACAGCAAGTAAGAAGATTAGGTATATGCTTCTTCATTTTAAGAGGGCCGCTCTAAGGCACAAAATGGATTGTGAATTTTTTCAATACCGATGGTCGTTGTGTTGCCATGGCCCGAATAGACTACTGTTTCATCGGGCAATGTGAAAAGTTTTTGATGAATGCTAGCGATTAGGGTGGTCGTATCTCCCCCAGGTAAATCCGTTCGTCCAACACTCCCCTCAAAAAGGACATCGCCACTAAAGACCACCTTCTCTTTGGCATCATAAAAGGCGATATGTCCTGGAGAATGCCCCGGTACAAACAATACCTTCCAATTTGTTTCCCCAAAGGTCACCAAATCACCTTCGGCTAAAAAATGGTCGCTGAGTACTTCTTGATACAGTGGAAAGCCGTAGTTTGGGGCATACGATTTTACTGCCTGCAACACGGGCTTTTCTACCAAGTGGATATAAAAAGGCACTTTATACTTTTCTTTTACATGATAGTTTCCCAGCACATGGTCAATATGGCAATGCGTGTTGAGGAGGTATTTGATTTTCAATTGCTCTTCTACAATAAACTGATCTAGCTCAGCTTTTTCGGCCTTTTCGTAGCAGCCGGGATCGATAATAACGGCTTCTTTAGTTTCGTCAAAGACCACGTAGGTGTTTTCTGAAAAGGGGTTGAAAATAAAGGTTTTAATCTTTAGCATAGGGCAAAATTACAAAACTAGTGTGGGGTATGTTCAAGAGTAGTACTTTTGATTTTTATTGACGAGATCGAAAAAGAAGTTGATTATATCGTGGTAGGCCAAGGTTTGGCGGGCACCTCAGTGGCGTTGCGATTGATGGGAGCGGGCAAGCGGGTGTTGATTTTTGATGAACCCCAGAAAAACAATTGTTCGCGTGTAGCGGCTGGCTTGTTTAATCCCATCACTGGGAAGGGAAGCGTAAAAACATGGTTAGCCGAGCAGCTATATGAGTCCTTTACCCACTTTTATGTTCAATGTGAGCGCCTATGGGCAACAAAATTTTTTTTCCCGATGCCGCTTTATCGCCCATTTGGCTCCATTGAAGAACAGAATAATTGGATGGGGAAAAGTGCCGACAAGCGCCCCAGTCAATTTGTAAAAAGCGTATTTACCAAAACCACCTTCGGGGATCAAGTAAATGATCCGTTTGGTGGCATGTTGTTGTCGGGTTGCGGCTACTTGGATGTGCCGTTGTTTTTGGAAATAGCTAGAAATTACTTCTTCTCGAACAATTCCTATCAAGAATCTTTTTTTGATTATTCTTCGATTGATCCTTCACTAGCAGGAGTCCGCTATCAAAACATAAAAGCCAAAAAAATTATCTTTTGTTCAGGCGTTTCAGCCAACCCATTTTTTGATTGGCTGGCCATCCGTCCATTGAAGGGGGAGACAGTTACCGTGCAATTGCCTATTAATCCTTCAGTTATTTTTAACAAAGGTGTTTATTTGGTGCCCGTGAATGGAACAACTGCTTACAAAGTTGGTTCTACTTATGAGCTTCAAGATGTAAAGCCACAAGTTACTTTGAAAGGGAGGGCGGAATTAGAGGATAAGCTTCAAAATCTTTTAAAAATTAACTTTGAGGTAACCGACCAGCAATGGGGTATCAGACCTACTACTATCGATAGGCGGCCGATGCTCGGTGCGCACCCAAAGTATGAAAATTTGATTATTTTTAATGGTTTGGGAACAAAGGGAGTGAGCTTGGCACCTTATTTTTCGGATCAATTGGCAAATTGGCTGGGCGGCATAGGGGAAATCTTACCAGAAGTAAATATTAAGCGTTTTAAAGCGTTATATTCGAGTTCTTAGCAGATAAAGTTTTATGAGATGGATTTGGGGGGCGGTAGCCTTGGTATTTTTTGCGGTCGGAAATGTGGGTGCGCAGCAAGGCCGCGAAGTGTTTGGTCAAAACCGCATTCAATACAAGAAATTTGAATGGCGGTATCTGAGTTCCGAAAACTTCGATGTGCATTATTACGGAGAACGGAGAAAAGTTGCAGAGGAGGCGCTACAATATTTAGAGTCGGAGTTTGATCGCATCACTGATCTTCTTGGCTTTTACCCCTATCAAAAAACCAAAGTATTTCTTTACAATTCCATCACCGATTTGCAGCAAAGCAATATCGGGTTGAACCACACGCGCTTCAGTGCCGGTGGCGAAACAGAGTTTATTAAGCCCTATGTAGAGATTGCGCATCCGGGAAACCTAGAGGAGTTCAAAGAAGAATTGATCTTCAAAATGTCAGACTTGTTGGTAAACGAGATGATGTTTGGGGGCAGCCTGAAAGATATGTTTCAGAATTCGGTTCTGTTGAATTTGCCGGAATGGTTTATCGAAGGCACTTCGTATTATGTGGCCAAAGGCTGGGATGAGGAAATGGATGATTTTGTGCGGCAGCTGGTGGTAAGTAAACGTGCAAATAAAGCCTTGCGCCTTTCCGGAAAAGAGGCGGCACTCGTGGGGCAATCGGTGTGGAACTACATTGTGGAAAAGTATGGTAAAAGCAGCATCAACAATATCCTCAACTATACGCGCATTATTCGGAACGAGGAAAAGAGTATTTTTATTACACTCGGTATTCCGTTCAAACAACTGATGGTTGAATGGAAAGTTTATTACGGGAACATGGAAAAGAAAACGAGTGAGAGTTACATACCCGTGGCGGACACTTCGCGGTTCAGTAAAAACCAGCGCAAAACAATCACCTACACTACCGTAAAAATTAGCCCGGACGGAAAAAAGGTAGCCTATGCCGAAAATGATCGGGGAAAGTTTTCAGTTAAAGTAAGGTCGTTGGAAACCGGTAAAGAGACGGTGATCCTCAACGGAGGTAATCGGGTGATTAAACAAACAGTCGACTATCGAGTTCCCCTACTAAGTTGGTCGGATTCCAATACCTTGGGTGTGATTGGAGTGGCCAAAGGACAATACATTTTTTGGCTATATGATTTAAAAACAAAATCAAAATTGCCCCGGGAATTGGATAAGTTTAGTAACATCCGCAGCTTTAATTTTTCTAACAACGGGCGGCTGGTGGTTTTAAGTGCTGACTTTGAAGGCCAGAATGATTTGTTTTTGCTCAGCAGCCGGAGGGATCGCACCAAGCGGTTGACCAACGATAAGTTTGACGACTTAGACCCCGCGTTCATCCCCAATTCTAATACGCTGGTGTTTAGTTCCAATCGCCCCACCGACTCATTACGTACCAATGTGCGCGGGCTGCAAAAATTGTCTGCCAATTACAACCTGTTTTTATTTAACATTGACACCACAATCAATCGTCTGAGGCGGGTGACAAACACGATCAGTAAAGATTTTCAGCCACGTGCGGCCGATGAAAATAATTTTTATTACCTCAGCGATCAGCGCGGCATCGTAAATTTATTTCGCTACAATTTAAGCACGGGCATCTATTCGCAGCTAACCAATTTCAATTCGAGTATTAAAGACTACGACTTGAACTTTGATAACAACATGTTGGCTATGGTACTCACACAGCGCTTGAGGGAAAATATTTATATCGACAAGCATCGGGACTTCAATCGACAGATATTTACCCCGCTGACGAGGCGAAAGGAGGTTGCACAAGCCAGAATGTTTACAGAGCGAAAAAAGAAAGAGCAACCAAAGATCACCTCTATAAAAGATTTGATTAACTCAAGATTGAAAGAAAAGAATGACACGCTAGTTACTGAGCGCAGACCCGAAGTTTCTCCTCCACAAAAGTTAGATACTTTAGGTGCTCCGTCCAACCCAGTTGTCAATACTGATGATTATACGTTTGAAGATGTCCCCGCCTCCAACGTGCTAAAAGTCAATACACTACCCAAAACGATTTCGCCCAAAGAAAAGCCCCTCAATACTGATGATTACGTTTTTGAGGAGGAAGCTGTGCGAAGTAAGCAGCCGAGCGAAACCTTCCTCACCCGCTATATGAAAGCCCGCGAAATTGACCGCGTAAAAGGCCCGTTTCCTTATCTGCCGAAATTTAGCAATGAAAATATTGTAACCAGTTTTGTAATTGACCAGTTGCGCGGGCCTGGCTTGAAACTGGAGGTGCAGATGAATGACATGCTCGAAAACTACAGGATTTTCGGAGGGTTGCAAACAGCTTTCGATTTTAAGAGTGGAGATGTGTATGGAGAGTTTCAATACCTTCCGCATCGCGTTGATTTTAGTGTACGCTTCGATCGCAAAGTAATATTTTGGCAACCAGTCAGGCGTGAGGTTACAGAAGCGGAGAATCAAAAATATTCGTTTCAAAAACTGGAGCTCGGGGCATCCTACCCTTTGTCCGTTAGGACGCGCGTCACGTTGAAACCTTTTATGGGGTATACTCAATTTGTGGATCGGGGAAGAAATATTCCGGCTGCGATTGCACCCAGCTACCTGCCGGTTCAATCACAGTTTTATGCAGGGGCTAAATTAGAAGTGGTGTACGATAATTCACTCACTACCGGTATGAATATTATCGAAGGTACGCGAGGCAAATTAAGTATCACCGATTACGGAGCGATCGGGAATGCAAGAAAGAGCTTTGTGCATGCCTCTTTTGACATTCGTCATTATCAAAAGATATATAAGGAAATCGTTTTTGCTGTACGTGGATATGCTGGTTCTTTTTTCGGAAACTCACCCAAAAACTACTTGCTCGGGGGTATGGATAATTGGTTTAACAATTGGGGAGGGCCAGAAAGTGGTAACGCCTTTAATTTCAGCGGAAGTCAAAACCCACTGGTTACTCCTGTGGGAACCTACAACGAAAATCTATTGTTTGCAGAATTTGCCACTCTTCGAGGCTTTGACTATGGCACACTGTATGGAAATAATGTGGCGCTGGTGAATGCTGAATTGCGAATTCCGGTCGTGCGCGCATTGTCTAGTGGCCCCATCACTTCCAATTTCTTCCGCAATTTTCAGCTCACCGGATTTTATGATATCGGCAGCAGTTGGACAGGCCCAGTTCCGGTCGACAATCAAAATGTGGGGCGAACGAGATTAGTACCCGAGAATTCTACAAGCGGCAATCCTTTTGAAATAGAAATACGGGAATACTTAAACCCTTGGCTATATAGTTATGGCGCAGGTTTCCGCTCTATGATCTTCGGATACTACATCAAACTGGATGTGGCGTGGCCGGTTGAAAACTATACCGTAAAGAATCCACGGGCGTTTATTACCTTCGGGTTCGATTTTTAATTCTTACCAAATACAGGATGATCAAATCAATGACCGGCTTTGGCCAAGCGACCTTTCATGCCGACAACTTGATCGTTGCGGTTGAAGTCAAAACACTTAACTCGAAATCACTCGATACAAGTTTGCGTCTGCCGCGAAGGTTTTCTGAAAAGGAACTAGAGCTACGTAATTTGATTGGCGATAAGCTCGAGCGCGGAAAGATATCTTTTGCTATTGACTATCAGCAAGCGGCAAAACCGGAGATAGCCATCCGGTACAACGAGGAATTATTTGCCGCTTACTACACTTCGTTGAAGAAACTGGCGGACAAAGTAATGGCGGGCTACGACAATCTTTTTCAACTTGCCCTGTCCTCCCCTGACGTAATTATTACCAATGGAAAGGAAGAACTTGATGTGGCTGAGTGGGAAAAAGTAAAAAGCTTAGTGCTCGTAGCCATTGAAAAATGTGATCAGTTTCGATTGGCCGAAGGCAAGGTGTTGCACGAAAAATTATTGGAGTACATACACTCCATCCGAAAAGCCCTAGAGCAAGTGGAGGTGTTGGACCCTAAGCGTATTGAGAAAATACGAAACCGAATAAATGGTAACATTACCGACTTTTTTGGCAGTGAGGGATTTGACGCCAACCGATTGGAACAGGAAATTATTTTTTACATTGAAAAGTTAGATATCCACGAAGAGCGCGTGCGGCTGAAAACTCACTTGGATTATTTCCTGAAAATTCTGAACGAGCAACAAGCGAATGGCAAAAAACTTGGCTTCATTGCCCAAGAGCTTGGTCGTGAAATCAATACCATTGGTAGTAAAGCCAACGATGCCCCAATGCAACAGCACGTGGTGATGATGAAAGAGGAACTAGAAAAAATTAAAGAGCAGTTGAATAATGTGTTGTAGTACTTGGTTCAACCGTTCAATTGGTCAACTATTTCGCTAAAATCTAGACTTGTCCAATTCGTATTGATGCCAGGCTTTTTTAACACCTCCTCCATAATCCGCTTTTGTTTTTGCCCCGTTTCGTAGGCAACAGAGTATCGTATATCTTCCCTAAAAGTAACCATCGAGTAAAGCGGAATCCATTTTTCGGGGAACAGTTCGTGCAGTTTTGCCTCAATCTTTTTTTGGAGGATGAAGTCTGCATCGTTTACCAGATCCCGCATCTCTATGAAATTATCCAGCGCTAATTGAGCGATGGCATCGGCATCTGGCTTTCGAAGTTGTTGGAATTCGAGCAATACTTTTTCCCACTCGTCTTGATGTTGATCCAATAATTGATTGAGTACACGGCAATCTTCAAATCCTGCATTCATTCCTTGCCCATAGAAAGGTACAATCGCGTGAGCAGCATCCCCGATCAGCAACGTGTTGTTTTTTATCCACGGAAAGCACTTTACAGTGACTAATGAGGAAGTTGGGTTAATAAAGAACTGGTCAGCCAAGTCTGGCATCAGTGCGTACGCATCTGGAAATATTTTTTGAAAAAAATCGATTGCCTCTGGCTTGGTTTTCAGCTTGGCGAACGAGGGCTCTCCTTCAAAAGGAAAAAATAAGGTGAGGGTAAAACTGCCATCCGGATTTGGCAACGCAATCAGCATGAAGCTCTCGCGAGGCCAAATATGCAATGCGTTTTTATCTAGTTGAAAAGAATTTGATGGCCCTGCAGGAATATGAAATTCCTTGTAGCCATGATCAATGTAGTGTTGTGAAAAATTAAATCGATCAGTTAATTGAAGCGACCCGCGAACGACAGAGAACGCGCCATCGGAGCCAATGATGAGATCAAATTTTGAGTGTTGAATAGGGAATTTTGAATTTTGAATGGTTAACGAAGTCTGATCAAAATCAACATGACTGATTCGTTGTTCAAAATGAAACTCGGCTCCCAATTTTTCTGCCTCTATCATTAGCACCTTATTCAAGCCGCTGCGCGAAATGGAGTTGATATATTGACCTTCTTTACCATAGGCCTGAAAATTTGTTTTTCCCTGCAAATCGTGGATCATTCGTCCACTCATTGGTATAGCTTCTTGTTTTAGTTCTTCTGCTAAACCCACTTCTTCCAACGCCCGAATGCCCCGGTTGCTCAACGCTAGGTTGATTGACCGTCCACCTTCGTATTCCTTTTTTCGCATATCAGGTCTGCGTTCAAAAACAGAAACTTGATACCCGCGTTTTCTTAGGTAGATAGCCAACAGTGAACCGACCAACCCCGCGCCAGCGATGGCGATATGTTTTTTTGAACTCATTTTTTTGAGACTGCTTTTTTAAAGATTTCACCAAACTGAAATACCTCTTCGAACGAATTGTATAACGGCACCGGTGCAACGCGAATAACATCGGGCTCGCGCCAATCGGCAATCACGCCTGATTTTGTTATTGCATTAAAAATTTTCTTGCCGTCTCTTTTCATAAGAATAGACAATTGACACCCGCGCGCAGTTGGTGCAGCAGGAGTAATTACTTGAAAGTACTTTTGTGTCGGATCAATTTCATTCAATAGAAATTCTAAGTAGCCCGTCAACTGCACACTCTTCTTTCTCAAATTCTTGATACCTGCTTTTTCAAAGACTTGCAGAGATGCTTGCAGCGCAGCCCCTAATAAAACCGGAAAATTGGAAAGTTGCCAGCCATCTGCACCGGGCATGGGGATAAATCCTTTTTTCATTTCAAATCTTTCTTTTTCCTGGTGGCCCCACCAGCCTGCCAATCGCTTCAAATTGAAATTAGTGGCATGACGCTCGTGCACAAATGCTCCAGCCACACCTCCCGGTCCGCTGTTGAGATATTTGTAGCTACACCAAACAGCGAAGTCCACTTCGTCTTTGTGCAATTGCAATGGCACATTGCCAATTGCATGCGCTAAATCGAAACCTACCGATGCTCCTGCTTGATGCCCCGCCTTGGTAATGGCACCGATATCAAAAAATTGACCAGTATAAAATTGTACAGCACCAAAAATGACTAATGCCAACTGATCACTATTTTCTTGAATGGCCTGCAAAATGTCTTCTGTCCGCAAAGTGAACTCGCCTTCTCTTGGTTTTAATTCGATCAAGGCAATATCGGGATTAATGCCATGCGACTTAAGCTGTGATTCGAAAGCATATTGGTCAGAAGAAAATGCTCCGGCTTCTGTAAGTATTTTGAAACGAGTGGGCGTAGGCTGATAGAAAGAAGTCATCATCAGGTGTAGATTTACTGTCAACTGATTCATTGCTACTACTTCGATTGGTTTCGCACCGACTAGTTGCGCCAATATTTTTTTACTGAATTTGTGATAGTAAAGCCAAGGTCTATTGCCGTGAAAGTGTCCCTCTACTCCCCACTTCGCCCAATCGGTTAATTCTTCCTCAACAAATTTCTTTGTAGACTTTGGCTGAAGGCCTAAAGAATTTCCCGCAAGGTAAATGGGAGTTTTTCCATTGATTTTGGGAAAGTGAAATTGGGAGCGAAAGGATTTTAGCGGATCGGCTTTGTCAATTTGTTTGACGTAGGGTAGAGAGTTTTGGAATTTCATGTAAGTGAAAATAGTTTCAAAAAAATCTAATTCCAGTAAGTCTTCCAATAGTCCCTTGGGGAAATGATTTCTGCTGACTCAAATTTCCCGTACGGGAAATGTTTTGAGTTTCCGGTAATGAGGAAATCAGCATGTGAAGCTGCGGTTAGCTCTATGAATTTGTTGTCAGTTGGATCGGAGAGTATTTCAATTTTTCTTTTTACAATATGGATTTCAGAGATTTCTATTAAATTCTTTATGGTCTGTTTAGACTCTGCTTCAAACCAAGAATGTTTTTTAAACTTTTTGTAAAGTAAGACTGCCCTATATTCGCTCGCCACCTCAAAAGAAATTGGCATTTTAACTTTTCTGGGCAGTACTAATTCTCTTATTATTTGACGAGGGTAACTATTTCCAAAAAAGGATGAAACAATGATATTGGTATCAAGAACAATTCTATGCACCCTTTCTTACTTTTTTGATAATAGTATTAATTTCTTTGTTTGTCATTTTTGATAGTCCAGCTTTTTTTGCCGCTTCTACTGTGCGGTCGAACTGCTCTCGCATTATTTCATTGCGTATTTTGTTTTCCAATAAGTCAAAATCAATTTCGGTCCCCAGAATCTCGTATTTCTTCTTACTTGCTGTTTTTATTTTAACCTTTATTGCTTCCATGGTTAGTTTTGTTTTTTTAAATTTACACAAATCTCGCATCCGCCTCCATTACCGTCCCACATTTTTTGCAAGTTCTCAATTCTTGCGAACCATAGAAATCGCGGAAACGCGGAATAAAATCCTTTTCAATATTGTCCAAATGGAATTTATATTCGTGCAGTTGGTTGTTACAATTTTCGCAGAACCAAATGAGGCCATCATCTTCGGTGGCTGTGCGCTTGCATTCAATCACCAGCCCGATCGAGTTCGCTGACCTAATTGGTGAGTGTGGTACGCGCGCAGGCAATAAAAACATATCACCCTCATTGAGCGGAATTTCGACTGCCTTTCCGTCCTCTTGAATTCTTACGGTTATGGTTCCCTCCAATTGATAATACAATTCTTCGGTTTCGTTGTAGTGGTAATCTTTGCGCGCGTTCGGGCCGGCTACAATCATCACAATATAATCACCGGCATCGGCATACAAATTTTTATTGCCTACCGGGGGCTTTAGCAAATTGCGGTTTTCTGCAATCCATTTGTTGAGGTTAAAAGGTCTGCGGATGGCCATATTTTTTCAATTCTTTGATTACCTGATTCGTTATTGTGCTAAATTAACAACAAATTTAGAAGACTGCTTACTTACAAATATGAATCTTGATTTAAAAGGGAAAAGGGCGCTGGTTTGCGGTAGCACACAGGGCATTGGTAAGGCATCGGCTCTGGAATTGGCGCTATTGGGCGCTTCGATTACACTAGTTGCTAGAAACGAGGAGAAACTGAAGGGCGTAATAGCTGAGCTGGCGGTTGAGCAAATGCAACGGCATGAATACTTGGTAGCTGATTTTGATGTTCCGGAGAAACTGAAAAATATCATTCAGGGATACGCAGCAAAGAACAACATTC
>JBBSCN010000059.1:0-16215 GCA_038250265.1 Cytophagales bacterium | reverse complement strand
TCAGAAAATACGGAGCTAAACAAAGCAACTTCGTACGTTAGCCGGTCTTGCAATAGAATGCCCTTTGTCCCAATTTCAAATTGCTTTCCGACCTCTGGGCGTAAGCCTGTGTTTACAAACCCGCCAAGTGGCACATAAATATTTGAAGCTACAGGTGCGCGGTATCCTTGGCTGTAGGAAATATGTGCTGAAATTTTCTTGCTAAATAATTTATTCAACGCAAAACTCGGAGAGACTAGATTAGTGTAATCGGTAGTGTATCGCGATGGTATTTTATTGGTGGGAGTATTATTGGCCGCCACATACAGTTTATCCAGCAAATCAATATGCATAGAGCTTGTTCCGATACCAGCTGTCAACGAAAATTCCATTGGCAATTGCATTGTCCACTGGGTAAAAAGCGAGTAGGTGCTACTGATTTGTGTTTGATTGGTGCGTATTGCTCCGAGAATATTTTTCCCACTTGGATCTGCATTATTGACGACCATCGGATAGGCCACTAGTTGTGCAATTTGGCGTTGCGCCTCTACACCGGTCACGCCAGATAGTTTCAATTTGCCTAAGTTGAAAGTTGTTTCAAAAACAGATCGCAACCCAAAGTTAACGGGTGCTTTATCCGTCCATCCGCCAGCGGAACTAACGTTACTGTTTAAGCCTGTGCCAAATAACGCAGTGGTGTTTGAAAAATGGTCGTTCATTTTGTACGTATGTGATAGACCAGCCCGTAGGCTTGTGACATTTGCATGCGCATCATTTTTGATGTAAGCAGGATTACCGCTGTAATCAAAATTATTGTATTGATCAGAAGTCAACTCTCCATTGCGTTGGTCATAGCTGTCACTCCAACCCATGTAGGCAGTAAGCGATTGCTTTTGATTCAATACGAATTCGCCCATGAAATTCACAAAATCCTTGCGCGCGGCAGTATTGACCATAAAGCCGTCAAAATTTTGCTTGCCATAGTTGACCAATATAGAGGATCCTTTTTGATTGGATTGCAAGGTGGTTGTGAAGCGCTGAAGACCATAGCTTCCTAACATAATATTTTGCCCAATGGAAACCTCTTCTTTCTCTGGCTTGATTGTTTGGAGATTCACCACTCCAGCAATGGCCAATCCATATAATGTTCCCGAAGGCCCTTTCACAACTTCAACGGTGCCGATCGAGTTGAAATCAATATCGTCCATTAAGGTGATTCCTTCTGCATCCGTAATGGGAATTCCATTTAAGTAGGCCTTGATACCGAGCTGATCAAAGTTATTGTTGACTCCGCGATTACCCGGACCACCGCCACCATAGCCACGAATATTAAATTGCTGCCCTGCAGAATTTGTTCTGCGTTGCATAAATACTCCGGGAATGTTGGCATTAATGGCGTCATCTAAAAATAAACCGGTACCGCGTGTAATTTCTACGGTGCCGATTTTGGCGATGGAGGTAGGCTGATTGAGCAACGACTTCCTTTGAATTGAAGTGGCCGTAATCTCTACTTTATTGAGTACTTGAGTAGACGGGTTTAAAGAAATATTCAATTCAATCGAGCAATCTGAAATGGATTGTTTGACTGTTTCGTACCCAACAAATGAAATAACCAAGTCTCCTCCTGCGCTACACGACAACATAAATTGTCCATCTTGATCGGAGATGGTTCCCTTGCCATTGTGCTGCAGGTTGGCGCCCGCCAGCGGATTACCATTAGTGTCAGATATTTTTCCTCGTAAGTTTTGGCCCCAACCAAAAACTGGCACGGCTAATAAAATGAATAGCATAAATTTCTTCATGACGAATAGAAGTTTGGATGCAACGAAATGCTCACGCAATTCAAAGCAGTAATTGTTAACGAATGATTAGTAATGAGTAGTTACTCAAAGAAAATGAAACTCAACCCCAAGGCGGGGGAACAGGAATGGATTGCTCTACTGAAAGATAGTAATTAAGATAAGTTGTTGAGGCTATATTTTTTTCTGAGTCAAAACCATTGAAAGATGTTGTTGAAGTAGGAACAAATAGCCATGTCAAAAACTGAAGCAATTGTGAAGGCACAGGCTTTTTGTCTCGTGTCGATCGCTTCACCATTTCATCCAAAAGCGATAACAAGCTGTCTTCGTGTTCGTCATGTAAAGCAAAAAGAAGGTAATCACCTCGCTGTTTTTTTATCTTGGCGATGTCATACATCTTGCCGTTGAGTTCAATCTCACTTTCGTCTTGATCGATGGAAGCAAACTCTACAGCAGAAATAACAATTTTTTGAAGTTGCTCTTCGGGGGTCTGAGCCAACAGGGCTTTCATTTCTTGGCGGATGGCTATGAGCCGCACACCAAAATAGGCATAGAACCCCGCGAACTGAAGTGCGAAGAGCGTGAGAAACCCAATGGCGAAAAGCTTTTTCATGGAAACCGACCAGCAATCTACTGAAAATAGTAAGATGGTTGAGTCACTATTTTATAGTTGGTGTATTCTGACTAGCTCAACTGTTCAACTGCCGGACGGGTCAGAGTGAATAATATGATCGAAATTATCTAATTTTAATTTGTATTAACCTCCGATGCAAAGCTAAATTTTTATGACCGAACTCTTCCAAACCCCAAAACTAGTCGCACTACTGCCGCAGTATAAATCATTTTTAGAAAAAGAAGTTTACCCCATCGAATTGGACATCATCACGAAGCCTTTTCGGCAATCGCTTTCAATTATAAAATCCTTACGGGAAAAAGCAAAAGGGCAACAGCTATTCGCTCCCCATCTATCCCCTGAAGAGGGCGGGGTTGGATTAAACTTAATGGAGTTTGCACAGGTAAGTGAAGTATTGGGGACTTCTCCGCTCGGGCATTTGATCTTCAACTGCAATGCGCCCGATATTGGAAACATGGAGTTGATGCACCAGTTCGCTTCCGCGGAATTGAAAGCAAAATACCTACACCCTTTGATGAAAGGTGAAATCCGTTCTTGCTTTGCCATGACAGAGCCAGAATTTGCAGGATCAAACCCCGTGAACATGGCTACTGCTGCGAAGCGAGAAGCAGATCAGTACATTATCAACGGTCACAAATGGTTTACTACCGCTGCCGATGGTGCTAATTTCACGATTGTAATGGCGATGACTGATGCCAATAATTTAAGCCCATATCTGCGTGCGAGTATGATCTTGGTCCCACTTGATAACCCCGGCTTCGAGTTGGTAAGAAACATTTCCATTATGGGCGAGGCAGGCGAAGATTATTTTAGTCACGCAGAAGTGCGGTTTACAAATTGCAAAGTACCGATCGGGAATTTAATCGGACAAGAAGGGCAAGGCTTTGCATTGGCGCAGGCGCGGCTAGGACCCGGTCGTATCCACCATTGTATGCGCTGGATCGGAATTTGTGAACGTGCCTTTCAGTTGATGTGCCAGCGAGCAGCCACACGTAAACTTAGCGACCACAAATTTTTAGGCCAACAGCAAATCATACAAGCATGGATTGCAGAATGTCGTGCGAACATCAATGCCGCAAGACTGATGGTATTGCACACCGCTTACTCGATGGAAAAGCACGGAGCGAAAGCTGCTAAGGAAGAAATCTCTACCATCAAATTTTTTGTAGCCGATGTGTTGATGAAAACTTTGGACAAAGCCATTCAAGTGCATGGTGCGCTAGGAATCACAGATGACACGTTGCTTTCATTTTGGTACAGACATGAACGCGGAGCTAGAATTTATGATGGCCCCGATGAAGTGCATAAAGTTTCGCTGGCGAAATCGATTTTGAAGGGTTATGGGATGGATGCTAAATAGCTAAAAATGCTCGACCAGCCCACCCCCATCCGCACAGGCGAAGAATTGAATCAAGAAAAACTCGGCATGTTCTTGGCCGATCATATTGAAGGCATTTCCAAAAATATTTGTGTTCAACAATTCCCCAGCGGCTATTCCAACCTTACCTATTTGATCCAAACAGATGAAGGAGAATACATTTTACGCAGGCCTCCGGCTGGTGCAAACATCAAATCGGCTCATGACATGGAGCGAGAGTTTAAGGTGCTCTCACTTTTGTGGAAAGCGGGATTTACTAAAGTGCCTGAGCCTATTTTGTTTTGCGAAGATGAAAGCGTGATAGGGGCAAAGTTTTATTTAATGAAGCGTGTGAATGGAGTTATACTTCGAAATCGAGTGCCCAAGGGAATGACTATCGAGCCTCAGACTTTTCAACAACTATCCAAAGCAGCAATTGATCAATTAGTTCAGCTTCATCAACTCGATATAAAGTCAAGCGGGCTAGATCAATTAGGCAAACCGGAAGGATATGTGCAAAGACAAGTAGAGGGATGGACAAAGCGCTACTTCAATGCACAGACCGATGATTTGCCCGCGATGAATGAAGCGGCAGAATGGATGGTAAAACATATTCCTGCTTCTTCGCGCGTGTCGTTCATCCACAACGATTATAAATATGACAACCTCGTGCTCA
The DNA here is from genome assembly GCA_038250265.1 of Cytophagales bacterium. Lineage (GTDB taxonomy): Bacteria > Bacteroidota > Bacteroidia > Cytophagales > Cyclobacteriaceae > ELB16-189. The sequence goes on along the minus strand of JBBSCN010000059.1, from coordinate 11,770 downwards.
ACCCTGATAACTTAACGGAGATCGAAGCAATTCTAGATTGGGAGATGGCAACCGTGGGCGATCCCCTGATGGATTTAGGAACCACACTCGCCTATTGGGCAGAGGCCAACGATAGTGACGCATTGAAACCGTTTAACTTGACATGGATGCCCGGCAATATGACACGAAATGAAATGGCCGCCTATTATGCCGAGAAAGCGAACACAAAATTGGACGACATTGTTTTCTATTATGTGTTTGGATCGTTTAAAGTAGGGGTAATCTGTCAACAGATATACTATCGATACAAGCAAGGTCACACGCATGACCCACGGTTTGCCATGTTGAACCATGTTATTAAAGCGTGTGGGAAGAATGCTAGGAGGGCAATTTTTAATTCGTTAATTTAATAATTCGTTGATACCTCATTGTCAGATCAACTCATTTACAAATTACCGAATCAACTAATCAACGAATTAATATTATGGAAATAAAAAACGTACTCATCCTGGGAGCAGGCACACTTGGAAGCAGAGTCGGATTACAGGCGGCTATCTCCAACTACCATGTAGTGATCTATGACATCCACGAAAGTGCCTTGCAACAAGCGCGCGGGGTGATGGATAAAGTGCTTCGCTACGCGGTAAAAATTCAGTTGATTAAAGAAGAAGATAAACCTTCGATTCTTTCGAGAATTAAGTTTACAATGAACCCGACTGAAGCGGTGGTCAATGCCGATATCATCAGCGAAAGCGTGACCGAAGATCCTTCTATTAAAGAAAAAGTGTGGAAACAATTTGGCGAGATTGCTCCCGAGAAAACAATTTTCACCACCAATACTTCGTATTTGTTGCCGTCACACTTTGCAACTCTTTCCGGCCGGCCTGAAAAATTTTGTGCCTTTCATTTTCACGATGTGTTTACAGCCCGCGTTGTCGACATCATGCCTCACCCCGGCACGCATCCAGATATCATTCCATTGTTATTTGACTTTGGAAAAAAACTCAATCAAGTGCCAGTATTAGTAAAGAAGGAGTGGCCTGGGTATATGTTCAACTTCATGTTGATGTCGCTGATAGGTGCAGCCGGCCGATTGAAAATAAAAGATGTTGGCAGTATTGAAGACATCGATAAATCGTGGATGGTGAATTTTCACATGCCCATGGGGCCGTTTGGAATTTTAGATAATGTAGGGTTGGATACCGCTTGGCGGGTGACGAAAGACCGTGAGGACGAAGCTTCCAAGTCTTTTGCCGCCTTACTCAAAAGTTATGTTGATCAGGGGAAATTAGGAGAGAAGTCTGGAGAAGGATTTTATATGTACCCGAACCCCAGTTATAAGAATCCGGATTTTTTGACACTTTAGTGTTGTGTTAATACCAAAGTTGTAACTTATCCCATTAGACAAACAGACTAGTTAAAGATGCGAAATTTGGTTTTACTACTGTTTTGGTCGGCTTTGCTATATTCCTGCAAAGAGGTAACATTTACCGAACCTCAGCCAAGAGGAGTTACTTCGCTCAAAGAAATGCCGCTGCTATTACAGGGTAAATATCAAACCATGGACGCAACCACCGGACAATTTTCAGACACCTTGATCATTGAATCGTGGGGATATCATTTTAAAGATAAAAACGAAAAAGACTGGTTGACGCGGGGAACCATTAGCGATACACTCGTGGTAAAATTCTATCAAAACTATTATTTCGTCAATTTTAAATCGAACGGGCAATGGGTATTGCGATTGATTCAGCAAGAACCCTCTGGCAATATTCAGTTTTTGTCCATCGATTTAAAGGATGAGCTCAAGCGCAAAGAGATTCTCAAAAAGTTGAAAAAGAAAGTGACCATCAAAGAAGTTCATACCAAAGAGAATGACATCTTTTACCAAATCAATCCTACGGTTGATCAATTAATGTTATTGATCAAAGACGGTTATTTTACTGGTGATCGGTTGAATAAGATCAAAAATTAAGCTCCGTTCTTATTTTAAGATATTGAGGAAGGCCATTCCTAAGTTATCCGATACATTTTTTCTGAATTTTGGGCTTTTGCGGTACTCATCCGTTAAAAAAAGTTTCCAAATTTCATCCCAATCCGATTGCTTGGACATTATGAAGGCTAACTGTTCAGGATCTCCAAATTCCAAGTTTTGCTTTTTTACGGGCAAGCGCCTTCTATTGGCATCCACAAATTCCGTAAAATCTACAATGGTAAATAGCTTGGGGTTCGTACCGATTTTCTTGATGATCTCTTGACCGGACGGGCCATAAGTGATATTTAAACTTGGCCAGTTCTCTTTCTTTATCTTGTTAATGTATTTGACGTGCGTACTTCCCCCGATGATCTCAGCGCTATAGCCATTTTTTTTTGGAAAGCTCCGCGAAACTGGCCACTGCAGGAGCTTCCTTGTGGGTTAACAAAACCACTGGGTTGGAAATAAAAGGCGGAGTGAATTTTAGAATCTTTTTACGCTCGTCCGTAATGGTTACATTGGTTACGCCTAAAATATTTATGCTCTTCTGAGTGGTAGAAAGAAAATTCGTGAAAACAGGCTCTTTGCCAACATATTGAAGAGTAATCTTCTTGTTGTGCTTGGTCTTCACATAGTCCACAAAGTCTTTCAGAATTTCAACACAAAGGCCTTCCTGCTTTCCGTTGACATCTTGAATGAGGCCGGCTTGTTCGTAGTAAATAATCGCCAATGTGCCGCTGCCATTAGCCTTCACGGTGGCCCAACTATCGCCTTCGGTTTTTTGAGCAAAAATTGATAGAGACGATAGCAGAAAAAGGAGGAATAGAAAGATTCGCATAGTTATTCATTTTATCACAGCAATGATATAAAATGAAAGACAAATCAAAAATTACTTTTGATTGAGAAAATTACTTGGCATTACGAAACCCAATTGCTGTTAAAGCGAGGGAGTTTTCAAGATTTTCTTATCTGCCCATTGAATCAAAATAAATAGGCCAATCGCGAAGGCAAATAATCCCGGGTAACTCGCCCAAAACGTGAACGCACCAAAACTAGGCTTGAAACCTATAAGCAGCCCACTAATGATGGCGGCAAGGAAAAGAACGGCCACCCCCGCGGCCAACCAATACATTTCTGAAGAAGAGGCTTTGCTTTCTTTACCCTCAATCTTCGATAAAACTTTATCGGCAAATTGCGAGGACAATTGAAAAGTGGGTGCTGAAGACACCGCATTAAATACTTTTCTGTAAGCGATTGAATCTAAATCATTACCAACGGTAAGGTTAGCCTCCAATTTTTTTTGAATTTCTTCGTCAGATGTGTTCATATCATTTCTTCTTTGCCAAGATAGTTCTTTACTTTTTCTTTTAATAACTGCCGGGCTCGAAACAGGTAATTTTTTACTGTTCCTTCCGGCATGCCGGTAATGTTTTCGATCTCATGGTAGTTCATTGAATCGACATGATAAAGCGTCAACACAGTTTTGTAATGAATAGGAAGTTGATCAATCCATTTTAAAACAAGGTTGTTCATTTCTTGATCTGAATAGTTTTCCTCAATGTTTTCATCTGAAATGAAGTGTGTTGAGAAACTTTTTTCCTCATTTACATCGCTCACTTCTATTTTCTTCTTTCGCAGGTGATTGACTCCATGCCGATAGGCAATGGTTGCAATCCACGTGCTTAATTTCGATTGAAAGGTAAACTCGCCCAGCTTTTCATACACTCTCAAAAAAACATCCTGACAAAGTTCTTCTCTATCCTCTCGATGATCGACCAGCCGACTAATCATGTGAGTTACCAACCTCTCATTTTGCTTGATTAGTTGCCGAAAGGCCGATCGATCGCCATTTAAGACTTGCGAAACCAAGGCCCGATCTTCTGTCATTAATGGGTTAGACACGGGTCGAAGGTAAGATGTTGCAGGGAATTTTGGTTGTTAGTTGTTAGTTAAAGGTGAGTAGGTGGAGTACCGGGAAACCGATAACTATTTCTATCCAGCAAGAAACATTTTCAGTTCAGCTGCAACATGGGCGAAGTGCTTTGCGTCTCACGCACCAAACAAAGAAATTTAAACCGTTACAATTATGAGTACCAATGAAGTATTAATGCCAGTTTCAATTTTGGGGAGCTTAGGCCTTTCCGTCTATTTTTTTACCAAAGTGATGACCGATTATCTTCTAAAGAAAAAGATGGTGGATAAAGGTTTTGTAAATGAGGACACACAAGCAATTTTTAAACAGCACGATGCCGGTGATGGTAAATACTCTTCTTTAAAATGGGGGCTTATTGCTTTTTTTGCCGGGCTGTCTCTTATTATTATGGAATATGTTTCCGTTAGTCCAGATTCGCCCATGCCTTATGGACTGTTTGCAGTAGCGGTGTCGTTTGGGTTTTTGCTGTATTACTTTTTGGTTAAACGAGAAGTAAAGTAGTTCCCTGTTTACTTTTTCCCGGCTTCCGATAACCAATAACTGGTAACCGGAAACTTTTATTCCATCAACTAATCACTACCATGTTCCGTAATTATTTCATAACAACCCTTCGCAGCTTATTGCGTCATCGTTTTTTTTCAGCCATCAATATTTTTGGTTTGGCTGTGGCAATGGCACTCTCGATGGTTATTATTATGTTGGTAGCCGACCAGATGATGTACGATCGCTATAATACCAGGCGCGACCGCATTTATCGGATCAATTCCATACCCATTGGCAGTAAAGGCGAAACGCAAAATGAAACGGCTACAACTACGCTTCCGCTCAAGCAAGAATTGCTTGACAACTACACAGGCGTAGAGAAGGCTGTTCGCATCATGCGTGGATTTGGAAACATGTGGCTGGAGATTGAACAGAATGTGAACATTCCCGTATCTGGGTATTTTGCGGACCCCGAAATATTAGAGGTGTTTGAATATGAATTGGAGCATGGCGATGCCAAAACGGCTCTGGTAGACCCCTACTCTGTAGTACTAACAAAGAAAGCAGCCAAAAAGCTATTTAAACAAGATAATCCTGTTGGCGAGACTTTTAAAGTAGGTAAAGAAGGGCCTTATAAAGTCACCGGTGTATTGAAAGATAGTCATCACAAGTCACACATCGTATTTGATGCCCTTGCGAGTATTAGTACCGTAAAAAGTTTAGAGGCACAAGAAAACAAAGGGCGAGATTTGGATAACTGGTACAACTACACAGCTGGGTGGATATATGTGTTGTTGGCGGAAAACAAGCCCACAGAAGAAATAGAAAGTCACTTAAGGAAAATTGAACAGAAGCATTTCGCGGTGCTCACTAAGCCAGACACACAACAAAGAATAAAGTATTCTTTCCAAGCGCTCACCAGCATTACCCCAGGTACATTTATCAATAATCCTATTGGTCCGTTTTTGCCGTGGATATTTGTTTGGTTTTTCATTGGCTTGGCTACCATTGTTATGCTCACTTCGTGTTTTAACTTTACCAACTTATCTATCGCACGCTCTCTTACGCGTGCCCGTGAAATTGGTGTGCGCAAGGTTACTGGGGCTTTGCGCTGGCAAATATTTGTTCAATTCTTATCAGAGTCGGTTATCGTTTCTTTATTATCGCTAGCGTTGGCGATTGTGTTGCTGATTGCGCTAAAGCCACTGATGATGGAGTTAAGCTTTGCGCGATTAATGATGTGGGATTTAGAAGCTAACTATTTTGTGTTCGGAGTTTTTATTGTCTTTGCTATTTTAGTTGGTCTGTTGGCTGGGATTTTTCCGGCACTGGTGCTCAGCGGTTTTCAACCGGTAAAGGTTTTGAAGGGTATCAACAATATGAAACTGTTTTCTAAAATCGGGTTGCGTAAATCATTGCTCGTAGCCCAGTTTACATTTTCATTGATTTTTATTTTGTCGGTTACCGTAGTATTTAATCAGTTACAACTATTTCTTCGGGCCGATCATGGATTTAGCATGGATAAAAAATTGGTGGTAAGCCTTAGCAATACTTCACCCGTGATTTTAAAAACCGAATTGCTAAAATATTCTAATATCGAAAACGTAACGGCTGCATCTCATATTCCAGCGGCAGGTTCTTCTCATGCGGAAGCCTATAAAAAATCTCTTGATGATAAAGATTGGTCAAACTTGAATTATTTTTCAGGGGATGCCGACTACATTAAAAATTTAGGTGTAGAACTCGTGGCAGGAAAATTTTTCCAAGAGGAAAATGACGCTTCAAATAAAAATTTTATTGTATTGAATGAAACAGCGCTTGATAAATTTCAATTGGGCACTCCGGTAGAGGCTCTTGGTCAAGAGCTTATCTTACAAAAGGATTCATCGCGCAAGCAAATTATAGGAGTTGTAAAAAACTACAATCACCAACTGCTAGTTCAGAAAATGGAGCCGATGGCTATTATTTACAATCCTGAAGAATATCGGCTTTTGCAAGTGAGCTACAGTGGCTCTTATGAAGCTGCCGGAAAATCCGTTGAGGCAGCTTGGACAAAAATAAATCCGGGACTGAAGGTTGACTACAAAGATTTCGCTGCCGAAGTGCATAAAATCTATGACATTTTTTTTGGAGACTTGGTCAGCATCTTAAGTGTAATTTCGTTTTTGGCGATTCTCATATCCTGTTTAGGATTGTTGGGAATGGCAACCTACACTACAGAAACGCGTATCAAAGAAATTTCCATTCGCAAAGTATTGGGCAGCAGCAATATTTCATTGGTCTATTTACTTTCAAAAGGCTTCGTGAGCATTTTGCTAATCGCGATTGTGATTGCCGTGCCAGCCGCTTACTTTCTCAATAACTTATGGCTTGAGCAATTAGCCTATCACGTGTCGGTTGATGCATTCGCAATTTTATTTGGTGTATTAGCCCTAATTATTTTTGGAGTCTTAACGATCGGCTCGCAAACATGGAGGGCTACGTACATCAAGCCCGTGGATAATTTGAAGGGGGAATGATGTGGTGCTAAGACCCAAAATGCTTCAACTTGACTACTTCTTCGGGTCTTAAAAATCTCCACTGCCCGCGTGACAATTCTTTTTTGTCGAGACCTGCATAGACTACGCGATCGAGCTTCACCACCTGATAGCCGAGTGATTCAAAAATCCTACGCACAATTCGGTTCCAGCCAATGTGTATTTCAATACCAACCGTCAATTTATCATCGCTTACAATAGCCAAATCATCTACCATAGCCTTGCCTTCTTCTAAGTGAACACCATCAAGTATCTTCTGAAAATCCGCTTTGGTGATGGGTTTGTCCAACTCGGCTTTGTAAATCTTTTTGGCTTTGTAAGAGGGGTGCGTGAGTTTGTCGGCAAGCTCTCCATCATTCGTGAGCAACAACAAACCCGTGGTGTTTCTATCTAATCTGCCTACTGGGTAGATTCTTTCTTTTCCAACGTTCGAAACCAAATTCATCACAGTATTGCGTTCTTGCGGATCGTCAGTGGTGGTGATAAATCCTTTAGGTTTGTTCAGTAAAACGTAAACTGGCTTCTCGGCTTTTAATTTTTTACCTTCATAGCGCACATCGTCTGTGCTTTTTACCTTGTGACCCATTTCTATAATGGTCACTCCGTTTACTGTTACTAATCCCATCTTGATAAATTCATCTGCTTCTCTGCGGCTTCCTACGCCACTGTTGGCCATAAATTTATTTAGCCTGATTAACTCACCTTCTAAACTGGGCTTTTCTTTATAGTTCGGTCGTTCGGGTGGCTGAGAGGAGGCCATCTTTGATTCGATGAACGAAGGTTTTTTTACCACCATGTCCCTCGAAAACTTTTTCGGTGGTGCGTCTCCCTCTTCAAAAGGACGACTGCTCCTCTGGCCAGGTTTCTCCTCTGAGCCTTCGCGCTTTTCAAATTTTGAATCGGATTCGAAACCACCTTTACTAAATGGCTTGTCTTCTTTTTTCTCAATCCGATAGCTATCGGATGGTTTTGAAAATTTTCTAGGCCCCGAATTCGAACTAAATGAACGAGGTTCTTTTTTGAAAGGCCCGCCAGTTGAATCTTTCGAAAAGCGTTTTGGCTTGTCGGTATCAAAACTTTCTCTGCGTTTACTGAATGGTTTGTCCCCCTCTTCTCTTTTTGGATATGGGCTTTTCGAAAAATGATTTGGTCTTTCGCTCCCGGCATCGGGTCTTCGGCTTTCGCCAAAAGGTCTTGAGCTATTTCTTCTAAATGGTCTATCGCCACCTTCGGTTCTTTTTTCAGTCCGATAGCTATCGGACGGTTTTGAAGTCCGTGGTCGTTCAGAGGAGGATTCATCACGCTTTCCAAATGACTTTCGTTCGTCACCTGCTGGCTTGCCATAGCGCGAGGGTCGTGTTGAATCGGGGTGGTCAGATGAGAAAGATCTCCTTGGCCTGTCCGGGGTGGATTCATCCCGTTTGCCGAACGATCTCTTTTCATCACCGGCTGGTTTGCCATATCGCGATGATTTGGCATCATTTCGATCTTTTGAAAAAGACCTCTTAGGGCGATCGTCACTACGACCTTCCATCTTTTTCTTGTTGAGGAAGTTTTTTTCCGCGTCTGAACGCTTGCCAAATGAACTGGTCTTTTTTGAGGGTCTTTCTGATCGTGCCATAATAATAGTTGGTAATCAATTGGCCAATGATGTGCGGGCCCAATTGGAATCTTGTTAAAGTTAAGAAGTTGTCAGATCATTGGCTAATTACCAATTCGTACATTGACGAATCAATTTTCCGGGGTCTCCCCGATCGTGTTTACTTCGTTGGTAAAATCTTTGGGAGTAGGTAATTCTCCGATGTCGTTGATGCCGAAGTACTCCATAAACTTGGGGCTGGTACCATATAAAATCGGACGGCCAATGGTTTCAGCTTTGCCCAAAATTTCGACAAGGCTTTTGTCCAATAATTTTTGAATGGCGTAATCACAATTTACACCGCGGATATTCTCCACTTCTGTTTTTGAGATGGGCTGCTTGTAGGCAATGATAGAAAGTGTTTCCATGGCTGACGTGGAAAGCCTTTTCTTGGATTGCTGCTTTAGCATGATGCCAATGCTAGTCTGGTAAGCAGGCTTTGTTAAGAACTGATATCCTCCAGCAGCTTTATTCAATTGAAATGAGAATTCCTCGGCAGCAAACTTTTCTTCTACCCGCAGAATGGCTGCTTCAATATCTGCTTCCGGCACATCAGCATTAAACATTTCTGAAAGACACGCCTTCAAGTCGACCACTTTTGTAGCGGTAGGCGAACAGAATATCAATGCTTCGATGTGGTTTTGTAGAAAATCCATTCTCTGATTTGTGATATAAAATTTACGAAGTACGATTTGTGTGCGACCGATTAATCTTGCTTCATCATCTTTGCTTCGATAGACTGCGTAGTGTGGGGCACCGCAACCAATCTTTCTTTCGAAATCAATTTGCCAGTGACCGAGCAGATTCCATAGGTTCCGTTCTTTATGCGGACCAACGCATTTTCCAAATTGGTAATGTATTTCAATTGGCGTGCAGCCAATTGACTTAGATTTTCCTTTTCAGCAGTCTCAGCTCCATCTTCCAATACTTTGGTGTTTCCGCCAGAGGTAGCGTCCGTACCGGCATCATTCGTGCGAGTGAGTGTGTCCTTTAAGATTTTAAACTCTGCCCGCGCTTTGTCCAACTTGCCGTTGATCAACGCAGCAAATTCTTTCAGTTCCTCTTCACTGTAGCGGGTTTTATCTAGCGATTGGGTGGAGGGGTTAACTTGCTTGTGCGCAATTGGGCGCTGACTGATGATCGGAAAAATATTCAACTGCGAAGGGGAAAGTTTCAACGGGCCAGCCGCAGGTTTATGAGTTTGTGTTCTGCCTTCTACGGTGTTCTCTGGCATCGCAGGCTTTTTGGGTTCCTTCGGAGCTTTTGGCAATTTTACCTTCACTTCTTTTTCAACGACCTTCTTAGGTGCTGCTTTTGCCTCCACTTTCTGTACAATCTTTTTTGCGGGTGCTTTCGCTACCACTTTCTTAGCTGGTATAGCTTTTTTCTTGGCAACGGGCTTAGCCTTAGGTGCAGCAGCCTTCTTCGCTTTTGGAGCTACTTTTGCCTTTTTTATTGATTTTTTGGCAGATTTTGCCACTTTTTTCTTGCTTGATTTAGCCATAACAGTCCTGTATTCAGGGGTTTAAAAAAGATGTGCAAAAATACGGGGTAAGGCCTGAAACAAAAAATGTATTTGATTAATTAAAAACCGCACGTCCTTAGTCGCGCGCAGCGATAACCACCCGTTTCCGAATGGTATTGACGTTTCCCGCTAAGTCAAAAACCTCGAACCAAACCACATAATAGCCCAGTCGCGCTTTGCTGCCATCATCTTGGTCACCATCCCAGCGAAGGAAACCTTCAAATGCTAAGGTAGCATTGTTGATGATCGTTTTAATCAGTCGCCCTTGCTGGTCTAAGATTTTCACGTTCGCTACCAAGCCGCTTTGCTCAAACCGGTAATTTATTTTTGAAAAATCTTGCCCTGGCCGGTTGGGCGAAAAAACTTGTGGTTCTACCTGAACTGCGTTTTCGTTGATAGCTGATTCAGGTCTGGAGTTTGAATTGAGATAGCCGGGTGTGGCAAATCCTACAGAGGCGTTGGCCGATTTCCAATTGCTCGGTTCGTTTGTATTCAGTGTAAATGAAATCCGCTCCAGCGAAACCCCTTCTTCGTCTTTTAGCAACCGGGAATGATATTGGTCGGAATAGCTGAAATAATCCACTAGTTTCCCTTCAGAGTTTATTAGTGCAACTGAGCCCTCATCATCGTTAAAACTCGGCAAATCATTTCGGAAAAAGTTGGTTTCATCACTCATCACATACTGAGTTTTTAAGACAGCGCCAGCTGTTGTTATAGCCAAAAACGAACTAGGTGCGATAATTAAATTGGATGAAATGCTTTTGGCATTTTTGATAACACCTTTTTCGTAGTTACCGATTTTGAAATTTTTCAAGTTGATGTACTTGGGCGATTTGTTGAATATCTCCACAAAGTCGACCCCGCCTGGGCGTGGATTAAATAAAATCTCGTTTACTACGATATCTAAACTATCTGCAGCTTCGGGCAAAGCAAATGAGAGTTGACTAAATGCTTCTTGAATAAAATTTCCAGCACAATCGCGCAGGTTGCCAACTTGAATGGTGAAGAGTTTTCTCTGTTCTAACGCTTGAGATAGGTCAATCTTTATTTCGGTCAGTGCTTGATTGTTGAACGATACTTTTGAAATAGGTGTAGGTGGTGCAAGAGCAACCGAAAGCAAGCCTAAGGGTTTTTCTAACTTTTCATCGAACGTTAAGAGCAATTGAGTAGAATTGACTGGAGTAACAGTTAGTAATCGTGGCCCCGTGAGGTCAGGTTTGTTGGCGAGAACGGAGTTTTGTTTTCCAGGCGTGCCGCCTTTGGGATCAACGGATGCGATCCAGTTGTTACCCTCGCCACACGAGTTGTTGATGTCGATAATCTCAAGCGACCAGCCCCCATTGGCTTGGTCTTCATCTCGATACCAAGAAGAGTTGTAGGCAACAGAATCAATTGTGATGGATGTTTTTAAAGTCAACACATCACTGTCGTTATTTAGTGTGGGGAAGTTAGCCAGGCCAATAGTTTTACCGAACGGTGTAAATTTTGAAACCGAGGTGGACGAAGTGACAATCCAATATTCGTTGGGCAAAACAATTTGCGATGGGAATGTTGCAATGGAAGAGCCATCCGATAATTTCCAACCATTGAGATCAATCGGATTGTTGCTTCGGTTATAGATTTCAATAAACTCAGCATCGGGCAATCCAATTTGTGGCGATGGGTCTGCAAAAATTTCAGTAATGATGAGGTCTTTATT
>JBBSCN010000058.1:0-16294 GCA_038250265.1 Cytophagales bacterium | reverse complement strand
CCGAAGAACCCGGTTCGTTGAAACCAATGTGCCCGGTCCGCCCAACACCCAAGACTTGTAGATCAATGCCGCCCAAAGAGGCAATCTTGCCATCATATGCTTTGCAGAATTCAGCTACTTTGTCTTTTGCCAACGTACCATCGGGAATATGAATGTTCTCTTTCGGAATATCTATTTCATTGAACAGATGTTCGTTCATAAAACGAACATAACTCTGCAGCGAGTTGGGGAGCATTGGATAATATTCATCCAAATTGAACGTATGAACATTTTTAAAGCTCAAGCCCTTCTTATGTAAAGCGATTAACTCGCCATAGACGCGTGTAGGAGTTGACCCGGTGGCAAGACCCAATACGCAGGGTTTGCCCTCGCTTTGTTTAGCTTTTATCAGACTGGCAATTTCGTTGGCCACAAAAACGGAGGCCTGTTCAGATGTTTTAAAAATTTGAGTAGGTATTTTCTCAATTTCTTTTTGTGAAAGCATAGTACTCGATTCTTTTTTGAAGCCTAAAAATAGATACTTTTGATCGTAAAATGGCGAACGCACCAAGAAATCTATTCTGAAATATGAATCCATGGAAGACCGATTTACAGGTCACTCCTTCGCAGGAAAAAATCAATCAAAAAGATTCGATATTGACGATTGGGTCTTGCTTCTCTCAGGCGATCGGAGACCAGTTAAAAATTAACAAATTCAATGCGTTGGTAAATCCATTTGGAACAATCTACAATCCCGTCTCTATACATGAGTTGTTAACGCTCGCCATCCAAAATAGAATGCCTGACAATCAAGGCTATGTTACTCATCAAGATGTTCACTATCATCATCAATTTCACTCCCTATTTTCTGCCTTAGAAAAAACGGAACTAGAAGATCAAATTGCTATTTCAATCAATAACGTAAGTCAATTTATCAAGTCAGCAAACCGACTGATTATCACGTACGGAACGGCCTGGGCTTTTCGTAAAAAAGATACAGATCAGTTAGTGGCAAATTGTCACAAAATTCCAGCAACTCATTTTTCGAAATGGCTGCTAACGCAAGAGGTGATGCTTGCATCGTTTCGGGAAATTTATGAATTAATAAGGTCTGTCAACCCGTTGATCAAAATTATTTTGACGGTTAGTCCGGTCAGACATGTGAAAGAGACACTTGAACTGAATGCCGTAAGCAAATCTGCGCTTCGGTTGTTTTGTCACCGTGCGGTCGCAGAATTTGGCGTGGACTACTTTCCATCCTACGAAATAATGATGGATGATTTACGTGATTATCGATTTTATAAACAAGACAGAATTCATCCTACCGCGGAAGCAGAAGAATATATTTGGCAAAAGTTTGGTGAACGATATTTTGATAAACCGACTTTGGGTTTTTTAGAAACGTGGAGTGATATTCGTGCGTCATTGGCGCACAGGCCTTCTTTCCCAAGCACATCGCAGCACCAGGCTTTCTTACAATCCCTGCTCAAAAAAATAGAAAGCGTGGGTCTTCAAATTGATGTGTCCAATGAAATTGATTTAGTAAAATCTCAGCTGATTGAAAGATGAGTTTATCGCTTCAAATCGGTACCAAAATTTACCAACTGTCAAACCTTCCCGAGGTGAGTGACATCAATTTACTAGAGGGGAAAACTATTTCCTTTTGCCGAAATTGGATGGCTGGTCAGCTTTCATTTGAAATTCAAACCTCCGGTTCAACTGGCGTGCCTAAAAAGATTTTCCTTGACCGGAAAAGTATGATCGCTAGCGCCATGGCCACTGCTCAAGCAATTGAGCTTCAAGCGAGCCAAACATCGCTCGTATGTCTGGACACTGGTTATATCGCTGGCATGATGATGTTAGTGCGAAGCATGGAAGTAGGGATGAATATGGTTGTTGTTGAGCCAAGCGCTAACCCATTTGAATTTGTCAACACCAAGTCATCCGTTGACTTTGTCGCGCTCGTGCCGTATCAAGTCAAAAGTATTCTTGATTCACCGCAGGCTGGATGGTTCAATCAACTCAAAGCGATTTTAATTGGTGGCGCACCGTTGGATCTGGTTACAAAGAAGGCGTTAAGAAACTACTCTTGCACGTTTTACGAAACCTACGGAATGACTGAAACCATTTCTCACATCGCGCTGAAAAAACTCAACGGCTCTGATCTGACAGACTACTTTAAGGCATTGCCAGGGATTGTAATTCGACAAGACGAACGAGGTTGCTTGTGTATAAAAGCGCCTTATTTAGTCGAAGAAATAGTTACCAATGATGTAGTTGAGTTCAGAAGTCCAGAAGAGTTCTTATGGCTTGGCCGATGGGACAACGTTATCAACTCCGGAGGTGTTAAGGTGTTTCCAGAAAGAACAGAGGAAAAAATATCAAAACTCTTTTCCGAGCTTCAAATTCAAAATCGGTTTTTTATTGCCGGGCTTCCCGATTCAATGCTGGGTCAGGCAGTAACATTGATAGTAGAAGGCTTTCTAACACCCGATCAACAATCGCAAATAAGAGAGAACTTAAAAAAATCGCGGTTCAAATATGAAATACCCCGCTCTGTTGAATTTGTAAAAGTGTTTACTGAAACGGCAACTGGTAAAATCAATCGCTCAATATCCACTTCGCTTATTGTAAATCAAACTTCGTAAATCACAAATCACAAATTAGTAAACCCTCACTGCCCCCGTGGCCGCGTGCACACGAACCACTGGAAAACAGATCTTGGCAACCGCTAAGTTAATTGTCTTTCTTCTTTTCCGATTTTAGTTTGAATATCTCCTTCTGTAAGTCCAACACCACGCCTGCAAGCTCTTCAACAGAGACATCCTGTTTGCTATCCACATCCGGGAACTGAACGCTGATGTATGCCTTCGCAGACCACGCTTCCATGATCTCATTTCCATCCACTTGATAAGGCGAGTAGTGCCGATTGTCTGACACAAGAAATAACTTACCGCTTTCATTCAAGTAATTGAACACACGCTTATACACTACTCCTTCCCGCTGTGAAACCAGCACATACGTCTTGCCGCTTTTTATATTTTTTATGTCTTCTACGTGCTCGCCAATGACAATCGTTCCGGGAAGCAAGGGCAACATGGAGTCACCGTTGATCTCAAAAGCCCGGTATGTGCCCTGCTTGAGGATGGGCAGTTGAAACTTGGGAAGTTCTTTTACGTATTCCGCATCTGCATAGCCATTTAGATAGCCCGCGGCTGCTTTAATCGGAACGAGTTCAATATTGTCCTTGCCACTAGAATCTGCCGTGACGACCAGAATCTCTTTTGATCTAGCAGAAACGCTCATTATAGGACTCTTGGTTTCACTTCCGGGAACGGAAAGATCTTTTCCAATCAAATCATCAACCGAAACGTCAAATACCTCTGCTATCTTTTGAAGCAGTTCCAATTTAGGCTCTGCCCGGCCTTCCTCATAAGCGCCCAGCAAAGACCGCTTAATATCTAACTTCGCGGCAAATTGATCTTGCGTAAGCTTCAACCGCTTGCGCAGACTTCGCATGTTCTCGTTTAGATTTACCATAGGTTTACCATTGCTTATTTTTCAAAGATTAAGATTTTCCCAGCGTTGACTTGCCGATTGCCCAATGAAAATAGATTTTGTTGAAAGTAGCGTGGGCGGTTTGCCATTCGTTCCACATGCCGCTTGATCTTTGCCACAACTTCCTGCAAAGGAGTGCTTGGTTCGGCCAATAAATAACCATAAAAGTTGGGTTTAATTCCTTCTGTAGTAAAACCGACTTGGTACTTACCGGACTCTAATTTTTTACTCTTCAATCGCAGCTTTTTTGACTCCATCACTAATATTTTTAGTGAAATAAGCTACATTATTTAGCAAATGCAAATAAAAACTAAAAAAGTTAGTTTATTTCCTCGAAGCCGGTCGTTTCAATAGCCGGAAAGAGAGGCGACAAATCCCACTTAACTTTTTGATCATAAGTGAGTTGCCCTTTGTTTATCGTCAGCGGAGAACCGAAATTATTTTCATAAATCATTCCTGTACCCAAGCCCTGCGGCAACTCAGTTTTGTAGTGCGAAGTAAATTGGGCAATGGCATTTAACCCAATGGCTGATTCTAATGCTGACGTTATCCACCAGCCAATCTTCAGTTCATTTGCCAGGCCAATCCATTCGCGGCAAGCGAGAAGCCCACCATGCAGAGACGGCTTTAAAATGATGTAGGTTGGCTTTAATTTTTTTAGCAATTCTCCCCTAACCTCTGGCGCAATTCCGATCAACTCTTCATCTAGCGCAATAGGTATTGGTGATTGACGGCAAAGCATCTCCATTTCGGGCAACCCTGGTTTAATGGGCTGTTCGATTGAATGAACGACATAGCGCGACATGTCCATTAATTTAAACATTGCCTCGTCCGTTTTAAAAGCACCGTTCGCGTCCAAGCGAATGACAATGTCCTCTCTGTAATATTTCCTTCTGATGTACTGGAGTATATCGCACTCCTTCTCAAAATTCAAGCTTCCGACTTTAATTTTGATGCATCGAAAACCGTCTTTTATCTTGATGTCGATTTGTTGCAGCATATAATCGAGCCCGCCAATCCATATTAGTCCGTTAATTGGGATAGGTGTGCCCGTCAAGAAACCGGTTTTGAAGATGGTACGAGTCCCCCCATTCGCCAAATCGAGAAAGGCAGTTTCTATTCCGAAAAGGATAGACGAAAAATTTGACAGCAACGAATGGTTGGTTAAAAACAAGTGGACTTTATCCAGCGAATCAATTTCGTCCAATAAAACCTGCCCCGACAGATTATTAACTTTTGTTTCCCATTCGGCCAATTGTTCATCCATTAATAGGACTTCTTGGCTCAATCCGTCCAACGGTGCGCATTCGCCCAATCCGAAGATATCCGGCCGGCTTTCATCCCACAATTTTATAAACCAAGCCGATCTATTTTTCATCGGGCCCATGGAGGTACGTGCATCGAAGTTAAATTGAAAAGATTTTTTATGGATGCTCGTACGAAATGCCATCGGTTTCTGAATTGATCAGTTAAAGTCCGTCTTTAAAATCAAATAACAAAATCACAAGGACTTTGCCCGTAAGGCTGATGCGTCTAATTCTCAAAAGTGCCAAACTAGTGTAAATAATAAACAACATAGGCACATAGCTTCCATAGGAATACTAAAATACGTGCGTTTTCTATGTGCCTGTGTGATTTAAAAATAACATGCGTCAGCCCTAACTTTGCCCGATCGGTTGGAAACAACTTGTAACTTTGGCCAGCATGAAAAAAGTAGTGGACATCAATGAGTTTAAGTACCATCTTCCCCCAGAAAGAATTGCCCTGTTTCCGCTGCCGGAAAGAGACCAATCAAAATTGCTCGTTTTTCAAGACGGAAAAATTACCCACTCAAAGTTTACCGAACTGGACACATTTCTTCCTTCAGATTCACTACTTGTTTTTAACAACACAAAAGTTATTCCTGCCCGGGTGCTTTTCAAAAAGGAAACGGGCGCTGAAATTGAGGTCTTTCTTCTAAACCCTGTTGCGCCCTCTTCGCTTGTATCTGTTTCGATGGAAGCGGTCAGTTCCTGCCAATGGCATGTGTCGGTTGGCAATGCTAAAAGATGGAACGAAAATTCTGTTTTGAAAAAATATAAAAATGGCGTAGAACTGCAAGCAACATTTCTGGATCGCGCTAATTCGATCGTTGAATTCAATTGGGAACCGCAACAAATCACTTTTGCAGAAGTAATCGGTGAAATGGGAGCCGTTCCGCTGCCTCCTTATCTCAAGCGAGAAGTTGAAGCAAGCGATAAGGAAAGGTATCAAACCATTTACTCTACCAATGAAGGAGCTGTTGCCGCACCAACAGCGGGGCTGCATTTTACAGAGCGTGTTTTCAATACGTTGAAAGCCAAAGGAATCAGCACGGACTTTTTAACGCTGCATGTAAGCGCGGGAACCTTTCAGCCTGTGAAAGTGGAGAATGCAGTAGAGCATGAAATGCACGCTGAACAAATGATCATTACTAAAAGGAACATCGAAAACTTGATTCAGCGGAAGGGGAAAGTAATTGCGGTAGGAACAACTTCGCTTCGCACGTTAGAAAGTCTATTCTGGTACGGTGTAAAACTACAACAGCAACCGGACGCAGCGTTTATCATCTCCCAAGAAGAGCCGTATCAGTACGATGAATCGCTGTCAACTATTTCTAGAGAACAATCGTTTCAGAACGTGCTGCACAAACTACAACGGGATGGCGAAAGTGAACTACAAGGTGAAACCTCTATTTATATTTTTCCGGGATACCAAATTAGAACGGTAGATGCACTGATCACCAACTTCCACCAACCCGGTTCTACACTCATGTTGCTAATTGCAGCGATGGTTCGAGAAAATTGGAAGCAAATCTATGCTGAAGCGCTCGGCAATGATTATCGTTTTTTGAGTTATGGCGATAGTTCGTTAATCTTTTATCACCAACAGAAGTAAATCTAAGGTATCTCAAAAAACCTGTCACATAGAGCTTATCGAAACGTAGACTTCGACAGGCTCAGTCTGACATAAAATAGGCTCAGTCTGACATCAAATTTCAGATATTAGAAATGCCCTCTATTTTAACTCAACTATTCGAACCTCCACCCTTCTGCCCTCTTCCTTTGATGCCTGTTGATCTTTTGAAGCACCGTAGCCTTTGGCGACAATCCTTCTGCGTACAACTCCTCGATGGTTAAGATAATCTAGAACGGCAATCGCTCTTTTGTTGGATAGTTCACGATTTGCTTCTTCACTACCTTCGGCAGAAGCAAATCCGGAGATTTCGACTCCAAGTTCTTTTTGTTGCCCTAGGGTTTGCAAGATGCCATCTAGCCCTGCATTGAACTGCTGCTTGAGATCGCTTTTTCCTTGATCGAAAAATACTTTTATGTTTTTAGAAAGAGCCGCCTTATCAACTGGTGAAGATACAACTGCCAACTTTCCATTTTTCGTTTCCTCTGTGATATTCATAGTGGGCAAAGAAAAAATTGTTTTTCCCTCCACCTGCTTTTGCTCGAATTTGCTTTCGTCACTCTCGTCAAAGTAATAGGTGCGCTTGGCTACTTCGATTTTTGAATTTTCCTTCTCGTTAAAATTTACACCATCAACGGGATCTGTATGTTCGATCAGACCAGTCAAATATTCTATTCCTTCTTTATCAGCGGAAGCCATCAAGTCAAGCATCATATCGTACACATCAACTTTATCGGTCTGCACCAACTTTGCTTCATTTGATTTTCGGAGCTCGGTTTTTACATCTCGATCAGTATCATAAAAGGCATTTCTCACTTCTACTTCTTGCCCTACAGTAACGTCAAATTGCTTGATGGTCTTCAGGGTAATCTGCTGGTACAACTCATAGAAGTAGGTTTGATTGGGGATGTTTACATTTAGGGTGTACGGCAAAAATCCTTCTGATTCGATCACGATGTCGTAATTTTTGGAAGGAGGCAAAATGATAAGGTATTCTCCGGTGTTCGGGTTAGGGTTATAAACAAACTCAAGCTCTTTCTTTGTCTCCAAGTCAATAACGTACATTTTGGTTTTCATTGGTTTGCCCGTCTCTCCATTCAGTACTTTTCCTTTCACCATGGTAAGTGGAATGGTCATCGCATTCTCGGGCATATCCAAATAGTAAATGTCCTGAGCACCTTGTCCACCTTTTCGATCGGATGAAAAATAAGCCCGCTTGCCATCCGCTAGAAGCGTAAAATAATTATCGTTGCAAGTAGTATTGACCGGATAGCCCATATTTTCAGGACTTGTCCATTTTCCATTAATCAATGTCGACTTAAAAATATCGCGTCCGCCCATCGTGTCGTGGCCATCCGATGTAAAGAATAATGTCTTCTGATCAGGGTGGATAAATGGAGCATCTTCGTTGTCCTTCGTATTGATCTCCGCTCCCAAGTTCATAGGTGGGCTCCAAACACCGGCCGCTTTCATTTCAATTTTCCAAATATCCAAGCCACCTTTTCCTCCGGGCCGATCACTAGCAAAATAGATTGTTTTACCATCCGGAGTAAGGCTGCAAGTAGACTCAAGTCCTTGAGAATTGATAGTATTCGCCAAAATAGACGGCTTTGACCAGCTATCCCCCGACTTAGTTACCTGAAAAAGATTGCCCTGATCCGCATTTCCTCCCATGTAAACCGCCATCTTCTGTCCATCGGCAGACATCCCAGCTGTGCCTACATTGTATTCAGATGCAATCGGCACTACCTGAGGCTCACTCCAGTTTCCAGATTTGTTGTAGGAAACATAAATCTCCTCAATAAACTTATCTCCGGACCGAGTTCGACCTGTGTTGGGGCGCAATGCTGTAAATGCCAGCACACTTTCATCCGCTGATACTACTGGATTATACTCGGTATATTTCGTGTTTACAGAACCGGGAAAACTATGAACGGTAAAGTTCCTCGGAACCGACATCAGTGCCATGGCATTCCGGCTAGACGCCAGCGCAAGATTAGCCTGGGCAGTTGCTTTTTTGTCCAACTTAACAAGCTCTTTATATTTTGCGAAAGCTTCAGCCGCCTTGTTCAACTGCTCGTTCTTGAGGTACAATACGCCTAATTCATAGGTAGCGCCTGGAACTATATCTTTTTTGCCGGCAATAGCCTTTTCCAGAAAGGAAATGCCTTTTATCTGCTCATCGGTAGTCACCGAATTTCTATAGCAAATTCCTGCTTGGTAAAAAGCCTGAGGATCTTGCACGCCTGCCTGAAAAGCCTCCAAGAACTTTGGAATAGCTTGCTCGTAGTTTTTTACAGCGAAAAGCCGCTGGGCTTCGGGCAATGTTTTGTCAGCCTGTGCAACTAATTGAAAATCAGTTAACGCAATTATTAAAACGGCATTGGCAAATAGTTTCTTGAGCATATTACTAAAGCATAAAAATTAATTGAAGATTGCAAATAAAGTGTACTCTGAGTTCGCAAAAATAATTATTGTGCCAAAAAAACTACATGCCCCATATTTCCTACTAAAATGTTAGGCTGGGGGGCAAGGCACAATAGCCAACTGGTTGCATCTCAACACATAAAAGCTTTAACAAAATAAGGCAAGACGTAGGATTTTTCGATAAATGTATTTTAATTACAGTCTAAACCTAAAACTTATAATGAAGCGATTCTGGAATATGCTCGATGTGGAGCCAGAAGAAACCGGTCCAGTTGGGTTGCTGCTTGCCATCAGTTTTTTTATGGGGCTTTTCATGGCAACAATCGCGGTTGCCTCACAGACCTTATTCCTGAATTTTTACAGCGAAAAAGATGATTTACCGGTTGCCATCTTTTATTCGGGCGTATTTGGTATCATTGCCACCCTTCTTTACAATTTTCTTCAAGGCAAAGTGGCCTTCAAAACGCTGGCTGTGTTCAACTTAGTGTTGGTAATAGCGTTGACCGCTACCATTGAATTTGGTGAATTCTTTGTAACCGATGTAAACCAGCTTTATCGCTTTGGATTTATGCTGGTGCTTCCCTTTACGTTCATTACCCAGTTGGTGTTTTGGGGGGCATTCGCTCGTATGTTCAATGTGCGGGTTGCCAAGCGGCTTGTGGGCAGTGTCGATATCGGAACTACCATTGCGCAAATCTTAGCTTTTTTTGCCGTTCCTGTTATTCTCGCAGCAGGGGTACCCGTCACTTCGCTGTTCATCATCGGTTTGGGAAGCATTGTCGTGTTTCTAATTCTTTTTATTAGGCTATCCAATCAGTACCTGACGCAAGAAAAATTGGTTGTAAAATCTGAAAAGGAAATCAAAAAACTTTCTTTTGGCCAGTTCTTTGGCAACAAGTATATTATTACCATGTCGATGTTCATCATCATCTCGACAATAGCATTGCGGTTTGTGGATTATTCCTTTTTTAATATTTCTACCGTTCAATTTGATAATGAGTCCCTTCCGTATTTCCTAAGCTTTTTCGAGGCAACGGTGGTCATTTTTAGTTTTTTGTTTACCACATTCGTAACTGACTACATCAATCAAAATTATGGATTAAAGGTTTCTCTTTTGATCAATCCGTTGCTACTGATTCTGTTTACGGTGGCTGCTTTAGGATTAGGCTTCTTTTTCGGTTACGATCCATTGGTCACCGGTCAGAGTTCTGTCATTTATTTTTTCATCGCCATTGCCATGGGAAAACTGTTACTTAACTCGCTAAAAGATGCCATTGACAATCCTACATTCAAGTTCTACTATGTGCCGATCGACAAGGAAATAAAGATTGATGCCCAAACAAAAATTGAGGGGATTGTAATGGCCTTGGCGAGTACTGTAGCGGGGGGGCTGATTGTATTAATTAACTCCGTTAGTATTTTTAATTTACTCACCGTTACGGCTTTTACGATCCCCGTACTGGTTATATGGTACTGGGTAACAAGCCGTATGTATGTGGGCTACCGGCATACGCTTCAATCTTCTCTCATCAAAAATAAATCTGCCATAGAAAAAGATGTGGTCAGAGAATACACCATGGATAGCGTGCTTGAAAAAGAAGTGAGAAGCACCGCGGAAGAAAAGGTTGTTTACGGGTTGAAACTGATGGAGAAGTTAGAGCCTGCTTTGTTTGAATCCTCACTTCTGCAGCTGGCTGATAGTAAGATTAAAAAAGTTCGCCAATTTGCTACTGATAAAATTCAAGAATTAGGGCTTGTCGCTGAGAACAATGAGATAAAAGGACTTGCCTCTCAAGCACTAGGTGCTTCGGAGGATAGCGACTTCCTCTCCATTTCGGTTGATAAACTCATGAAGCTGTGTAAGTCACCCAAACAAGCCGATCGGATCCTTGGGGCGAAACTGCTCCGCAAGCTTACCAACCAAAAGACAATTTTCATTCTACTTGAATTGCTACGCGATGCAGATTCGAAAGTTCGTTCGGAAGCATTGCTTACCGCCCGCAAGGTAAAACGGCCGGAGACCTGGGGCGTGCTGATCGATTTACTCTCATCTCCTATTTTTTCTCATCAAGCATCATCAGCTTTGAAAGAAGCAGGCGAACCAGTTCTGCCCTATCTCGAAACGGCTTTCCATAAGTCGGGTCAAACCGAATTAGTGATGCTGAAGTTAATTCAGATCACAGGGCACATCGGTGGACAGGAAGGTATGAAATTGTTGTGGAAGAAAATAGATTATCCTGACAAAAGAATAGTACGACAAATATTGTATTCACTACGTCTTATTAATTACCGGGCAAGAGGGCGCGAAACACTGGATGTGAAAGAATTATTGGATGTGGAAATGTCCAAGACCCTCTGGAACCTAGCAGCCTTGGATGAGTTGCCTGATCAAGAATATTTTCTGCTGGTCAAAGACGCTCTCCGCGAAGAGATTCTCGAGAACTACGAGCACTTGACTTTGTTGCTCTCATTGCTATACGAACCGGAATCTGTCCAATTGGTTAAGACCAACGTTGAGCTAGGGTCGCCCGATAGTATCCAATATGCACTTGAACTGTTGGATTTATTTGTTGAGCAAGATCTCAAACCAAAGTTGATACCGTTGCTGGATGACAGTTCTGTCAAAGACAAACTAGAAAAGCTGCAAACTTACTTTCCTCGCGAAACCTACAATCCAATACAAACAATCAACTACATATTAAATAGAGACTTTAACTACAATAACCGGTGGACTAAAGTGTGTGCCACCCACTCTACTGCCTACATCCCTGATTTTAGGGTAAGCCGTGGGCTAATTAGCCAAATGTTCAATCGTGACAAGTTGCTTCAAGAGACAGCCGCTTGGGTAGTGTTCAACAAAGACAAGGCAGCCTACCAAACCGTCTCTGCAAGGCTTCCCTACAAAGACAAGAAATACATCGATTCGGCTATTGAAAATAATCAACTTTTAGACGGACTGGATGACGGGTTCTTTTTAGGAATTGAAATGGTAATGCTGATCAAAAAACTTCCGATTTTTAAAAACATCAGCGGAAGAATATTGAGCGACTTGGCCGATAAGATCAATCCTATTACGTTAAACGACCGCGACAAACTCGTTATTCAGCCGGGAGAAAATCCGATTCTCATTCAGGCATTTGGAGACGTGACGCTAAAAAACAACAACGAAGTGGTGCAAGTGCTGAAGCAAGGAAACGTCTTTGGCGATCTTTTTCAGGAAGGGCCTACGCCAGCTGTTACCGAAGCAGAGGCTACTGGGCGTGCGGTCATTTTCAAAATCAATCTAATCGACTTCTATTTTGTGATGGCCATTCATCATGATTTGGCACAAGGCTTAATCGAAAACATAACCGAAAGTAAAGAACTCGTTAACTAAATAATTATTGCTATGCCCTTTGAAATTGATGTGTTAGTTACCTATGCGGAAAAGGATAACGAAGTAGCTAAAAAAAGTGAACAAGGATGGGTCACTCAATTTAAAAAGTTTTTGGAACTGATGTTACTACAAGTACTGGGCACTAAGCCCAATATTGTAATCAAATCCGAATTTGACACTGCCACGGCTCCGGCATTGGACAATGCCGCTATATTGGTGTCTATACTCACCAAAGAATTTGCGCAATCGGGTAGATGTTTAGACCTAGTCGAAGCATTCTACAAATCTACTGCCGGATCGAAGGCAAACCGGTTCTTTAAGGTGATGAAAGCACCACTCACATTACAAGAACAGCCACCCCGCCTGCGCGACTCAATAGGATACGAAATGTATCAGTTGGATGATGAAACAGGTAGCATGAAAGAATACCTAGACTTTTTTAGCCCAGAAGCAGAAAAGCAGTACTGGATGAAAATGGTTGACCTTGCTTATGACATCCACGAAGCACTGATTCTTTTAAAGGAAGGCACCCAAGCAGAGGTAAAAAACATTTACAAACGAAAAACTATTTATCTAGCCGAGACGGGTCACGACTTAGCTATTCAGCGCAATATCATCAAGCGCGAATTGGTTCGCCATGGGTATATCGTGTTGCCCAACCATACACTGCCCACGCGAGCGGATGAGATTGAACGCGCGGTAAAAAAAGATTTGGAGGAATGCTCCATGTCTATTCATTTAATAGGTAACTCCTACGGTCAAATTCCGGAGGGGGGCGACCGCTCCATGGTAGATATGGAGAACAAATTAGCTGGCGAATGTGCACACGACAAGAAATTGAATCGCCAAGATTTTTCTCGCCTCATTTGGATCACTCAAAATTTGAAAAGTGCCAGCGACCGACAGAAATCATTTATTGAAACATTGAAACGCGATGCGGAAGCGCAGGAAGGTGCAGAGATTCTTCAAAACCCGTTGGAAGATTTCAAGAACATCGTGCGAGAAGAACTTTTGGATTCGCTGCAACGGAAGGATATAGATGAAACAGATGGCAAATCAATTTATTTAGTCCATGACAAAATGGATCGGGAAGAAGTAAAGCCTATTCAAGAGGCGATAGAGAAATTTGGATTTAAAGTTTTATCACCCGCTTTTGAGGGCGAATTGTTGGAGGTGCGCAAACATCACATCGAAAATTTAAGAAATTTTGATGGGGCAATTATTTTTAAAGGGAAGGTGAACGACCAGTGGGTCCGCATGAAAGTGTTGGATTTGCTTAAAGCACCTGGCTTTGGACGAAAAAAGCCTATCCAGGGCAAAGCATTAGTAGGGCTGGGCAATTTAGATGCCTACAAAAATCAAAACATGACAGTCATTCCCGCAGATAGCACCCGAACGATTGAAACCATCAAGAGCTTTTTAGAGGAAGTAACAGGATAAAAAGAAACAAGAATTTGAGATCACCTAAACAACTAATCTTATGAGTCAGCTTGTAGACGAAACATCCGAAAACTCCGCCAGTGTAGAGATTCAAAGCAATCCCTTCCCCGGCCTGAGGCCTTTTAAGATCGAAGAGAGCCATCTCTTCTTTGGTCGCGAGGGACAAAGCGATGAAGTGCTTCTTAAGCTTTCTAAGAACCGATTTGTTGGCGTTATCGGTCCCTCTGGAAGTGGTAAGTCTTCTTTCATTTACTGCGGTGTCATGCCCATTTTATATGGTGGCTTTTTGACTGATGCCAGCCCCAACTGGGAGGTTATCGTTACCCGCCCAGGATCAGCGCCAATTGACAATCTTTCAGAAGCGCTGTTGAAAACTTCAAGAGACTATAATTTGGCAGATACCGAGGACAAGAAGATAAAGAGAACTATCGTCTCTACCCTGCTGAAAAGTAGTTCTCTTGGGCTTGTAGAAGCCATTCAGCAATCAAGACGATCAGCAGACATCAATTATTTGGTTTTAGTAGATCAGTTTGAAGAATTGTTCCGCTTTAAGGATAGCACAGATCCCAATTCGGTGAACGAGTCGTTGGCATTCATCAATTTGTTGATGGAGGCAATCAATTACGAAGATGCTCCTATTTATGTAGCCATTACCATGCGTTCTGATTTTATCGGAGACTGTGCACAATTCCCTGACCTAACCCGCAAGATCAACGATAGCCATTACCTGATTCCACAAATGACGCGCGAACAAAAGCGCAGGGCTATTGAAGGACCAGTAGCCGTGGGGAATGCAAAGATTGCCTCTCGCCTAGTGCAACAATTGCTCAATGACTTGGGCGATAATCCCGATCAGTTACCAATTCTCCAGCACGCCTTGATGCGTACCTGGAGTTATTGGGGTCGCTACAAAGACACCGAGGATGAGCCTTTGGATTTAAAGCACTACGAGGCGATAGGTACAATGCGAGAAGCCTTGTCGCAACATGCCAACGAAGCATTTGACGAATTGGATGAAGACCAACAGCGGATTTGCGAAATCATGTTCAAAGCAATCACCGAGAAGAGAGGTGAAAACTTTGGCATTCGCAGGCCTACACGACTAAATGAGATTGCCTCCATCGCAGATGTATCTGAATCAGATGTAGCAGCAGTCATTGATAAATTCCGCGAACCCGGCAGATCACTGATAACTCCTGCTCATGGGATTTCATTGAGTGGCCGATCGATGGTAGATATCTCACACGAGAGTTTGATGCGCATCTGGGTGAGGCTGAAAAACTGGGTGGAAGACGAGGCCGATGCAGTTCAAATGTATACGCGCTTAGCGGAAGCCGCCACCCAATATCAAGTAGGCAAGGCAGGCCTTTGGAGACCACCCGATTTACAATTGGCGCTCAACTGGCAGACAAAACATAAGCCAACATTGGTGTGGGGGCAGCGCTACAATCCTGCGTTTGAACGCACCATTGTTTTTCTGGAGTATTCCAAAAAGGAATTTGAAACAGAGCAGCGGATAAAAGAACTCGAGCAGAAACGCAAGCTGCAACGCGCCAGGGTTACAGCGATCATTTTGGGTTCGTTTGCCGTGGTTGCTTTGATGGCTTTCATCTATGCATTTGTGCAAAGCGGTATTGCCAAAGAAAAAGAGAAATTGGCGGTTATTGCTCAGCAAGAAGCTATCAAGAATGCAGACCGTGCTTCCCTTGCAGAAAAAGATGCCAAGGCGCAGGCACAAGCCGCCTTGCAAGCAAAAAAACAGGCAGATAAATCGGCTGAAGAAGCGAGAGCTGCCCAAGCCGAAGCTGAAAAAGCTAAAACCGAAGCCTTGGCCAACTTAGAAAAAGCAAACATTGCTGAGAAAAAAGCAATTGTCGCACAAAAAGAAGCCGAAAAGGAAAAACAGGCCGCGCAGGCCAGTGAGAAGCGGGCTGTAACTGCACAAAAAGACGCGCAAACCAGACGCTATCTTTCCATCGCAAAAAGTATGGCCTTGAAGTCACGGCAATTGAATGATACTACCCTTCAATCCCTTTTGGCGCAGCAGGCATTTGTCTTTAATAAAAGATATGATGGCTATGCCTTTGACAATGATGTGTACAATGGCCTTTTTGCGGCTTTGGACAAATACAACCATCCTCTTACCCGAACATTGGCCGGGCATACCAAGGCGGCCAGGGCGATCGTAACCAGCACAAAAAACAACTCGATCTACTCGGGTGGTAGCGATGGCAAAATCTTCCGCTGGACGGAACAGGGCGGAATCTGGCGAGGCGAATTAATTAAAGAATTTATTGATCCTCCTCCAAGTGTTAAAAAAACCAATTACCAAATTTACTCGATGGACGTGAGCCCAGATGGCAACTCGCTGGTAGTGGGTGGATTGTATCCCGATGATCGCGATAACAATTATGCCTGGATCATCGATATAAACAACCCATCGGGGAGCGCCAAAAAGGTTCCCGGATTTGTTTCCGACATTGAAAATCTGTGCTTCACCCCCGATGGAAAAGGATTTTATGCCCGTAGCAACTCGGGGCGTAGTATCATGTACTCCGATCTAAACACCGCTAAAGAGGT